>JAAYCU010000217.1 GCA_012729595.1 Phycisphaerales bacterium
TAACACTGTGGATCTTGGATCATTCGAGGCCTGTTCGACAGGCCCGGGTGTGCAGTGGGTTTCGAGCCCGGCTTGTCCGTAAGTTGTATTAGTTGACGACCACACACAGGGAGCGTGGCGGAGCGTACAACACTCCGCCACGCTCCCCGCTTATATGGCAATTACGATTATCCAGCCGGTGAGATTCCAATAATCTGTCGTGGGGGCATCCGCGGGACGTTATTGGCGCGTTAGCGGCGGGACTGAGCGTACTACTGCGTATCCTGGTCTACAGGCGTAAGGTTCTGGAATGGGAAGACGGCCTCAATGCCGTGCGCTACACGCGTCGTCGCCCCCAGGTTGCCACGCGGACGGTGGTCCGGGCTGTGGTGGTCATGTTTATGATTTGGCGGGGAAGCCAGCACGCCCTGGGGCAGACCAAGGCCAGTCGGTTCTGACTTGGTTGGCTCGGCCAGAACATTCCCTCGGCGGACTTGATCGTCCCCATCTGGCCGAGGATGCGCGATGGGTGTTCCATGCGTTGCCGGTCAGTCTGGCGGAAGTTGTCGGTAAACGCCGATGCCGGTATCGGGGTTCCGACCGCTTTCCGGTTAGCCCGAACTGGCTTCGCGGGCACGGGTCGTGCGGAGTCTGGAAACCTACACGGTTCGGCGGAAACTGGATAAACGAGAGGAGGTACTGACCAAGGATTGGATGTGGGTGACCACCCTGCCCGCCTTGCGGAAGGGCAGATACACGCGGCCAGCAGTATCTGCTGGAAGGCGCCATGGACGACCTGCGGGATTGCGTTCGGCGGGACACCGGTATATCTGGTCGAGAATAAATCGTGGACGGTCAGGAAATCGCACCATCGGCTATTGCACCCAGAAGGGGTTCGGTCCCGACCGGTTGGTATTTGTCGATCGCAGGCGATGTTTTCGGGGCGTGAAGGTTGCTAAATCGCTTTTCCACCAGTTGATAAAAGGCATAAGCGACGGCCGTCGAGGCCAGCACGCAGGCTGGCAGAGTGAACAGAAGTGTACGGGTTTGCGTCCAGGCCCCGCCGCGGTAGGCCAACACCGCTACCAGTTTGCATACCGGATAGTGCGATAGATACATGCTATAAGAGAAGATGCCGATGCTGGACAGCATGCGAACGGAGTTCAAAGCCGCAAGCTTGCGATCCATGGGCCGCAGCAGTAACAGCGAGGCCGCAAAGGCAACACACACACACATGCTCAGCCACGGATTGATAAAGAAGGAACCCGCTACCTCTCCGCCCCGCGTGGCCAGAATCAGACAGATCGGAAACGCGGACAGCAGGCCACCCCAGGCGATGCGTCGAATATGACGGCCTTGCGGGGAATCGTTGGTATGATTGATGACGTAGTAAACGGCTACTCCGCAGGAAAATTGCAGCCAGCCCCATTCGATAAAAGTCCCCTGTAGCCGATTTGACCAGTGTCCGAGGCAGGCCAGAATCCAGGTTAGCAACGTGGCCGCGGTCACTCCGATTATGCCCGCGAAAAAACGTTTGCGCATAGTCCATAACAGCAGGAACATGATCCCGTAGAACTGGGCCTCATAACACAGTGACCAGGCTACTTCAAGAAACAGACGGCCGGACTCGCCGGTGACCTGGGGGCGCCAGGTTTCGGTCAGGGTCAGATTGCCAAGCCATTGCCCGAGACTGAGCGAAGCGGGACTGTAGAAGCGCACTTTCCGTTCGTAAAACAGATTGATCCCGATAGCGTCGCAAATCAGCAGCAGGAGGGTGAGGCTGGCGATCATGATCAAATAGGAGGGGTACAGGCGACGGGCGCGTCGCCTTAGGAACAGTAGGCAGGATTGATTGTGACGACGGCAGGGGTCGGCCGTCGCAGTGATACAGTAGCCGCTTATTACGAAAAACAGGGGTACTCCCAGATAGCCGAAACGCATCCAGGGCCAGATGGTCGTCGCCAATTCCGGAGCGATCGAGCGAATGCTGATGGTGCTGTGGTAGGCCACGATCATCAAACAGGCGATTCCGCGCCAAGCGTCCAATATTCGATAGGTCGGGTTGTCGGGTCGGATCATACCAAAAAGCGCCCAGGGCGGCCGCGATGGCCGGCCGGTCCATCGGATCACAGAAACACTTATGCGGCAACTCAATTATCGGTAGTTCATGACCGGTACTTTGTCTTCGCGTGATTCGCTCGGCGTGGTTCCGATAACCAAGGATAAGCGGGGAGGTAATTGAGCAGAGGTCTCGTTTTCAATAGGCTAACAAACCCTATTCATCGATGCGGATGATTTCGTTCCCCGTTCATTCTCGCGGCAATCGGGTTGGTGACGGCATATTTCGTATGATCATTCTCCCAATCGCGGCCGGACGTTCCCGCAACGGTGACCGCGGGTGGCCAGCCGGTAGAGATTGTCATTGTAGATGAAGGGGCCACCGTTTACGCTACCTCAGAGTCACAATGAATAATTGGTGAGCAATCTGCTGGGTATCTTCCTGGCCCGGCCGTATTGTGTCAGCGAGAATGCTGTCTTTTGTCGGTTAATCGCCGCCGCAGGGGACGTGGACATGGATGATATTGCCCTGTTTCAGCGGTGCTTCTCTGGTAACGATCCGCTACCCGTCGATGCCGACGAGTATTGTCGTTGCTTCGACCGTAATCTAGATGGCAAGGTTAACACTGTGGATCTTGGATCATTCGAGGCCTGTTCGACAGGCCCGGGTGTGCAGTGGGTTTCGAGCCCGGCTTGTCCGTAAGTTCTATTCGTTGACGACCACATACAGGGAGCGTGGCGGAGCGTAAAACACTCCGCCACGCTCCCCGCTTATATGGCGATTACGATAATCCTGCCGGCGAGATTCCAATGATCTGTCGTGGGGGCATCCGGCTTACAATGCATTCCTGTCCAGATATGCTCGAAAAGCATGGGGTGTTTGCGCTATCCAGTCTTCTCGTTAGAAAACTGTCCAATGACGTGGTTGACGGGGGGATATTAGCCAGATAGAAAGGCCGCGATCTTGTTGATTGCCCCCTCGTCCCGGTGCTATCCGGCATTATGATAACGCAATTCAGATGCTCAATCTTCCCGTGAATAATGGGCGAGTACTCTGGCCAAAGTGAACCTGTTGTAAATTGCCAATCAAGGCAACCGAATGTATGGTTATCCCTCAGGAGGAGTCAGGAAAGATGTGTCGTAATGCAAGTGCAGGAGTCTGCTGTGATCAAAAACCAAGGAAAGATTGTGTCGAAAACGCATCATGGCCGAGCGATCAGTCGTCGTGCTTTTGTCGTTGGTTCCGCCGTAGGCGGCTATCATACCATGCTCAAAGCCCAAAGCCGTGACCGGGCGTCGAAAATTCGCATTGCCCAGATTGGCCTGGAAGGGCACTGGGGCGTTATTCGCGGAGGGGTACCCCAGGCGGAGAATTGCGAATTGGCCGCAGTTGTTTTGATCTCGCCTTATGATACCGATCAGGAATTCGAGACGCAATATCAACAAAAATGCCCGTCTTGTACCGCCCAAACCCGCGTGTATCATGACGATTACCGGAAAATGCTCGATGAAGTGAAGCCGGACATCGTCGCGACCTTCGTGCCTTACGGGCGAATGGGGGAGGTGAATATCGAAGCGGCCCGGCGCGGTTGCCATATCTTAAGCGAGAAGACGATCGCTCTGGACCTGACGGAGCTCGAGACGCTACGGACCGAATTGACCAAGTCGGGCAAGAAGTTGACCGTTTTTCTACCCTACCGGAAAAGCGGACCATTCGTGGCCGTCCAACAGGCAGTCAAGCAGGGAAGGATCGGCGAGCCTCTACTGATCAGTAGCCTGAAATCCTACTGTTAGCCCGGATTTCCCATATGACACTTACA
>JAAYCU010000218.1 GCA_012729595.1 Phycisphaerales bacterium
ATGAAATCGGTGACATGCCGGCAAACCTCCAGGCAAAGCTCCTGCGCACCCTCGAACGCCGAGAAGTGGACCGCCTGGGAGGACGGATGCCCATACCCGTCAACGTGCGTATCATCGCCGCCACCAACCAGGACCTGCCTGAACTCATTACGAAAAAAGCCTTCCGCGAAGATCTCTACTATCGGTTGAACGTCGCCTCCATCCACGTTCCGCCTCTGCGCGACAGGCCCGAAGACCTGCCTCTGCTCGCCGCGCATTTCCTGCGCGGGCTCAACATCCGCCTCGGTATCCACCTGACCGGCATATCCAAGGATGCCATGGAAGTTCTTCTCAACCGGGACTGGCCCGGCAATGTGAGGGAGCTCCTGAACATCCTGGAACGAGCCGCCATCGTCAGCGCAGGGGGCATCCTCACCGCCGATGCCGTGAAGATAGCGTCCAGGAGGTTTCTCAACGCCCTGGCCGACGAGGAGGACGAGACGGAATGCATCTCCCTCATGGAAACCCTGTACGAGCTCGAAAAACGGCTTATCGTGAGCGCCCTGGAAAAAAGCGGGGGCGTCCAGGCCAAGGCCGCAAAGATACTGGGTCTCAGCCCCAAGAACCTCTGGAAGAAGATGAGGAAGCATTCGCTGAACGATTGACCGATCCCCCGCCTCAAGAAACACAACCCCCCTGAACGACCATCGCCATGGTGGTCCCGGCGAAAGAATCGGTTCGTCCGACATTGTACGGCGGGACAGGCCGAGTGAAAGCGGACAACTCAAGCCCGCCGAGTCGTTCTTCCCATGCCCGGGAACAGGCAACGTCGATTGGGGACTCCAATCAGGTTGCCGGATTCATCTACCAATAGTAGATGCTGCTCTTGAATCTGCAGGTGCAGCAGGGCGAAGAGGATCGATGCCGCAAAGACCGTCTGGTTGTTAATGGATTGGAATTACAGCGTATATTTTATTGCGGGTCTTTTGCGACCCCCTCGGCCCGGCCGTCTTCGTGATCCTGGTATGGAAAGTGCATAAAACCCTGCACGCGAAAGGTCATTTGAGAATAATGGCGTGGTGGGTGTGTAGTATAAGAAAACAAAACGAAAAACGGATGAAGGAGTATGCCATGGAAAAACTGATCAGGTTTCTGAAGGACGAAGAGGGCGTTACGGCGATCGAGTACGGCTTGATTGCTGCGCTGATTGCGGTGGTGATTATTGTTGCGGTCACGAATGTCGGGACAAGTTTGAGTGCTAAATTCCAGGAAATAGCTGATGCTGTGACAGGTGCAGGAGGAAGCTAAGAGTCAAGATGCTTACTTTGGCGCCGGTACGAGATGCATTCACAATGATCAATAATAGGTTTGTGTAAGAGGATAGAAAAAACCTTTTGCCCGGATAGCAAAAGGGCTCGGCAATGGTTCTTCTCGGTGTCGAGGTGAAATCAAGATAGCTAGCCAATATGGATATCTGTGAGACAACTACTCTGTGGGACCTGTATCACCGAATACTGGGTCGATCACTATACGGAGTGCAGCAATCTGTGGAAATGGCATGGAGATAGATGAAACGTGTTGAACGTGGGTATTCTACAAAACCTGCCGGGAGATGTTGTCCCCATGGCGACATTGCTGTGCCTTGTGGTGGTTTCCGCCGTAGTCGATTTTCGTTCTCACAGGATCCCCAACATTTTGACTTTTCCCGCCATCCTGATCGGAATAGGATACTTTACTATCTCTGATGGGGTGGCGGGATTACTATTCAGTTTGAGCGGTATGACAGTTGGACTTGGGGTCTTGATCATTCCATATCTTTTCGGCATAATGGGTGCCGGGGATGTGAAGCTAATGGCTGCTGTGGGTGCTCTGCTGGGCAAGGACGGTGCATTCTCCGCTTTCGTCTGGACCTGTATTGCGGGAGGGGTTTTGGCGGGAGTGATGCTGGTCATCCATCGTGGATATGCATTGGACCTTGCCAGATCATGTTGGGGGACCCTGAAAACATTTGCTTTGACCCGTCAACATATCTGGGTATATTCAAAGAAGATGGTCGAGAAGCCAAAGTTGCCATACGGTGTGGCTATTTCTGCCGGTACTCTTTTATCATTATTCTTGCGTTAGTTTCAGCAAGGTTTTTGTTTTGTTAGTGTAGTGTCGGTATATTGATGTTTTAGAGCTCATATATAACTTGTATGATCTGATCGAAGTGCCGCGCATATTCGTCTTGAAAGACTCGTGCTCCCGAAAGTGAGAAT
>JAAYCU010000219.1 GCA_012729595.1 Phycisphaerales bacterium
GTGGTCAAAGTCAGTCATGAACGTCCGGTACTCCGCCGCCTGGAAAAGCTCCTGGCGGCATGAAATCGGTCAGTTTAAGTTAAACGGTAGTAAAATTGGCATCCAGAATAATGTGTGAGGGTTATGAAACTAGCAACCTGTAACGAACCATGGCGAGAGCAGTCCGTAGAGGAAGTCTTTCGTATCGCAAGGAAGATTGGTTACGATGGGGTGGAGATCGCCCCTTTCACTATTGCCGGTCATGTGGATGAAATCAGTACGGAACGCCGCCGCCAGATCGTACGGGCAGCAAGCGACGCTGGGGTTGAGATCATCGGGTTGCACTGGCTTTTCGTGTCCCCCAAGGGGTTGCATCTGACCACTCCGGATGCCTCAATCCGGCAGAAGTCGGCAGAATATTTGCGCAAACTCATACATTTATGCGGAGATTTGGGTGGCAGCGTAATGACCTTCGGTTCGCCTACCCAGCGGAATATCGAACCACCTAACACCTACGAACAGGGATGGACAAACGCGGTCGAGGTTTTTGCTTCGGTAGCTGAAGATTGTGCCCAGCGTAACGTGCAGCTTTGTCTTGAAGGGCTTGCCCCCAAAGAGACGAATTTTCTAAACACGGTCGAGGATGCGGACCGCCTCGCGGCGGAGATCGGGCATCCGAATATTGGATATATGCTGGATATCAAAGCGATGTCGGCCATGCCAGACGGTATCCTCGGGACGATTCAGAAGTACGGGGGTAGGGCGGGGCATTTTCACGCGAACCAACCTTCTGGTGCCGGGGTGGGGCTGCCCTCACCAGCGGATAGTAGTATTGATTTGCCCCAAATCCTGCGGGCCTTACGGGAGAGCGGGTATTCGCATTGGATCTCGGTAGAGCCTTTTCAATACGAACCCGATCCCACCACGGTGGCCGATGTGGGCTTCAAGGCCCTGAAGGCCGCTTTAGCTTGAACCTTTGTTCTAATATTAGAGGAGGTGGTATCATGATCCAATCCAAATGGTTATGGCTGGTACTGGTCGCAATACTGTTATCAGGCTGTACTACGACTGGCCAGAGCCTTGCGTCATCCCAGTCCCTAGTACAAATTAATTATACGTATACCTTCGATTGCCCTGCGGGGCCGATCAGTTTTCCTATCCAGCAATCGCTGGATAGCCAAGCACATTACCGTTTGCGAACTCGTGATGGCCAAGTTATTCCAGCGCAATTGGATGAGCGAGGGCGCATATGGATATGGCAACATGGGGGAAAGGAAGGACAGGTTAATCAATACCAGCTCGAAATAGTGGACAGCGGGGAGATAACCGAGGGGGTTCAAGTTCGGCCCGTAAGTGAAAACACGATTGACGTAAGGATTAACGGTGAATTGTTTACCGTGTTCCATCTGGCCCGAAAGGAAGGTGATTTCAAGCCTTATTTGTATCCGGTGATCGGGCCGACCGGTGAGCCGGTTACCCGTGATTACCCTATGCAGGATAACCCAATAGAAAGCGAGAACAAGCGTCTCGATCATTCACATCATCGCTCATTCTTCAGCGCGCATGGCGACGTACGCACGCAAGATCTTGAACAGGAGGGCACGAATTACTGGCATGAGGGGCATGGGCCGAAACAGGGACGCCAGGTGGTAAGACGCATCGTCCGAACAGTGAGCGGTCCAGTGTTTGGGCTCGTTGAGGCGGAAATTGACTGGATGGGGCCCGGGGACAAACGTGAAATAGCGGAAACCCGGACGTATACATTTTACCGCGGCGATAATGATACAAGGATTATCGATGCACAAAATATTTTCAATTTCCAAGACGGAGATGTAATGTTCGCGGATACCAAGGAAGCTGGAATCATTACTCTGCGGCTAGCCGTGCACATGGACGAGGTTGGGATCGACACTCCGCAACAACTCCGCGGCCGAATGACCAACAGCCGTGGCGGAGTCGGACCGCAACAATGCTGGGGCAAGCAGGCCGAGTGGTGCGATTATTACGGCCAGATGTTCAGCGGGGTTACTGTTGGGGTGGCGATCATGGATGCGCCTAGCAATCCCCGACACCCGACATACTGGCACATACGAAATTATGGCTTGTATCCGGCCAACCCGTTTGGCGCAAGGGATTTCACTGGGGATAAAAATCAAGACGGTTCGATGCTCTGCAAACAGGGTGAGCGAGTCGAGTTCAATTACCGCGTGCTAATTCATAAGGGGGATACGCGGGAAGCCCGGGTGGAGGATTGTTATCGTTTGTATCGGATACCACAAGGCACTGTCGCCGAATAACAGTATTACCAGAAATGCAATCGAGTAGCGGGTGCCGCAAGGCTTCCCTCTACTCGATTTGCATTTTGAGTCCGTATCAATTCACTTCTCGGCGAATTGGGCATCAAAAACGATAGCCGAGGGGGGGAAGTCCACTGCTCGAACGAACCTGCAGGCTTCGGCGGCGCCGTGCTCACGGTCCATTCCGGCATCCTCCCATTCAACGGATAACGGCCCATCATAGCGAATTTCGTTGAGTGCCCGCATAATGGCTTCAAAATCGATACAACCACGGCCAAGGGAGCGGAATTCCCAATAGCGGTCAGGATGCCCAAAATCCATATGGCCGCCGAAAACCCCGGCTCGTGTGGGTTCCGAGGACCAATAGACGTCTTTCATGTGTACATGATAAATCCGATCACGAAATTCGCGGATCAGACGCACGTAATCTACGCCCTGATATCCCAAGTGACTGGGGTCATAGTTAAAGCCAAAACGCTTATGGCCTTTAACGGCTTCGACTGCCCGGGCCGCGGAACAAATATCGAAAGCAATTTCGGTTGGGTGAATTTCGAGGGCAAAGTAGACGTCTTCCTGTTCGAAGACGTCCAAGATTGGTTTAAAACGTTTGGCGAAATCCTTGTAGCCGTTTTCTATCTGGCCGGGAACAACCGGTGGAAAGGAGTAGAGGAGATGCCAAATACTGCTTCCAGTAAAGCCATTGACCACTACACGCTTGATCTGCTTCTTGACGGCAGCGGGGGCGGCATCGAAGAATTTTCGTGCAGCACGGGCGGTATCCATCATCTCGGCGGCTGCCCGACGGCGAACACCCTCGGCTTGTCCGTCTCCCCAAACATGTGGGGGAAGAATGGCCTTATGCCGTTCATCGATCAGGTCACAAATTGCTTGGCCGACCAAGTGGCTGCTGATGGCAAAGCATTTCAACCCGTGCTTCAGAAGCGTTTCCCATTTACGCTTGCAGTAACTACGGTCTTCCAAAGCTTTGCTGACCTCGAAGTGGTCCCCCCAGCAGGGTAGTTCTATGCCATCATAGCCGAATTTTTTGGCTTTCTTGCAGACTTGCTCGAATTTCAAGTCAGCCCATTGTCCGGAAAAGAGTGTGACCGGTCGTGCCATGAGAGATCATCCTTTCATCAACTAAAGGAACTTGAATAAGGCAACGCGCGGAAAGCGGCACACGCTCCACGCTCGTTATCATCCGCGGCCAATAACACGCACAAGACAACAAGTAAATACTCGCTATCGGGGGCCTTGGCGTTGCCAACACCGCAGCAAAATCATAACCAAGTCCGCCAGTGCTGGCAATCAGGCAGCAACTGCTTACGGAACAGCAGCTTCCGGTGCTTACCGACCCGGAAGGGCGGCGATCGCAAGCGTTCGAACGAAGAGCGTCGAGACTATCGCGTCAATTCCGCATATTCACCATGGTCACTTGAGGGCCTGGCTTTTTGAGGTGGCCATATCCGGGAATACGCGATCCTCCATTTCATCTTTCAGGAAGATACTCGGTTTGACCAGAATCATCTGAATCTGCTCATCACGCACTTGGGACCGATTGTTATAGAGACGCTTCAGCACGGGAATTTTGCTGAGAATTGGGACACCAGCCTCGACTTCTGTTTCACCCGCAAGTTTGAGACCACCTAACAAGATCGTCCCGCCGTCAGGTACCGTCACCGTGGTCTGGATGTTAAACATGCTGTAGGTAGGCAATTCCATAACCTGCACTAGAGCGCCCGCCCCTGCGGCTATAGGCCGATAGGTGGATTGCATGAACATCGGATAAACCGTTACGGTAACGTATTTTCGATCTGTGGATACGGTGGGCAATACCGACAAAGATCGTCCGGTAGGGGCGGGAAGCAGCGTTGGTTGTTGTCCCGTTGCCGGGGCTCCACCGACACCCGAGCCACCCTGGGCGGCCCAGCCTGGAGAGCCCACAATATACGCTGTCGTATTTACCGAGATGGTCGACATCCGGTTGTTGTGTACTACAAGACGTGGCGCATCGACCAGAGAACTATGTACATCCATTTGGGTTGCCCGCAGCAAAAAATCGACCTGAATATTATCCAGAAAGCTGCCAAACATCTGCAGGGCTGGGCTAACTCCACCACCTCCGAGAGAGCCGGGCACCCCCGTACTCTGGGCAATAGCCATATCGGCCGTATTGTTGATAATGGGTATGGGTGTGGTGTGTCGGCTCATGTAGTTTGACGACGACCCCTGAGGGACCAGGGCCACATCGTAGTAGGGTTGAACGATGCCGGCCATTGTACCCGTCCCCCCAGTCGTATCGGTGGTGCCAACCGGAATGGCCGTCGCTCCCGGCGGGAGATACACCCCGGGGGTGAATCCAAGCTTGGTAAACTCTCGCTGCAAGAGATATTCTCCACCTGTTACGGGATCGACGACACCTGATCCCGGGGCATACATTCGATCAATACCGGCATTTCCATTATTCAATACCACATCCAGATCAATACCAATTTCCTCTAGAAAGTTGGAGGTGAGTGTGATAAATTGGGCCTCAACGGCAACCTGTAAATGGTCTTCTGACTCACGAAGTTTACGGAATAAACGATTTATCAGTAGATGAGCTTTGGGGGTATGAGTGACAATAAGTCGGTCCTTCCATGAACCGATGGTCCCAACCCGCATTTCTTGGTCAGGAAGACCTCCAACAGGTGCCTCCTCCTCCCAAGTGGCCGGCATCACTTGCTGCTGAATGAGATAGATCAGCTCCTCAAATTGTTCGTATATATCCGTTCCCTCCATTCCTCCCCCCATTCCCCCCA
>JAAYCU010000220.1 GCA_012729595.1 Phycisphaerales bacterium
ACCCGCACGCTCCTGTGGGACGGCTACAACATCGTCCAGGAACTGATCACCGATAACGGATCACCGATCACTACCAACGCCTACGTCTGGGGCTTGGATCTAAGTGGCTCTCTCCAAGGCGCAGGCGGCGTCGGTGGTCTGCTAGCCGAAGTCATCGATGGCGCACCCTACCTCGCCGCCTATGACGCCAACGGCAATGTCACGGAGTACCTGTCCGCCGACGGCACCCTCACCGCGCACTATGAGTATTCCCCCTTTGGCGAAAATGTTGTCCAGTCGGGGCCGATGCCCGACTCCTTCACCCACCGCTTCAGCACCAAGCCATGGTGCGCGGTCACGGGGCTGAGCGAGTATGAGTTCAGGAAGTTCAGCCCGTCCATGGGGCGGTGGCTCTCCAGGGATCCGATTGAGGAATGGGGTGGATGGAATATTGTAGCTGCGATGGGAAATGCACCAGTTTCCTATTGGGATTTACTAGGTTTGGCTAAAATTACCGATCCCCACCCAGTTACAAAGGAATGTACGATCATTATCATAGAAGGACATGGAAAGAAGAAAAAGAACCCGGGCTACGATCCGAAAGACGATTACTATGGTGATATAGAGGACGTATTAACTGATAGCGATATCGGATCGGCATCGCAAAAATATGCCGATGAAGGCTATGGAGGTATTGGCCTTATAGGTTGCTGGACTGCTCAAACGATTATGAATATTGACAAACTGCGTCGCCAGCAAAAGGATGGCGAAAAAGAAGGAAGCGTAAAACCCCCAATACCTTGGATACATGCGATGCCGGGCGCCGAGGGTTCAGTAACCTGGCGCGAATTGTATAAGTATATATGGGAGTCGGAAGAGCCTGGCCCCGGTGAGGATTTGAATGTGGGATGGGAAGGCGGCACATACGGGCCGCACCCAAATAAACGCAGAAACTTCGAAAAGACAATTGACCCAGCTATTCAAGCGGGCATTAGCAAAAAGAAAGACAATCTTTGCTGTGCGGGATGCCCGCAAGTACGCATTGTCTATATAAATCACAAGGGAAAGCTAATAGGCAGGGACGATACCGAGGCTTGCCATTAAGGATATAATTGTGAATCCACACCTTATAGCACGACGCGGAAGCGTGATTTCCTGCGCAGCACTGCTTATTCTGTTTGTGGCGGGCTGCCAAGCAACGTTTACACCCAAGTCCTGGTACACCAGCGAACGCTACCCGACAACACAGCCGGGTTACGATAATTACTACTACTTTGGGACTGGGGCATGGTGGGGCGTGAGTATATACTATAACGGAAATGTTGAAGCTTGCCACTTTGGCAATTACCGAACTATTGGCCCGACAGATATCGAAATTAAGGCAACGGTCTGGGGAGAAACATTCTATGGTACGGGGAGCGTTTCGCGAACTGGCAAAATGATCATACGATCTTCCCTCCCTCCGTCGAGACATGGGTGGCATCCATTCCCGGAGGTCGAGATAGGTTACCGAACAGGCTGCCCGATTTCACCACGTGTTCCCCTAAAATTGCGTTCGCATCAATTCTCGGATACCGAGTCAGTAGCTTGGACGTTGGATGGCGTGCATCCTGGAGTGCCCAATCCGTGGTACATGTACCTCCGTGCCAGGCATGGAGAGGCGAAGCATTTGAATTTTTACAAATGGTTGTGCGCACCGAAATACACCATGCCCGATCTCGACGTACTGCCAGCCTGCACGTCTCAACCGTCAACAAATGAACCATCAGTTCCGCCCTGACAAGGATGTCTTATGATAGCCCAAATTATGCCAGAGCCATTATGATGAATCAACAGCGCCATATCGGCTTTGAGCGGCGTGAGCCGCGACGACTTTGGACACGGCAGGCAGACCGCCTCGGGCGGCAGAAGGTGGCGCAGACATTCCTGTCTGCGCATCACTTCGCCTACGACGGTCTCGACCTCGTCTCCGAGACCATCGTCGATCCGCAAACCGGCGCCTCCAACACCATTACCCGCGCCACCGACGTCCTCGGCCGCCCGGCTGGCATCGCCCTGTCGGCTTCGCCCTATACCCTGACCTACGGGTACGACGCCTACGGCCGCTTCATCGCGGTGACCGCGCAGGTGCATGTCCTGACGCATACCTACACCTACGGCTATTTGGCGGGATCCGACCTGGTCGAGAGCATGGCCAACTCGCATGGTCACACCATGACCCGGAGCTACGATCCGGTCATGCCCTACATCACCCGCGTCCACAACGGCTTCACCGGTGACCGGACGATGTCGCAGTACGATTACACGTACGATGCGCTCGGCCGCCGCACCGCCATCGCCAGCTCGGGCGAGGCCTTCACCTTCACCAATGCCAACGACCTGGCGGCCTTCAATCTCTACGGGTACAACACCCGCTCCGAGGTTACCAGCGCCACCCGCTACTGGGGCACCGATACCGGC
>JAAYCU010000221.1 GCA_012729595.1 Phycisphaerales bacterium
ATGGTCGGCATTCGATATGAATGATTCGGTTGTGTTGCAATATCCTGAGTTATCCGCCGAAAAGATCCTGGCCGGTACCAAACGTGCGTTCCGGGAATTTTATTTTCGCCCCCGGCAGATATGGCGACTGATTGGCATGATGGCCGATGGCGGCGATCTGGGCATGATCTGGGACATCGGCAAGGGCTTTCTGTCATGGGCCTGGGGACGAAAACAGGATCGGGTGGCCGGCGCCACAAGCCTTCCCGCCGAGCCGAAATGTCTTGATGGGGATACGTCGCTGGTCGAACCGAAGGTGGAGGTTCCGGTAATCGAAGCCCCACGGACCGACCTGGCCGGCGGCAAGAGAACCCATCGCGGTTACGAACAAGTCACGGCCAATCGGCCTGGTGAGATTGGATAGCGTATCCCTCGGCTACACATATTATTATGAAAAAGTTGATTTCTGATCGTATTGTTTATAGGCCTTTGCTCATCGCTTATGTGGTCTACACGCCTTTAGCAGTCTTGGTAGTGCTGTTGTGCCGCCATCAACTGAACTTGGATGGTGTTGCTTATATTCGTATTGCCCAGTACTACACCCAAGGTAATTTCGATCTGGCGATTACCGGCTATTGGGCCCCTCTTATATCCTGGTTGCTGATGCCTTGGCATTTGGCCAGCCTGAACCCGGTACTCGGTGGACACATCGTCAATGCCGTTGCGGGGGCATTGTTTATGGCGGCCACCTGGTATTTGGGTCGTTGCTTGAATTTGCGCGGTACTATGGCTGCCTGCCTCCCGCTGGCGGCCGGTATGCTCGCTCTGACGTGGCAGGGTCTGGGCATTATTGCGGACGTATTATTCGCGGCCTTGCTCACCCTTTACTTTGCCCGCAGTTACGTAGCCTGCAGGAGCCTGAGGTTACGGGATGCGTTGCTCGCGGGAGGGTTAGCCGGTGTAGCCTATCTTGCTAAATATTACGCCCTACCGTTTTTCCTGCTGCACCATACGTTGGCAACACTTGGATCTGCGCGCCGGACAGGATCATGGCGGCCGGAACAAGCTCAATGGAAATGCTGGTTTCTCGGTTTGGCCGGTTGCGCCATGGTGGCCGCTCCGTGGTGGGCGGTCTTGACGGCTCGGTACGGGCGTCCTACCTATGCCACCACGGGAACAATCGTGCATAGCCTGGCCGGGCCAGCCGGATTTGACACCTGGCCCGCACAGGCGATTACGAATCTTCGGCCAGGTCGGATTACCGTTTGGGAAAACCCCGACGAGATCACCACTCCGTGGCCTTCCTGGTCGCCGTTCTCCGGGCTAGATGGCATGTTGCATCAACTACGCCTTGTCCTGCGAAATGTCCGGGAAGTAGCCATGTTGCTTTTTGCCGCGGATGGTCTGGGTCTTTTATACTTTGCTTTGCTAGCGCTACTCGTTATTTCGTGCCTATCCGTCAACAATGCATTCGAACCAGAACCCAAGACGTGGCGATGGGCATTGCTCGCCGTAGGATCGTACCTTTCAGGTCTAATGCTGATTTTTGCGGGCTCGCGGCGATATTACTGGCCATTGGAAGGGCTTCTTCTTGTGATGGTCGTTGTGCTTTTCACGAGGCTTGCGACCATTCTGGCGTCTGGGCGCAACCGGATTTCAATTTGCTCGTCCCCACGTTTCTGGGAGAGCCTGCTCGGTCTGGTCATGATCGGGGCCATGGCCCTGCCGGGGCTGGAGACGGCCAGATATGCCTTAAGTCGGCCCGGCACGGATGTGCGTCGACTTGCTCTCGATCTGAAAGGCTTGGGTATCGAGGGGCCCTTGGCCTCTAATGAATGGCATGAATGCGTCGTCATTGGGTATTATCTGGATACGTCCTGTGCCGGCGTGCCGAAGGGCGATTCTCCTGATGAAGTGCGGACCCAGCTCGCCAAAGCCGGCGTAAGAAGCCTGCTGTTGTTCGAGGACGAGCCATATCCATCTCGGGCCGTACCACTCCTCGAATCGGTCGAATACCTGGGTGCCGCCGTCCATCGGATACGACAAGGCGATTATCGGGTAGCGGTCTATCGTCTTCATGAACATCTCAAGCAGGATTAATACCATGAACCAAATGTTCTTGACGACTTCGGTACGCATGTTCATCCTGGTCATGTTATCGTTAATGTGCTTGGGGCAGGCGTGTGCGCCCTTGATCGACATGGATCTTGAGGCCTGGCTGCAAACCGTGGAAAACGAAGGGCCGATGGATGCCTTCGACGGTGAATGGGGCTGCCTCGAACATGGATTTGCCCTCGAGATCTCGAATCGCGCCGGGGTGGTTACCCTGGCGAACTCCACCGAACGCAAGGTGGGCGATTTGATGCTGGTGATCCTCTCCGTGGATGACACGGGGTTTACCGGCCGCTGGATGTTCATGGACGGTTCGGTCCGCGCGGTAACGGCCATCTGGCTTGATGAGCAGGTCTTGTCCATGACCGGTGGCGGCTGGACCTGGACTCTCGTGCTCATCCGGCCAGCATATACGACCCTGACTGTCGAAACGATGGGCGAGGGAGCCGTGGACCCGGCCGGTGAGACCCTTGCATTCGGAGAGGAAGTAACGGTATCGGCTACCGCCGCCGAGGGCTGGCGGTTCGACCGATGGGAAGGCGACTTGCAGGGTGGCCCGTTCGACTATTGGCGGGACGCTTCCTTGCGGCCGGCCAATCCCGCCGTTTTGACGATGGATGAGGACAAGACCATCACGGCCGTCTTTGTTCCGAGATTGACGGAGACGGAAACCTTCGATCTGGGGGGCGGAGTTACCCTCAAAGTCATACATATACCAGGGGGCACATTCCTGATGGGCTCCTCGGATGAACAACTGGCTGCACTTGCTCATATTGCGATGAATTTCAGCAACGAAGGCCCTCAGCACCTCGTAACGGTGTCTGATTTCGCAATGGGTGAAACGGAAGTTACCCAGGCCCAGTTCAGAGCGTTAATGGGCTATGTCCCCGACGTGCCCATTGACTGTAAGTCTGATTGCTTTGAGATACCCATGGGCGATGATCTGCCGGCGGCCTGGGTGGACTGGTCGTCGGCGGTCGCTTTCTGCGACGCCTTGAGTACGCTAACGGGTCGGCTGTGCCGGCTGCCCACCGAGGCGGAATGGGAATACGCCTGCCGGGCCGGTAGCACCAGCGCGTTTTTCTTCGGTGACTCCGACGAAGATCTGGCTCAGTATGCGTGGTTCGTCGAGAACGCTGATTGCGAGGGTTATACATACGGCGTCTGTATGCATGAGGTGGGCCAGTTGCTCCCCAACGCCTTTGGCTTGTATGATATGCATGGTAATGTATGGGAATGGGTGGGCGACTGGTTTGGCCCGTATGCAATCGATCTCCAGACCGATCCGACCGGTCCTCTTGCCGGCGCCAATAGACACAAAATCATGCGAGGGGGGGCTTTTCAGAGATTCTCATGGGCTTTGCGAAGTGCTTATAGATATGGAACAGGGCCTACGGCGCAATTTAACTTCGGGTTTCGGGTAGTTTGCGAATAGATTCATTGGAGTAATGGTCGACTTACTTGACCAACAGTTGTGCTCATGAACAAGTCGGATCAGCCAGAGGGTATTGCTTTTCCCGTTCAGTACAAGCCATCCTTGTGTATCGTTTCTCATAACGCCTACGGCGCGATCTCCGGTAGTGTGGATGGTCACATTGGCGGGGTCGAATGGCAGACCAGCCTGACGGCCAGGTGGCTAGCCGCAAAGGGATACACTGTCAGTATCACTACCTGGGATGAAGGCGGAGCGATGGAGGAGACCGTAGACGGGGTGAGAATCATAAAACTTTGCCGCCAGGACGCGGGTGTTCGCGGGCTGCGTTTTTTTTATCCGCGATGGACAAGTCTGAATCGGACCCTGCGGCGGGCCAACGCTGATTTGTACTATCAAAACTGTGCCGAAGAGGTGACCGGACAGGTCGCTTTGTGGTGCCGCAGCCACAAACGAAAATTTATCTATTCCGTGGCCAGCGAACCCGATGTGGACCGCCGGTTACCTGAGGTGAAGACATTTCGTGAGCGGGTTCTGTATCGCTATGGTCTGCGGCACGCTGATCGCATTATTGTGCAGACCGAATCCCAAAGGAACAGGCTCAAGTCGGGATTCGGCTTGGATTCTATGGTGATTCCCATGCCGTGTCCGGGGCCGTCGGAAGCGGAATATCGGCCACCGGAGCCTCCCGTCAACGGTCGGCCGCGCGTACTGTGGGTCGGCCGTATCTGTGAGCAGAAACGGCCGGATCGATTGGTTGAGCTGGCCAGAAAATGTCCGGAACTCCGGTTTGACCTGGTCGGGCCCGCGAATCCCGGTCCTTATTCTCAGAATGCCGTGCGACTCGCGGCGGCGGTACCGAATATCAAGGTTCACGGTCCGGTCGCACGTTCTCAGATACCTGATATCTACAAACGGGCGGCCTGTCTGATCTGCACCTCGGATGTTGAAGGTTTCCCCAACACGTTTTTGGAGGCCTGGAGTCACGGCCTGCCGGTTGTATCCACATTTGATCCTGACGGGTTGATCGCCGGCCGGCACTTAGGCGTGTTTGCCTGCGATGTAGAGGGTCTTCTTGAAGGATGCCGCGACCTGCTTACGTCACCGGATCGCTGGCGGCAGGTATCGGAGAACGCACGACGCTATTACGTGGAAAACCATGCCGTCGAAGTTGTGTTACCCCGATTTGAGAGAGCTTTTCTCGACGTAGTTGGCTGCTCGATAGCGAGATCGGTGCCATAGCATGAAGCTCGCCATTGTCACCAGCTTTCCGCAGGATTCGGCGCGGCCGCGGGGTGGCGTGGAGGCCGTCAGCGTGCCACTGGTGCGGGCGCTGGGGCGGTTCGCGGATCTGGCGATCGACGTGCTAACAACCGACCGGGAATGCCGCCAACCGCAGCAATATGAGTGGGAAGGGGTGACGATTCACCGCTTGCCCTGGGAAGGCCGGCACGTGCTTCGGCATGCGGTCGGTCCCGGCCGTCGCCGGGTACAGGCTTATCTGGAAGCTTTAAAGCCGGATATCATCCACGCCCATGATTTTTACGGGCTGATGATCAAGGGCATGGCCGTACCACGCGTGTTCACCATTCACGGTTTCATTTATGGGGACACGCTGGTATCCGGGCAGCGTTTCGCCTGGCTGCGATCCAGGCTTTGGGAACGGGTGGAGAAGGAGGGCTGGGCGGACCAGCCGCACATCATTTCGATCAGTCCCTATGTACGCGAACGCCTCACGGGCATCGCTCGCGGGATTATCCACGATATCGACAATCCGATCGACGAGTCGTTTTTCAATGTTACCAGACGCGAGCGTAAGGGGACGATCTTCAGCGCGGCCATACTTTGTACGCGCAAGAATCAGTTTACGTTGGTGGAGGCGGTTGCCCGGTTGCGCGATCGTGGGATAGACGCGCGGCTGCGTTTGGCGGGCGGCCCGGACGGCACCGATTACATTGATCGCCTGAAGGATCTGATCCGGCGTCGGGGGATGGCGGATCACGTGGACCTGCTCGGGCCGATCGGCCGTGAACAGGTACGAGAGGAACTGGCCGCCGCGAGTGCTTTTGCCTTGGTTTCATTGGAGGAAGGTTCGCCCATGGGTATCGAGGAGGCGATGGCCGCAAGCGTCCCCGTGGTCACGTCGAACCGTTGCGGGATGCCCTACATGGTGCGGGACGGCGAATCGGGTTTTCTCGTTGATCCAAACGAGCCGGAGGATATCGCCCGGCGATTGGAGCAGATCCTGAGGGATGACGACCTTCGTATTCGTATGGGTGCCAAAGGCTGCGAGATCGCCCTGGATCGGTTTCATCCGGATAAGGTAGCTCGGCGGACACGCGAGGTTTACCTTCAGGCATTGCGGGATAATCAGGGAAGACCACGTGGATAATGAGTCCAGTGTTCAGCTTCGTCGTTTTCCCTATCCTTACCAGGCCATGCTGGCGATTTGCAGCGATTTGGATGAGACGCCCGATCGGCAGACCTATTGGGAGATCATGCGCTTCCTGAACACGACGGAGACGACCTCGATGGGTCCGGGAGTCGGACTGGAGGTCGGAAACTCCATCTATTCATGACTCATAAAACAGAAATTCTTAATGTCGGAGAATACATTGGATATGTTGCATAAAATCCCATTCGGTATGAACCGGGGTGGATACAATTGAATTGGAGTGAGTTTACTTTCCTTGTCTGGTCTGACCTCGATCGCTATCATGGCAATCCCGGCATTAAAAAATTCTTATGGGAGTTATTCGTCGGCCAAGGCTTCCGTTATTCGTTCTGGTTCAGGTTAAATCAATATCTGTTGGCCAAGCCTTTCTGGATGAACCCTTTACGGTTGTTCAGCAGGCTGATACTCCATCACTATTCCTATAAGTTTCATATCGACGTAAGTTTGTTCGCAATGGTTGGTCCTGGATTGAAGATCGAGCACCATGGTACGATTTTCGTCAACGGGCGATCTAGAATTGGTCAGCGCTGCACCCTCTGTCAAGGAGTGACTTTAGGTGAATATGGGGGGGCTCCAACCCTGGGGGACTGCGTTTTCGTTGGGCCGGGAGCCAAAGTGATCGGCGGTATCTACATTGGCAATAATGCCATCATCGGTGCAAATTGTGTAGTCACCAAAGAAGTGCCCGAGAATGCAGTTGTGGTGGGCGTTCCGGGCAAGGTTATTTCGCTGCGGGGTAATTTGCGGGGTCCGCGATTGGACGAGGCAAAGCGGCTGCTGGAAAGTTATAGGTTACGAGTAGAGACGATGCGATGAATCGTGCTCACTGAGCAATCCTAATGAAGTTATCTGCTTAAACTGACCGATTTCATGCCGCCAGGAGCTTTTCCAGGCGGCGGAGTACCGGACGTTCATGACTGACTTTGACCACATCGTTCACCGCCTCTCGCCAGACCGCGC
>JAAYCU010000222.1 GCA_012729595.1 Phycisphaerales bacterium
AGCAGATCCAGAATAACCACATCGCTGGTGCCGAAACCGATTCCGGACATGGCTGGTCCGCCGAGGAGTGTCAGGAGGTCATCGTAACGCCCCCCCCCGCAAATTGCCCGGCGCAACCCTCCCCTGCCGAACCCCTCGAAAACCACCCCGGTATAGTAGGCCAACCCACGTACGACACTCATATCAAAAGCGCAGTATTCGGCCACCCCCAACGTGGTCAGTAGGTTAAAAAGTCGGTGCAGCTTGGCTAATTCAGCCTCAGCAAGTTCGTTGCCTGCGGCCAGCTCACCCAGTGATTGCATCCCGACCTCACCCTGAGCCTGCCCAAGAGTCATCAGCGTTCGCTTCTCGCGATCATTGCGGCATATTTTCGTCAGTTCGGCCTCGAAAATCTCTTCGGGCAGTTTGTCTCTTTTGTCCAACACCAGAAAGATCGACCCATGGCGAGCAGGTTCGATGTCCCAGGCTTTGAGCAGGGCCGACAGCAGCGCCCGGGAGTTTATCTTCATCACCATGTCAGCAGGTCGTAGTCCGACTTCGCGGAAGAAATCCAAGGCCACGAAAATGCATTCCGCGTCTGCCAACTCGTCGTCGACGCCCACGATGTCGATGTTCCACTGAAAGAATTCTCGCTGTCGGCCGCGTTGGGGACGCTCCGCACGGCAAAGGCGGGGCATACTGAACCATTTGATAGGACGTGGTAGAGCAGCGGCTCGGGCATTGATCATACGTGCCAAAGTCGGGGTCATTTCCGGTCGGATCGCCAGCTCCCGATCACCCCGATCTGTAAAATTAAACAATTCCGAGACTATTCCCTCTCCGCTCTTGGCCTTGTACAAATCCAGATATTCCAAGATCGGGCCATCATATTCCTCGAAACCGTTGCGCAGGGAAACCCGCCGCCAAGCCTCCATGACCCAATTACGCTGGGCCATCTCGGGGGGATAGAAATCGCGCATGCCTTTAACGGTTTTAAATTTCATGATTTGCTCAAGCTGACTTCAAGAGTCGCGGGGCGTTCGTTACCTTTCCCGTAGTTTTGCGCGCGCGACTTGTTTTACGCACCGTCGTAGTCGCGGTTTTCCGTCGGGCCGCCTTGCGCTTGCGTTGTTTGGACAGATATTGCTTGGCGTATTCGGCAATCTGCTCGGCTTCCACGAATAACTGCTCGTAATCATACTCGTCGCCATGATAATCACACCCTTTGGTGGAGTACGCCCGGCAGATTGCTGGCCTGGTTTCGTAAATCCCGCAACGGTTGTCAGACCGTAAGGCCTTGCAGGGGCGGTTGATCTGCACGTACCAGTCACCGTCTTCGACGAAAATGATGCAATCCTCATGCAGCAGGTACCATCGCAAATCATCGAAATCCCGCTTGGTACGTGGCTTGTCGATCTCGAAGGCGAAATATCGGCAGCAAAGGGCGGCGCATTGTTCACATAGATTCTTAACATCTTTCGGCATCGTTAGTTTCACGGGAATTCCTTTCCGGGATACCCATAGCAAAGGCGTAATTTTATGCCCGACCCTGGAGAATGGCAACCAAGACGATGTCATGCCTCCTGCGTGTTTCGCTTCTCATGAGGAAAACACAGCTTGCGAAGGGTGAATCCATCTTTTATAATGGCGGTAGACACGGCAATATACAAAGGAGGATATGGTCTTCGCCACAACTCCATCCATTGCGTATGTCGATTCCCTGGTTTCAGGGCTGAACTGTCATGTACTGGTCTTAAATCGAAATTACATGGCTGTTCGCGTGGCCAGCGTGAAACGCGCTTTTTCTCTGCTTTATAGGGATCTAGCGGAAGTCATTCATATCGAGAACGATCAGTATCTTTCCTACGATTTTGATAGTTGGCGGCAGGTTAGCGAGCATAAGCAGCGATTCGAGCCGCATAAGTTCGACTGGGTACGCACCGTACATTTCAGCATGGCCGTCCCGCGTATTATCCGGCTGGTCGGCTACGATCGGTTACCGCGCAAGGAGGTCAAATTTAACCGACGGAATATTTTTGCCAGGGATGGCAACCGCTGCCAGTATTGCGGTGGCAAGTTCTCCACCAGTGAGTTGAGCTTGGATCATGTGGTTCCCAAAAGCCAGGGTGGGCGAACGATTTGGACCAACATCGTTTGCTGCTGCCTGGAGTGCAACGTCAGAAAAGGCGGCCGCACCCCCGAGCAGGCCGCCATGCACATCATCAAAAAACCCACAAAACCCAAGCGAAGTCCGACCATCAATCTCCAGCTTTCGTCCGAGCGATACCGTTCGTGGAAGCAATTTCTGGACCATGCTTACTGGAGCGTGGAACTGAAGTAAATCACCGCCTAACGCAGATTGACAATCAACGCGCTTCTTCCTGCGTCCGCTCCATCGCGGCGATGGCTCCAAAAACGCTGGTCGCAGATACTGCACAGGCTGGCCGTTTCGATGTTGCCTTCCTTGAGGCCGGCGTCTGTAAGCTGCCTTCGGTTAGCCGCCCATAAATCGAAAAATAATTGTCCATTTCGTTCGATCAAGAAAGTATCCGCCTCACTTATGGTATCCCGGGCGATACGTCGTACTTCATGGCCTACCTCGTAACAACAGGGCCCCGCCGAGGGAGTAATCGCTGCCCGTAAACGCTCCGGCCGGCTGCCGAATTCCGTAAGCATGCGGCGAACAAGCTGTCCGGTAATCCCCCCCACCGTTCCCAGCCAACTGGCATGGCACCCCCCCACCGCCGGCCGGTCGGGATCGTAAACGCAAACTAACGGGCAGTCGGCCGACAACAGAATCATCGGTAAGTTAGGCCGATCCGTTACCAGTCCGTCCACGTAGGGCAAAGCGGAATCCCGACCATCACGTCCGCGGCCGATGTCTTCCTCCTCGATTCGCAGTATCAGGGCATTGTGTACTTGGGCTGGCGAAGTCAAACGATCGAAAGACGCGCCAAGAATATCGCAGACTTTTCGCCGGGCATCGATGGCCTTATCTTTTCCCATTCCGCGATGCGGTGCATAATTTTGCGGGCGGGTCGTAAAGGCATGGGTCAAACCTGCTTCCTGGTCGAGATTCTCGAACTGCAATAAGGTCAGGTCAGCATACGTCGCTTCGATCATCATTGCCGATATCTCCCTCCGCTTCTTGTCTCCCCAGTGCCCCCTGTGTTTTCGCATCTAAGCCCCAACTTTTAGAAGAATTTTGACATAACCTGCATCCTCCGCCATGGCCATAGCCTCAACCGCCCTATCCAAAGACAACTGGCGACTGATCATGGATTCCACGTCGATCTCCCGGCGGGCCAAAGCGTTAATTGCCTCGGAAAACGGACCGCATCGGCTGCCGACCAGGTTGATCTCGTTGACCACGAGAGGAGAGAGATTCAACGGCGCTGCGCCCGCATGCGTGCTTTTTAGAACCAGCGTACCCCTCGGCCGTGTCAGTTTCATAGCAAGTTCAAAACCTTCCGACGATCCGCTGCATTCGACTACCACGTCGTGCTCAGGCCGCGGAATCATATCCGCGATGTGCCGGGTCTGTATCCCCTTTTTTTCGCAGAAATCCAGGGTGAGCTGGTTTCGTCCGACGACTTCCAGCTTGCAGCCGGTGGTTTTGAGCACCTGGGCAACCAGCAGACCCAGACGCCCGGATCCGACGACCACTGCCCGTTGACGTTTCTCAATAGGGCATTGTTTGATAACTTGAAAAGCGGCGGCCAGCGGCTCGACGAATACCGCCTGTTCGTCGCTGACGGTTTGCGGCACTTCGTACAAATTCCGCTCGGGGACGGCCACCAGATCGGCGAAAACACCGTCTCGCCCATCGATGCCCAGCACGGTCCGACGTTGGCAATGGTTGGCCAGGCCCTGCTGGCACATACGGCATTTCCCGCATACACAATTGATCTCGGCCACCACCCGCTTATTCTTCCAGGCCTGCGGGCCCTTGGCTACTGTCCCGACGAATTCGTGGCCGAGTACGCCGGAAAAAGCCATATAACCCCGTGCAATTTCCAAGTCGGTGGCGCAAATGCTGGCCAGCTTTACTGCAATCAGCACCTCCCCTGGCCCCGGCTGGGGATCAGGGTATTGGTTTGTATATTGCAGCTTTTTATTGAAAACCAATGCCCTCATCGGCGATCAGGCTCCCTTTCGGCGCAATGAACGCTACGAACTGTATTGCTTTCCGCTCTCGACGAGGACGGTGAGAAAAGCGAGCCCCTCAATATTCCGCATATTCACAACCCCCTCATACGTGCAGGGAGCCCACCGTCTCTCTTTTTCTCTGTCTCCACTCACCCTCGCAGTATCGGCCATTGCCGCCCTATCGTCAATGCGATTTGACTGGATTACGCCACACCGTCCCGCTATATTGCTCAATATGAACAGAATCGATCAGGCAATGAAGGAATTGACCACCCGTGGCACAAAGGGCTTGCTCCCTTACCTGACCGCCGGTCTGGGCGGCCTGGAGACCACCGAACGTATTCTCCAGGGCCTTGCCGAGGTTGGAGTGACGGCTGTCGAGCTTGGCTTCCCCTATTCGGACCCCATTGCTGACGGACCCACTATCCAGTCTTCTTTTACGCGCGTTTTGGAAAAAGGCATTCATGTTCGCGAGATACTGGACATGGTGGCCCGCTTTCGTCGCAACAACCAGCTCCCCCTGCTGGCTATGCTGTCCTATTCCATTGTGTACCGTCTCGGGGTGGACTGTTTCCTTCAGCAGGCGGTCGACGCAGGTATTGACGGGCTTATTATTCCCGATCTGTCGCTTGAGGAAGCCCCGCAGGTTGCCCGTCAGGTCAGCGAGGCAGGACTGGTTCTGCCTATGCTGGTTTCCCCTGCCTCGACTCCCGAGCGTCGTCAGAAAATCGCTGCCCTTTCGACCGGGTTTGTATACTACATGTCTGTCACCGGCATCACTGGCGAACGCAACCAGCTTCCTCCGGAGCTGATTAACAACGTCCGCCAGCTCCGTCAAACCACGGGCCGGCCGGTAATCGTCGGATTCGGCATTAGCACCGCCGAGCATGTCCGCCGGGTCTGTAGTGAAGCCGACGGAGCGATCATCGGGAGTGCCTTGGTTCGCCGCATTATGGAAACCCAGGATGCCGGCGGCGACACCGAGGCTATCGTCAAAGCCGCCGCCGAAGCCGTCAGCGGATGGATGGTCGGACTGCCCGCTTGATCGCTTCTTGCCGACGGCGGCACTCCTCCGACATCCTCACTGTCGAGGATGAAACTTTTCATGAATGGATTTCAGTCGCGAGCTATCCACATGAGTGTAGATCTGAGTTGTGGTCACGTCGGCGTGTCCGAGCATTTCCTGAACTACTCTTAGATCAGCTCCCCCGGCCAGCAAATGCGTCGCAAAAGAATGGCGGAGAGTATGAGGCGATAATTTACCCGTCACCCCCATCCTTCGAGCATATTTGACCACCATGCGCCAGCAATTGGTACGATCGATCGGACGCCCGGTCCGTGAGAGGAACAGACCATCCGTAGATTTGCCATTGGCCAATTTTGGACGCAGTACTAGCAGATATTCCCGTATCGCTTCGATCGCCGGGATCCCGATGGGAACTACCCGCTCCTTATTCCCCTTGCCGAAACATCGCAGATAACCGAGATCCAGTTTAACATCTTCCAAGCGCAGGCCCACCAGTTCGCTTACCCGCAAACCACAGGCATAAAATAGCTCCAGGATTGCTCGGTCACGGATGCCGAGCTGGTCGTCTTCCTCGGGTTGGGCCAGCAATCTTTCGACTTCGCGAAGATTCAAGGTTCTCGGCAGGAATTTCCATTTCTTTGGCGACTCGATCAGCGTTGCCAAATCCCGCTTTATATAACCTTCATCATATAAGAATCTTAAAAGAAGTTTAATCGTCACCAGACGCCGAGCAATAGAACTAATGGCCAATTTCTTGTGCTCGCGCTGCTCGATCAAAAAGGATTGGACATCATGTGGGCCCATATCTGGCGCGGTTATAAGGTGGCTATCCAGGAATTCCGCGAAGGCCGCCAGATCACCCCGGTAAGCGGACAGGGTATTCTCGGCCAATCCGCACTCCGACCAAACGCGGTTGAGAAACCTCTCTATCCATACGGATAAAGAGGATGGCCCTGGCCGTGAGTCAGGCGCCAGACAGGATGGCGAGTTCTTTTTCGTGGCGGATTTCGGCCAATCGGATCTGGTGATAGATATTGCAGGATTCATAATCGCCGACACACAAACGGAATGCCCCATTGATATTCATCATCGTCAACAGATCGGCACAGCGCGCATCTCTATAATCCAGATAGGGACATACATAGGAAGATTCGTTCACCAACGCCACCTCGCTCTTAATGGGATTAGGCTATCGACCGCAAGAAGATTATCGGGCGTCCGAGCACTTGGGCTTGAGTCGATCTATACACTGGAGAAAAGTACGCCTGTTTTCCTGCAAACGCATAGATTATAGGACTCTTTTCGCGATTGACGCATGATCGGTAGCTGCGTAGGATGGCGGACGATTGCATTGCCGCGAAAACATTTTGCGTGCGGACGCGAAGCAGGTAATAGCAACGTTGTGGTATGATATCCTGTTGCCGGAGACCTATATATTGGTTCCCCGTTTAATCGAATTGATGGAAAAATGCGGTGGCCAGCGGATCCTGCTGGTAGGCGATTTGATTCTAGACCGTTATGTGTACGGTGATGCCGAGCGAATCAGTCCGGAAGCGCCGGTCGCCGTCCTGCGGAAAAAACATGAAGAGCATAGAGTGGGCGGCGCGGGTAACGTCGCCGCCAATTTATGTGCTCTGAACATCGCCGTACACTGTTGTGGAGCGGTCGGTGCGGATGACGCAGGCTCTCGATTGCGAGCCTTGCTGCAGTCTCAGGGTATCGATACACGAGGCCTGTTGTCCCTTACCGACCGTCCGACCACGACGAAAACTAGGTTCATCGGTTTGGCTCAGCATCGGCATCGCCAGCAGTTGATTCGGGTAGACGAAGAGACCACCTCTCCGCTTGATCCACCGGACACCGATCGTCTTGCGAAAATCATTCTCCAGGCGATCGCGGGAGTAGGCCTCGTTTGTCTCGAGGATTACAACAAGGGCCTGTTGTCCGAGCACCTTTGCCAGCAGGTGATTACCAAAGCGGCGGCATTAGGCAAATCCGTGCTAGTGGATCCCGCCCCACTGTCCGATTACAACAAATACCGCGGGGCCACGATCCTTACACCGAACCGCGCGGAGTTTCTAAAAGTTTGTCCGTGTCCGAACGATTCGGTCGAAACCATCTTGGCCCATTCCAGCCAGGTAATCGACAAATATGCTCTTGGCGGACTGCTGATAACTCTAGACCGTGACGGTACGATTATGGCCTTAGCCAATCAACCCCCACTACACATACCTACTCGCCCGCGTAACGTGTACGACAATACAGGAGCAGGTGACGCTGTTCTGGCCATGCTGGCCGCTGCCCGGGCTGCCGGGGCCGACTGGGAGGAGGCGGCCAAACTGACTAATGTCGCGGGTGGGCTGGAGGTGGAAAAATTCGGCTGTGTTCCGATCACCCGTGAGGAAATGCTGGCGGAATTGCGTATGTCACTGGGGGCTGATGCCTCCAAAATACGTCGTCCAGAGGAATTAGCTGACGAGTTAACCCTGCGCAAAACCCGCGGCGAAATCGTGGTTTTTACGAATGGGTGTTTCGATCTACTGCACGCCGGACATGTGCGTTTTCTGCAGGAATGCAGAGCCCAGGGCGACGTGTTGGTGGTCGGCTTGAATTCCGATGCATCGGTCCGAGCCCAGAACAAAGGCAACGAACGCCCCATTGTACCGCAGGATCAACGGGCTGAAGTACTGGCCGCCATGCAGAGCGTCGATTACGTGGTCCTTTTTGACGAGCCGACCCCGCAAAACATAATCGAAAAAGTTTCACCGAACGTCTTGATCAAGGGGCAGGACTGGTCTGATCGCGGGGTGGTCGGACAGGAACATGTGGAAGCCGGCGGGGGACGCGTGGTACTGCTGCCGCTTGTGGAAGGGATCAGCACAACTCAGATTGTAAACCGTATTCGTTCAAGGATTAAGTCATGAAAGAGCTTTTCCAGGCCGGTATCGCAGACCATGCCCGAATGCTGGATGGGGTCCGCGAACAACTCGGTATCCTGGCTGATATTAGCCGTGCGATCATAACTGCGGTTGAGGATAATGGGCGGATTTTTATTTTCGGCAACGGCGGTAGTGCCGCCGATGCCCAGCATATCGCCGCCGAACTGGTCGGCCGCTACAAACGCGAACGGCGGGGATTGCCGGCCACGGCATTGACTACGGACAGCTCCAACCTCTTGTCGATCGGCAACGATTACGGGTTCGGGCATATCTTCACGCGCCAGGTCGAGGCTTTGGTTAGGGCCGGTGACGTGGTCTGGGCCTTGTCGACTTCTGGAAACTCACCTAACGTAATCGAGGCTGTTCATGTGGCCAGGGCCCTGCAGGCAATAGTGATCGGATTCACCGGGGCGAGCGGCGGGAAACTCAAACCACTATGCGATTACTGCCTGTGCGTTCCCCATCAGGACAGCGACCGAGTTCAGGAAATGCATCAGTTGGCCTATCATCTTATCTGCGACGCAGTTGAGCGTCACATTGCCGGTTAAGTCGCCTGCGCCACGCAAGCACGGGAAGTATAACGCTGAACAAGCATCGATAGCCCAACCGGATTGTCCTGTGCCAGACCATGCTGCCAAGCGTTATGCACCCTTCACCCTCCTGCGTATCACGGTGCTTATGGCGCATTCCGTGGAAAGGTCTTCTACTTGCCAGTTGCCTCATGGGCGGGTACGCTTGTACCCATGGCTGAATCTCAGGAAAAGATTTTATTGGACGAGCAGGCGATGGCCGGCTGCCTCGAGAAGCTTGGCCGCGAGATACTAACTAATTTGCCGGAAGGCGTCCCCTTGGCGGTAGTAGGTATTCGCAGCCGGGGTGAGGTACTGGCGCAACGGCTGGTTGATATCCTGCACCACCTCGGAGCCGAGCGGATCGACGCGGGCACCTTGGATATTACCCTGTACCGGGACGATCTGGCCGAACGTGGCCCGCAAGCGGTACTCCGAAAAACTGATATTCCTTTTGACATTGACGGACGTTTCATCATTCTGATGGACGACGTTCTGCATACGGGCCGCTCTGTGCGAGCCGCTCTCGATGCCCTTGTTGACTTGGGCCGCCCGAGAGCAATTCGACTGGCGGTACTGGTCGAACGACCGGGCCGGGAACTCCCCATTCAGGCCGACTATGTAGGCGTCCGCGTTGTGCAAGAAGATCTGCCTGTAGCCGTCCGTCTGACCGAATCGGATGGCATCGACGAGGTGCGCGTCGGATGAAGACCACTCGAAACACGAAAACCACAAAGTCTTCACCCCTGCCTGCAGCCCATACCGATTTGGGTAAGCCAGAGGTTGTCTGGACCCGTCGACACCTGCTCGGCTTGGAAGAACTGAGCGGTGAGGAACTCGAGCATATTTTTCGCACAGCCGAGAGCTTCCAGGAAATATCCACGCGCAGCATCAAAAAGGTACCGGCGTTGCGCGGCCGAGTGGTGGTTAATCTATTTTTCGAGGATTCGACGCGAACGCGGATGAGCTTTACTCTGGCCGCCCAGCGTCTGTCTGCGGATGTGCTGGACTTCTCGGCAGGCAAATCCTCGGTCACCAAGGGCGAAACCCTGCGGGACACGGTGCGCAACATTGAAGCGATGGGTGTTGATACGTTCATCATCCGGCATTCGGCGGCCGGGGCCCCCCACTACATCACCCGCTGTACCGATTGCAACGTAATCAATGCCGGAGACGGCCAGCACGAACATCCGACCCAAGGGCTGATCGATATTTTCACCATTCGCGAGCGTAAAGGCCGCATCGCCGGCCTCAAGGTGGTGATCGTAGGAGATATCGCCCATTCGCGCGTAGCCCGATCAAATTTCTGGGGTCTGAAGCGATTAGGGGCCGAAGTGACCTTGGTTGGTCCTACCACTCTGGTTCCCCGAGCGTTCGAGAAAATGGGCGCCAAAACAAGTTATGACCTGGATGCGGCCTTGAAGGACGCGGATGTGGTCAACATGCTACGCATACAGCATGAGCGTATATCGAGCCAGGTATTCCCCAGTCGTGAAGAGTACGTACGTTTGTTCGGGTTGACCCAGGAACGGCTTAGAGGCACGAAGCCCGACCTTCTGATCATGCATCCGGGACCGATCAACCGCGGCGTGGAGTTGTCCAGCGAGGTGGCGGACGGTCCGAACAGTTCCATTCTGAGGCAAGTCTCTAATGGCCTCGCCATACGCATGGCAGTCCTGTTTCTCTTAAATCAGGCTTCCGGGAAAAACTAACACGGGCAGTTAGGTTTGGCAAGACGCTCCGACCGGTCCGTTGCGCATGCGATACGCATCCGAGGATTTCGCCGTAATATGCACCCGGACATCAGCGTGAGGGGCGAACCACAATGCCGCTGGCCTATCCTTTTAGCCGAGCCATTTGCGTCGAGATTGCCGCAAGCCAACCAGGCTAAGGCCAGTCAACATCAGGCCGGCCCCACCGGTCAGGCCGCAAACCCCTCCCCCGCCGCCCCCCGAAACCGTAATATTAACCTGGGCTTCCTGGGTCTCGTTGAGTACGGTATCAGTTACCCTAAGGGTGTATGTAAGACTCTGCAAAGGAGTACAAAGCGGCCTTAACGATCTTGGATCGCCCAGATATGTCTCCGGTACCCACGCAAAAGTGTATTGTCTTGAACCACCAACAACGGTTCCTTCAAGGTTGACGCTCTCCCCTGGCAACACCGTCCTGTCCGGTCCGGCGCTTACCACCAGTGGCGGGACGACAGTTACGTTGACGGTATCGAATGCCGTAACCGACGCATCGAGTTTGTCGGTTACGGTCAGAGTGTATGTCTGACTCTCCGACGGTCGGGCGGTCGGATTAAGTATGTTCGGATCATCCAGTCCGGTGGCAGGCGACCATTGATCCCGGATTTCCCAGATGACACTTGCAGCGGCGTATAATGAGGTGACGATTTCCCCAATGAATACAGGTGAAAATGAACCTCAAGCCGTTAAAATCAGGAGAATCCAATGGGTGAAGCACGCAAGG
>JAAYCU010000223.1 GCA_012729595.1 Phycisphaerales bacterium
ATCGACCCCGAGCGTCGCATCGGCTATGTCCGTATAACCAGTTTCGAGCAGGTCACGCCCAAGCAATTTGACGACGTTCTTAGTACTCTGCTGAACCGGCAACACATGCGCGGCCTGGTGCTGGATTTGCGGGATAACCCCGGCGGGTTACTCGATGCCGTGGTCGCCATCGCCAACCGCTTCCTGGCGGATGGCCCGATCGTCACGATCCGCTATCGTAGCAGGCAGGAACAGGCTTATCAGGCCAATGGAGACCATACCTGCCCTGATTTCCCTCTGGCTATTCTTATCAATAGGGGATCCGCCAGCGCGTCTGAGATTCTGGCCGGCGCTCTGCGTGATCGCGGCCGGGCCGAACTGGTCGGCGAGCGGTCGTTCGGCAAGGGTAGCGTTCAGGAATTGATTGATATACCCGGCATCGCCGGGCTCGATGGGGCCGTCAAACTGACCATTGCGTACTATTACCTGCCACAGGGCCAGCGGATTCACGGGACAGGGGTGACTCCGGACAAGGAAGTATCGCTGACCGCCGAACAACAGGAAGCCATGAACGACTCCTGGCGGCAGGTCTATATTACCGAGGGGCTGCCCTCGGTGACGCGGCCGACAACCGATTCGGCTCCGCAACGACGTGCCATCATGATCGATCCGCAATTACAAGCTGCCCTTAACGGAGTGGGCGAGAAACTGGATGCCTCGTTTCGCGCGACCAAGTAAGCAACATGGAAAAAGATCCTACGGTTGTTGCTCGCCTCTTTCAGGAACGCGAGGAAGAAAACTGGCGGTTCCGCACTTTTCTAAGGATGACTTCGTGCAGCCGGGCCAAAATCAATGCGGCCGCCGAACACTTCGCCAGAGAAGCCGCCGCCCGGATGGATTGCCTGCAATGCGCCGCCTGCTGTAAGCAAACTCGCCCGCCGGTCGATGCAACGGAGATAGGTCGGCTGGCGGCACGTCTGAATATAACCTCCGATGCTTTTGTCGAACGCTATGTTGCGGAAAACGATTTTGGCGAGCGGTGTATCGAGGAGATTCCCTGCCCCTTCCTGGACGGCAACCGATGCACGGTGTACGAAGATCGCCCCGACCCGTGCCGCGGCTACCCCTATATCGGCGGGGCTATTACCGAGCATATGCTGGACATCCTCGAAAGGGCTTCTACCTGCCCGATCATTTATGAAATGCTCGAAAAGCTCAAGGCACATCTCGGCTTTGACCGCTACGCGCCCTAATCCGGGAGGAACGCGACCGCCGCGGGCAACCCTCAGGAGCATTCGCAACCGTCGCCCGCATCGTTGGTCGAATCCCGCTGGTCGCGGGTGTCGTCATAGAGCAGGGCGGAATCCGAAGGCCGATGGCGGAATCCGGTAATGATCGGCGTATCTTCCGGTTTCTCAGACGGATGAACGGCGAAGACCTCGACCCGGACAATCTCCTCGAATAGCACGGATACAATAAATGCACCGACCTTGTACTGGTCGTCGACCGGCTCGCACTCGAAGCTCATCAGGCTGCGCGGTCCCAGATCCACCATCTCCTTCATCTCGTAGCTGAACCCGTCGCGTAGATAGAGCAGGGTACGAACCTCCAGCTCGCTCAGGAAACGCTGACAATCGCCATGGTCGGTGGCCTGCTCACGGGGTACGTCCGGGAATTTCTTGTAGGCACAGCGCAGGCGGGCCTGCTCCTTCTGACGTTGATAGGCCGACCCCGTAAACCAGTCATAGTCGAATATGTTCGGCATAGCTGAAGATTGCCTTTCGTTGAATATATCTAGTCCGGCGGATGCTCCGCTGATCTAAAAGAGGCGACAAGCTAGATGATTCGCTGGGCGGTGTCAACGACCTCCCGGATCGTATTTTTAACGCATTAAGAGCCAACATTCATAACGTATGATACACAACATTGTGAGGCATGCAAAAAGTAGGTAAAATCATTCACTGCCTATTGCGAACGCACAACGCCCCGCCGAGTGTTACTATTTTAGGCATTGCATAGATGTAATATGCGTATTAGGCTTAATTTCATAACAATGCCAGTCTCTTGGATTGGTACATCGAATGCATAACAAGAAATTGCGCAATGGAGTGGCACGTGTTGCCTGAAAAAGACACCAAAGTCCGAGAAAAGAACAGAGGTTCGGAGCTTATGTCGCTGAATATCCTTCGAGAAATCAGCCAGATTATGGGTAGCTCCCTGGATCTGAAAAAGGTATTTGATCGTGTGATGCGTGTTCTGGCCGCCGAACTGGGCTTTGAAACAGGCCGGTTGGTGATTCTGGATGCGGTCAGCGGGCAATTGCGTATCGAAATCGCCCACGGGTTGACCCCGGAGGAGCAGGCCCGCGGCATTTATGCCCTTGGAGAGGGAGTTACCGGACAGGTCTTTACCACCGGTCTGCCGCGGGTAATTTCCGATGTTCGCCAAGAGCCCGATTATCTGGATCGGACCCGGCCGCGTAAAAGCCATGAACAACCATATAGCTTTATTGGTCTGCCTATTACCAGCGAAAGCCAGACTATCGGCGTACTCTGCGCGGACAAGCCCTTTGTCGATCAACCGACTCTCGATCATGAGGTGGAGATACTGACCATTGTATCCGCCATGATTGCCCAGTCCGTCTGTATCAGCGGCATGGTCCACCGTGAAAAAGAGGAACTGCTCGACGAATTGTCGGAGTTGCGCAAGATCATGCACGACCGCTATCAGTTCGCCAACATCATAGGCTCCTCACCGCCGATGCTCAGCGTATTTCGTACCATTGAGCAGGTAGCTCGCGCCCGAGCCACTATTCTGATAATGGGCGAAACGGGGACCGGCAAGGAATTGATCGCCAAAGCCCTCCATTACAACAGCGATCGGGCCGACAAGCCTTTCATCCGGGTAAACTGCGGGGCCCTATCCGGCCATCTTCTGGAAAGCGAATTATTCGGGCACATTAAAGGCGCGTTTACCGGGGCGATTCGGGACAAGACCGGGCGTTTTGAGGCGGCCAATGGCGGGACGATCTTTCTCGACGAAATTGCCACCATGGAGATGACCCTCCAGGTCAAGCTGCTACGCGTGCTCCAGGAAAGAGAGTTCGAGCGAGTCGGTGACTATCGCACACGTTCCGTCGATGTCCGGGTCATCGCCGCATCCAATCTGGACCTGGAGGAAGAAGTTCGGGCCAAGCGTTTTCGGGAGGATCTCTACTATCGGCTCAACGTGGTAGTGATCCAGTTGCCTCCGCTACGAGATCGCAAAGAGGACATTCCCCAACTGATCGATTGTTTTCTTGACAAGTACAATGCGGAGAATGATCGCAATCTCCGCCGCATGTCCCGCGACGTTTTGAACCTATTGCTGCGTTATTATTGGCCGGGCAATGTTCGTGAGCTGGAGAACACCATCGAGCGGGCGGTCGTACTCTCCGACGGGCAGGATTTCACCATGGACCTGCTGCCGACCGCCATTCGGGCCTTCGCCGACAAGGACCGTCCACGGGGCAGGATGGAATCTCCGGACGAGTTGATAGAGCAACTGGTCCGCTGGGCCATGAGCGACGTCCGAATCGGCGTCGAGGGTCAGATCTGGCCGCGGTTCATGTCTCTTATGGAACGGGCGTTAATCGGCGAGGCCCTGAAACGTTGCGGCGGAACCAAGATCAAGGCTGCCGACTATCTTGGTATCAATCGTAACACCCTCAACAAAAAACATCGCGAGTTGGGCTTGGATGGCGGCGAATTCAGGCTGCCCCCGACCGATTGCACGTGAACCAGACGGTTTACAGACAAACCCGTCGGCAAGTTCCAATAATCAGCCACTCAGAGCCAAGTCAGGAGCGGGGTAAATATTATTTTCAAAACCGAGTTGCCTGTCGGCTTGCGCGTATCGTACTTTTCTTTGCGGAGTTGTTCTCGTTAAGAAAAATATTACGCAAAGGGGAAATATCATGGATACGTGCAAATACAGTCGTTGGGTGTTGTTGCCGGTCGCGGGCCTGTTGGTGGGCTTCGGTTCCGTATCGGCCGATACAATACAGCCGTTCGAGTACTTCAGCGTTTATTCGCTGGGCAACATAGGCACGGCGGACAATCGCTTTCAAGCAACCTTTTATGGGCCGGCGGGAGCGGCGGGCGACGCCGATTTGCGATCCTCCAATATGTATTTATCCGGGACGGGAGATCATGTCTTGCACGTCGGCGGCAATATGACCGCGCAGTATTATACGACGTTCGGAGGAATCGTAGAGGCCGGCGGGAATGTGGGCATAAACGGGGTAACCATATCCGCCAATCTCTATTCAGGGGGGAATATCAGCGATTACGGCTGGAGTGGGGCGACTATCGATGGCTCGGCCTACGCCGGAGGCGCGGTTACTTTTTCGAATCGGGTCAGCGTTGATGAGACGTTTTCTGTTGGCGCCGGCTTGAACATGTTGTAAATCCGCCGGTTTGATTATGTGGTGGACGAGTCGGTATGCACACACATATCGACAGGGCGAGGGATGTTCCAGACATCTCGGGAAGGGCTCACGGATCG
>JAAYCU010000224.1 GCA_012729595.1 Phycisphaerales bacterium
GCGCTGATCGAGGCCTGGGTTGACGGACCGGAGCGGCAAACCGCGCCTGACGAAACCATGCTGATAGATTTCGGGGGCACCGGCCCGCTGGCACTGTATCATCTCATGCAACAGCCGGAATATGCCTATCTCAACGATAGCGGACGGATCAATTACTCCGCGATCGACAAGGTTTTCGTGACTCATCTCCACGCGGACCACATAGGCGGCCTGGAGGAAATGGGGTTCATTCGTGCTTATTCCAAAGTCGGAGAGTGCGCCCCCCGGACCAGACCGATCTTGATCGGCTCGGCATCCATGTTGACCAAGTTATGGAAAAACTGCCTTATGGGTGGCATGGAGGCCAAGACGGGCGGACGGGCCGTTCTTGATGATTACTATGAACTCCGGATACTGGCCGACGCGGCCCCGGACGCCACCGGGCGCCCCTGGCTCGAAGCCTTTCCGATGCTGGACCGTTATGAGATTCAGCCCTTCGCAACCGATCACCTGACCATCGAACGAAAATACGACTGGCCTTCCTTCGGGCTTTCCATAAAGGATATCCAGACTGGACAGTCGGCGTGTTTTTCCGGCGATTCCAAATTCGAGCCGCAAGCCAACGGTCCTCTGTGGCAACAGGCCCGGATCATTTTTCATGAAGTCCAGTTGCACGACCAGTCCGGACCGGTACACGCCCTGCTCAGTGAGCTGAGAACCTTGCCTGAAGACATTCGACGCAAATTGTATCTCTATCATTACACCGATGATTGGGACAGCGAAGACTTCGCGGATATCTCGCGGCAATTCGCGGGTTTCGCCCAGCCCGCCACGCGCTACGCGCTTTGTCCATAAACCAAAAAGTGCGGGCACCTGAATCCGTCCCCCTGCTGCATGGGGATGGGAATCCCATACGAAATGGTATCGAGATAGAAATCTCGACACAGCGGTCCCGCAAGGCGTGGTGTCAAGATGGAAATCCTGACACCGCGTGAGTCCATCATCAGTGATGTCCACTTTTTCCCCTCGGAATAAGGTACGACATGAGTTATCCTGATCTAATTTGGAGCGTAACATGACCTGCCCTATTTCCCTGCTGGGCTGTTCGGCCTTTTGCCTCCACACTGAATCTGACCTGTGGATTGCGCGCAATCTAGATGTTCCCTTTACGGCCGGATACATCATGAGCAATCATCGTGGCATCGCCAAGCAAAGCGTCGTTAAGGGCGACCTGTCCCCGGCGCGTTGGGACAGTCGTTGGGGCAGCCTGACGGTCAATATGCTCGGTTCGGATTTCCCAATGGGAGGAATCAACGAGTGCGGGCTCGTTGTCGAACACCTCTGGATGCCAGGTACGGCATATCCCGATTGCCGAGGGCGCGGCGCGTTGTTGGAATTTGAATGGATGCAATTCATGCTAGACACCTGCGCCTGCGTAGAGGAAGTCCGGACACAAGCAGAACATGTGGCAATTCCCCCTGGCCGCGTGGAGATGCACTATTTATTGGGAGACGCCGCGGGCAAGTCTGCTCTACTGGAGTACCGTGATGGAAAACCACTCTTTTATGCGGGGCATTCTTTTCACCCTTCCGTGGTAACCAACAGTTGGTACGACGAATCCCTCCGCCATCTATCCGCCTTTGTTGCTTTTGGAGGTAATAGCGTCATTGATCCGAGTTCCACTGAATCACTGGACCGATTTGCTCGTTTGGCTTGTGCCATTCGCCATGGAATACCGCATACGGAAAGCACTATTCAGGATACCGCCATGCAGCTCTTGGACTCTGTCATCGACAGCACTCTATTTAGCGCGGTGTATCACCCTTCCGACAGAAGCCTGATTTTCAAAACCAGCCATAATACCGATCCAAGAATGCTGCGATTAGCCGATTTCACTTTTTCGCCAGCTTCCCCCCGCATAATGCTGGATATCCATGCTGCTACCGACGCACTGGCCCAGTTTGACGCGCATAAAGCCATTGCATCTATGCAAGAGACCTTTGCGATAGGTGGAGACTTCCTGAACCTTGAGGCTTATCAGCCAGCAATGATCGGGCGGCAATAGAGACCTTCGCCAACCATGTGATATTGAGAAAAGGGGGCGTCACTGACCAATAACAAGAGGGTCGTGCTGGATTAAGTGGGACAGTCCATATCATCTCGCAGGAGACCAAGGGGCCTGCTCAATATGAGAACAGAAAAGAAAATGACCTGGGGTCAGCTTGAACCGGCTTGTGATGAAAGTCGATCACCCCGGCCGAGGGGGGCGCGATATACAGCCCCCCCCTACCGTCGCTTATGATCGACGTACAGGCCGGGAATGGTTTCCTGGCCTTCTTGACCAACGGCATGAAAAAGCGTATTTTCCCTGCTCGGACAAAGGGTTTTTCGCGTGGAAATTCCCTGGGTTGTTTGTTTAAGTAATAGTTTAAGCATCAGGAGGTCAGATCATGGCCATTCGTGTTGGAATCAACGGCTTCGGACGCATCGGGCGGCTCGTTTTGCGGGCGGCCATGGAAGACAAGGATCTGGAATTTGTCGCGGTCAACGACGTGGTGCCCGCGGAGAATCTGGCTTATCTGCTCAAATACGATTCGACCCACGGCCGGGCCAAGGTGGATATCCATGCCGAGGGCGAGAACATCGTTATCGCCGGCAAAAAGATTCAGTGCCTGTCGGTCATGGACCCTGCCCAGTTGCCCTGGAAAGACCTCAAGGTCGATTATGTTATCGAATCGACCGGCAAGTTCACCGACAAGGCCGGGGCCGGCAAGCACCTGCAAGCCGGTGCCAAACGCGTTATTATTTCCGCGCCGGCCAAGGATAAGGATATCCCCACCTTCGTGATCGGCGTGAACGAGGACAAATTCAACCCGGCCACCGACACGATCATGTCCAACGCCAGTTGCACGACGAACTGCCTGGCCCCGGTGGTCAAGGTGGTTCTGGATAACTTCGGCGTGGCCGAGGGCCTGATGACCACGATCCACGCGATGACCGCGACCCAGCCGACGGTGGACGGGCCGAGCAAGAAAGACCTGCGCGGCGGCCGCGGCGCATCGCAGAACGCGATCCCGGCCTCGACCGGGGCGGCCAAGGCCGTGGCTCTGTGCATCCCCGAGGTCAAGGGCAAGCTGACCGGCATGGCCTTCC
>JAAYCU010000225.1 GCA_012729595.1 Phycisphaerales bacterium
CGCGATGATGTCCGCTATCCTGGCGATTCATGATGATCACTATCCCCAAGCCCTTGCTCGACCGGCCGCTTGATACCGGATAACATGCGCGCAAAACGCAGAGAAGTTTCGGTGTAAGGGCCTATATGGGGCACATCTGCACGGTGGCAGGTCTTGTTCGGAGTGCTCTCGCCCCTGCCGCGAGCATAGCCTGGAATTACGTGATCGTTATGGAGTATCATTGCCGGTTCAGACAGATGCCGTCGGGGGCAATACCATCCATGCCGAGCTAGTTGGACTCGATATGCCGCGCATAGAACGTTTAAAAGCCTCAGGTATTCGCCATGTGCGCATGGAGCTGACTGATGAATCGTACGACCAGACCGTGCGGTTAGTAGCCGAGGCTGCATCCATAGTCTAGAATCGCAGAAGATCAGGACGGTTCGGCCTGGACAACGAAAAGATCGTCCTGCTCGATCCACCGTGTCATATCCAACCCGGCTGCGGCAAGCATCCGTAGCCAGCTCTCCTGATCCGGCAAATGATCTCCTGCGACCGCTCCACCCACCCCGTCGTGTAAGGCATTGATGTGCCGCCTATCCGCTAGGTGCATCACCACCAGGCGGCCGCCGGGCTTTAGGGCCTGGGACATATTCGCAAGGGCGGCGTTCTGGTTTCGAAAATGCGGGAAGCTGTGGAAGCAAAGAATCACCTCGTAAACCTGCGTACCCAGCTTGTCCAGGCATACGTCAAGACACCGAAAATCGGCCTCGATCTGTTTCTTCCTGGCCTGCTCCAGCATCGCTTCCGAAAAATCTATGGCCGTCACTCGCCCAGGCCGGACACTCTCGCCTAGCCATGCGGTAATTTGCCCGGTACCGCAACCGACCTCTAATAGATTTTCACCCTCATGCAATCCGAGCAAATCCCTCAGTTTTTTCAGGCGTTGGAGCGTATCAGTGGCCTTCGGCCCGTTGCTATCCCACGTTGCCGCGTGACAGTCGAAAAAACCGATCCGAGGATCGCTTGCCTGTTGTCCTTCCTCATTTTTGCTATTCATGTCTCATCCTGTTATAAGGCATACGGGGTATTACTATGAGTATAATCGTAATACCTGACCTTTGGTGAGTCCAGCAGAATGATAATGAAACAAAATATTCTTGGTGTTACCCTATTGGCAGGCTTGGCCTTGGGTTCGGGCGGGTGCCGTCGCGCCCCCATGTCGCCGACAGACACCTATACCGTGGCAGTTACCAACAGCTATTTACAAAGTGCCCTGGGCGAGTTTGATAAATCTCTCGAGGTTTTCCAAATGGCCGGGCCGGGGCAGTGTCCCGGGCATTTCGATCTGCAGCCGGGCCAGATTGAAACCATACGCCGCTGCCGACTCCTGCTACGGTTCGATTTTCAGTCAGGTTTGGATGAAAAACTGGGCGGATCGAGTAAGGCTGCCCCGCTAATTGTGGGTATTAAGGTTGACAGTGGCTTGTGTGTGCCGGCAAGTTACCTGGAAGTTTGCCGACAAGCTTCGGAAGCCCTCGTCTCCGCCGGCATATTGGAGCCTGACGTGTCCCGAGACCGTATGGCGACAATAGAGCAACGCTTGACGGCAACCACTGCCGAGATCGATAGAGCTTTATCCGAGCATGGCTTGATCGGTCGACCGGTGCTTTGCAGTCGGCACCAGCAGGCCTTCTGCGACCACCTCGGATTGAAGGTGGCCGGCGCCTTCACCAGTTCCGATGTCACCAGCCCCGTAGAAATTGACCAGGCTATTCAGGTCGCACTGGGCGAGCAGGTCAAAATCATCATTGCCAACGAACCCGAAGGCCGACGCCTGGCCGATCGCTTGGCCACTCGGTTGGACGCTGAAGTTGTCGTCTTCGCCAACTTTCCCACGCTGGCCGGCCAAGAGACGCCTTTCGATGATATGCTCCGGGAAAACGTTCGGCGCCTACTCCTCGCTGGAGGCCAGCGATGAGCATGACGGCTATTCGGATCGAGGGGCTCCGGGTAACCGCGGGCCGGAAAGATATTCTCGACCTGGATCAACTGACCGTCGCTAATCACGAGGTTTTTGCGGTCATCGGCCCGAACGGAGCTGGCAAAAGCACTCTGTTGACATCATGTCTTGGCTTGGTGCGTCCGCAGGCCGGACAAGTGTGGATACTTGGTGAGCCGCTCCATGAATGCGGTGGGGCGGCTCGGGTCGGCCTTCGGCGACGCATTGGTTACGTTGCCCAGAATCTTGCCGGTCGCAGCGAGTTGCCGTTGACGACCCGCGAAGTGGTAGCTATTGGCCGTACCGGGGTTGTCGGCCTGTTACGCCCGTTGCGGGCCAGCGATTGGTGCCTGGTGGACGAATGGATGGAGCGACTGGGTATCGCCGGGTTGGCCGACCAAGGTTATGCCGAACTTTCCGGTGGGGAGCAACGCAAGGCTTTGATTGCTCGGGCGATGGTCCAACAACCGGAGCTACTCCTCCTTGACGAACCCACCGCTCATCTGGACCTTGGCTGGCGCGAGCAAATTGTGCGGACCCTGGAAAGCCTGCACGCACGGACTCGCCTTACTGTTGTGCTGGTATGTCACGAAATGGAAGTTATTCCTCCATCATGTAAGCGTATGGCCCTTCTGGAAAGCGGTCGCATCACTGCCCAAGGCACACCAGAGGAAGTATTGACCGCCGAACGCATTGCACGACTCTACGGGCCCGGTCTATCGGTCATGCACGCCGCTGCCCGTCATGCGATTATTCCCGCCGGGGGAGGACGATCGTAATGGATGCTTTCTGGATTCCGGTCATGCTGGGTGGCCTTATCTCCGGAGCCTCCACCGGCGTACTGGGGGTATACATCGTAGGTATGCGTATTCCGTTCCTGGGTATCTGCGTGTCTCATGCCGCTTTGGCCGGCGCCGTGCTCGGTTCGCTTGCCGGGATGAACGGACCGTGGCTTCTACTGCCGGCGTTGGCGGGCGCGGTGCTGGCGGCCTTGGTCTTGGGCATGATCGATCCGCATCGAATGAGGGTCGATACCAATACCGTGCTGGCCGTACTGTTTACACTTACCATGGGCCTGACCTTCCTGGGCATCGGCCTGATGAGAAATCGCGGAAAAAGTGATAACGATATTCTCGGCCTGCTCTGGGGTAGTTTGCTGTTTTGCGGATGGCGTGAAGTTGTTCTCATGCTGGCCGCCGCCCTCGCATTGCTGATTTTTATCATCGCTTGCTATAAGGAAATGAGGGCAATCATGTTTGATCGCCAACAGGCCGCCGCCGCCGGAGTGCATGTTGGCCTGGTTTGGACGATCTTCCTGATCCTGGTCAGCGTCGTCCTGACCGTTAATTTCCAAACCGTTGGTGGCCTGATGATCTATAGCCTGATTGTCTGCCCTGCGGCGGCGACTTTCCAACTGGTCAAGGGTTACGGACGTTCGCTGTTGCTGGCAGCCTGTCTCGGTGGAATAAGCGGCCTGGGAGGCTTCCTTATCGCTTATCAAACCAATCTACCTACCGGGGCAATTATTGTAATATTGGCCTCTCTGATAGCCGCCCTTGCCGCGATTTATCGTCGCCTGTGGAGTATCTCTCAATCGTGAAGTTGCCGACCCCCGTCAGGTGATCGATAAATACCTCATACTGATGCGCTCACGCCCCCCTCATAGCGTAACCGTATTGATAATCATGCCACGAATTTGCCAGGAAACCCGCTAACGCATAAGTGTAGTAATTAACTCAAACTGACCGATTTGGTGGCTGATGCGGCTTGGCGCGAATAAAAAGCGGTGTTTCTGGCCGATGTATGTTGTGAACAGCAACACACCGGAGAACACCGCCATGTTCACTATCGACCGCATC
>JAAYCU010000226.1 GCA_012729595.1 Phycisphaerales bacterium
ATGCGGTCGATAGTGAACATGGCGGTGTTCTCCGGTGTGTTGCTGTTCACAACATACATCGGCCAGAAACACCGCTTTTTATTCGCGCCAAGCCGCATCAGCCACCAAATCGGTCAGTTTGAGTCACTCTACATGCTATAAACCTGCTATTCGGGGAATGGCTGATGCATCAGCGAGGCGAACACCCTCTCCCATTTATGCCTTGCAGCATCAAGCGAATATGCAAGGCCAGAAAGCCGGGCGGCTTCTGCAAATTGCTTGAGAGTATTCTCATCAGCCAATATCTTTGCGATCTTCTCAGAGAACACAGCCGGATCTCCCTGACGGACCAAAAAGCCGTTGCGACCATCCATCAGCAAGTCGCGTAGGTCACCAACATCCGAGACCACCGCCGGTAACCCTGCCATCATTGCCTCCATTAGCGAGAGCGACAGCCCTTCAGAATCGGAAGTCAGCACGAAAATACGAGCGAGCTTCAGCCATGCAGATACGTCAACCTGGAAACCCGCGAATGTAACACAATCTTGGATGCCAAGTATTTTCGCCAGATTCTTCATTGGCGCTAGGAGTGGTCCATCACCGACAATAACAGCAGATACAGAGGGACGAACTGTGGCAAGAAGCTTCACTGTTTGTAGAAACACGTCCACCCGCTTAATCGGCGCAAGTCTGCCAACAAGTATCAAGTCATACTTTGGCTCATCCTCGTTTGCATGTACTCGAAAACGGATTTCGTCGATACCGCCTGCGATCACCACGATGGACCGGACTCCTCGTTCAACGAGAAAACGGCGAGCGCGTTTCCCCATTGTCACGGTCAGATCAAAACGGCGAGCAATCCGCAACAGCGATTTCTCGAGTCGTGGATCCGCATTACCGATACGACCAAAAATACGGTTATCACTGAAAGCCCCGCCACCCACAAACTCCGCCCATCCCCCCACGCAGAAGTAGATAACCCGAGCCCCGATGAGCCGCCCGCACAATAGCGCCAGCATTCCATTGCAGAGCATGTGGAAACCACCGACAACATGAGGCTGCTTGATCGATACAGCCCAAAAAAAGGCCAACGACCGGGCAAGCGTCTTGCCGACCATTCGCTGCAGCAATCGATGAGGGCATATGTACATCACCTTAGGAAACTGTTGTAAAGGCTGATCGGTCACCACCCAAATACAACGACATTGCGAAGTCATAATAATCGGCCGAAGATGCGCCTCAAGCCAACCATTGCTGCAAAATGAACCCGTCAGCATTACATCGAAGCGTTTCGCCCGACAGCCCGGCCATTTGAGTGTTCGAGCCTGCCCCACACACGTGATCACATCCACCAAAAGTGTCACGAAACGCGCAATAAAAGACATCAACCAAACCGTTGACAAGTCTGGTTGGAACGTCCGGCCAACTGGATACACATCCTGGCACGGCATACTCTGGCATGCATCTGCCATCTACGGTTGGCTCCCTGAATTCACTCTACCAACTACGTGACTTGGTTGGCAGCGATAAACCTATCCGATATATTATAAACATTGTATGAACCACCTTCCATGATGGCCATCCGAAGGATTTCTGGCAAACAATCCATTACTGGTACGGAAAGTCCAGTACAGGCCAAGCAAGCGACACACTGCATCGGCCGGACTTGTCAGGACCATTTTGACAAAGAGAAGATACTGGGCGATCATCTATCCGAACCCGCACTCGATCCGGTCTTAGAACATATATTGTTAGGCCACCCAGCACCATTTCTGTTACTCGGTCGAATGATATGTCCTTGCCAGTACCTACCCGAACATGCACCACATTTTCATCATCAATCGTGGTGGTAATTTCCCGCATCATTCGACAATACTTCAGCATTCTCTGTGTCGTGGTCACCAGGATCTTGCCGGCTTCCTGGTAATTCGCCAGCAATCGAAGCGCCTGACGGGCCGGGGCTTCCAGCGGCCCTTCCCGGCGGCGAATCTTGCCCAAATGGGTGTACAGGATACATGTCCCCTGCCGCTCAACGAGGTCGTCCAGAAAACGCTTGGTCAGCACCTGGGGTAAACCATCAGGGCGATCACCGCAACTGACGCCGCCCCAGTGCGGATTGCAGCGGATGAATTCGCATACAGGCCGTCCATCCCGCAGATGGGTATCCCTCATCAACCGGTTCGGCCCGTGCATGGCATACTTGATGTCGCCGCGCCGGGCTCGGGCTCCCTTGGCCCATTCCTTGCTCACGGTCCGCAGCGAGGTTAGCGGATGGCGCACGTTGAACAGACCCCGGAGCGATCGCCGGGCATCCTGCCCGATCACGCTGGTCACCCGCCCGCGCCACACGTAACGAATCCCATAGCCGCAGGTCAGATCGGCGTGGTAGGCCTCGTGCCCCGGCTCGTCGCCGTGGCCCTGCATGATATCCGCTCCGAAATTGGTAGCGACCGTCCCGTGATCCACCCAGACCTTTAACCGACAATCGTACCGGGCCAACTCATCCAACGCTTTGCCCGCATGTTCGCGTTTCGTCGCCAGATCGCCGTAGGAATGCAGGCAATCAATGTGACCGCTATGAATTAAGGCACGCACCATGGCCCGGCCGGCGTCGTCGGTATTCCAATAGGCGAACTGGCCCGAAGGCATGTCGAAATAGATGGAGTTTCCGACCTCCAGCCCGACTCCCGGACCCATCGAGGTCGTCTCCGTCGTGTTCAAAAACCGCATGATCTCCCAATAGGTCCGCCAATCGGGCGTTTCGTCCAAATCGCTGCATATCGCCAGCATGGCCTGGTAAGGGTAGGGAAAACGACGAAGTAACGGTAGTTCCACATCTGTATTGATGACCGAATTTCCTGATATCTGCATCGTTTTATCGATAGATACCCTTCGCCCACAACAACCAGATAACTCAAACTGACCGATTTGGTGGCTGATGCGGCTTGGCGCGAATAAAAAGCGGTGTTTCTGGCCGATGTATGTTGTGAACAGCAACACACCGGAGAACACCGCCATGTTCACTATC
>JAAYCU010000227.1 GCA_012729595.1 Phycisphaerales bacterium
GTAGGCGCAACGGGGGGCGCTGGTACAATAACAGAACACGGCCCGGCGGCATTGCCGGGCGAGGTCAAATGGGAAATCTCGGTTTAATGGATTATACCTTGCGGAATCGTCCCAGGCGCTTGATCCGACGTACTAATCAAGTATGATAATCGCGTTTACGGTATCTTAACGTACGGCGGGCGGGGGGCTGATGGCCTTCAGCTTAGGGATCGAGCTTGACGTTGTGTATGCGGTACCAAGTGCCATGCATTTAGCTTTGGTATAGTACCGATAATAGCGTCCCTTAGACTTGTGGATTCGTTAATGCATTCACACCCATTACGATATGTGATCAATGTCTGTTTGTGTGTCGGGGTGCTGGCCACGGCTGCCTTGGTCTGCGCATGGCTAGTTCGGAATCCCGTGCAGCCTGCCCGCCAACCTCAGGCTACCAGGATCCCCAGGGTACAGGTGGTTGCGGTAAATCCACAGACCTTTGAGTCTCCCATTGTCGGATATGGCACCATTCGGCCCAAGCGGCAGATTAAAATCGTTCCCCAGGTTAGCGGGCGACTCGTACAGGTGCATAAGGATCTGGCTCCGGGCAATTTTATTGCCAAGGGTGAGCTGCTTTTCGAAATCGATTCACGAATCTACGATGCCAAAGTTCGTCAGGCCGAAGCTGATATCGCGCGCCTGAAGGCGATGCTCAATCGCCACGAGCATGAAAAGATCGCTCTGGAAAACCGTCTTCAGGTTGCCCAGGATTTGGTGCAGTTAGCGGAGCGAGGTGTCGAGCGTGAGAACAACCTGGAACACGCCAGCACCGACGCCGAGCGTGAACTAGCCAAGGAACGCCATCTGCGTCAGCGTGATCTGGTACTTGGATACCAAAGCCAGCTCAACCTGATCCCGGTCTTGATCAATGAGACTAAGGCTCTACTGGCAGTTAGCCAGGCCCAGCTCGATGAGGCCAAGCTCTTTCTGGATAATACGAAAATTATCTGCCCCTGTGATGTCAGGGTAGATTCAGTGTCTGCCCAGGAGTCCCAGGTGGTCAACGCTTATTTCCACGTGGCTACCTTGACTGACATGGAAGCTCTGGAACTTTCCGTGGTGGTTGATCCCCGTGAGTTGCGATGGTCGCGGCCGGAGGTCTTCGCCAGTGCGATAGGCGATGAATTGCCGGATCCGCCTGAGGCCAGGGTGACCTGGACCATGATGGGGCAGGAATTTTCCTGGACCGGGCAGGTCACTCGTCTGGAGCGACTGGATCAAATGACGCGAACGGCCCACATGGTGGTCGAGATTCGCGAGGTCATGCGCGGTCTCCGGATGGGCCAGGGGCAGAACCGATTGCCCTTGTCGGTAGGCATGTTCTGTAAGGCAGAATTGCCTACTGAACCGCTGGACAATGCCTTGGTTATTCCACGACACGCCGTCCAGGAAGGCCGATATGTCTACGTCTTCCAGCCCGAAACGGACCGGCCTGATCATGGTCAACTGGCCATCAAAAAGGTTCCCATGCTACGCAATATCGGCGAGCAAGTGCTGGTCTCATTCGGACAGGGCGAACCAGTGGTTGATGTTCTCCAAGGCGGTATCGCTGACACTATGGTCTGCGAATTACAAAGCGGCGATCTGGTAATCGTGTCTCCGTTGCCCAAGGCTGTAGAAGGAATGCGCTTGCAACGGAACACGGACATCGAATCCGTCGCTGTTAGCCACACGCCACAACCCATTCGACTAGCCGACGCCCGGTCCAAAGCTGTATACTTCTCGGGCCGTGCCTCAAGCGGAGCCCCATAACATGTCTGTATTACGGGGGCTGATCGCCGCCGGTGTTCGAAACCCCGTCTTTGCCAACGGACTGATGATCTGCCTGCTTGTCGGGGGCGTCATCTCTGGACGCGGCTTGGTTAGCGAAACCTATCCGGAATTTTCCCTGGATCGTATCACTATCACTGTTCCATACCCCGGAGCCAGTCCGAACGAAAGCGAACGTGGGGTATGTGTGAAAATTGAACAGGCTCTAGAAGGCCTGCCCAGTATAAAAAACATCTTTTCATTCGCGAACGAGAATGGTGCCTTCATTATTATCGAATTGAAGAAGGATGTACGCGATCATCGACTCGCCATGTTGGATATCAAGGATCGGGTGGATCGAATAGATTCGTTTCCGGCCGAGGTGGAAAAACCACTCGTAACGGAAATGCTCATTCGCCAGCAAGTGATTAATCTCGCGATTTATGGGCAGGCCTCCGAGCGTGCAATCAAGGAACTGGCTTTAGAGATTAAGGACGAACTAGTCAGCCGGAAGGGTGTTGCCCAGATCGACCTGACCGGTGTGCGTGAAGATGAAATTGCCATAGAGCTATCCCGGGAAGCATTACTACGCTACAACCTGAGTTTGCAGGAGGTGGCAGCCCTGGTCGCCAAGAACTGCCTCGATATGCCTGCCGGAACTCTGCGTACCGATGCGGAGGAACTGACCTTACGGACCATCGGGCAGCGTTACACGGCTCAGCAATTCGAGGATATGGTACTGATTGCACAGCCGGATGGAACACTGATCAAGCTGGGCCAAGTGGCTCGGGTTACGGATGGATTTGCCGAGGATGTCAGGATTGGGCGTTTCCAAGGGCAGCCAGCAGCCTTGCTGGAGATATTCAAGACTCCGAAACAGGATATTAGCGTAATCTCGGCGGCCGTGCATGACTATGTCGAGTGGAAGCGTCCTCAACTCCCGGAGCAGATTCAATTAGGCGTCTGGGCCGATAACGCTCGGGAGGTGCAGGGACGCATCGACATGCTGCTTAAGAACGGACTGCAAGGCATGCTTCTGGTAGCCGTCGTATTGACTCTCTTCATGGACTTGCGAATATCTTTTTATGTCGCCATGGGGATTCCCATCTCCTTTGCCGGGGCCCTGATCGCAATGCACTTTTTGGATCAGACCCTCAATATGATCACATTGCTCGGGCTGATTATGGTTTCGGGGATTATTGTCGATGACGCGATCGTAATCGCCGACGGCTATCGGATACGGGTGGCCGCAGGGGATACCCCGGCATTGGCTGCCATAAATGGTTCTGCACGCATGTTCTTACCCGTAACGGCTTCGACAAGTACGACGATCCTGGCCTTCATGCCCCTGCTGTTCGTGGTCGGAATAATGGGCAAGTTCATTGCCGTTCTTCCGCTGGTCGTGATCTTCGCCTTGACATTTTCGAGCGTGGAGGCTTTCGCCATTCTTCCATCGCATTTGCAGCACTGTCTGCGCAGAGTCCAAAAACGCAGTTGGCGGACAACCTTTCGTGAACGGATTGAACAACGCATCGAGTATGTGGTTACCAGGGTTTATCGGCCGTTGGCCAGGCGGGCGATCACTGCTCGCTGGCTGACTCTGTCAACCGTATTCTCTCTATTTGTGGTGATGATCGGCCTGTGGGCCAGCGGGCGGCCGCCGTTTATTCTCTTGCCTGAGATTGACAGCGATACCTTACGTGCCCGGGTGCGGTTTCCACAGGGTGTTCCGGTATCTCGCACCATACAGGCAGTGCGGCAGCTCGAGGATGCCGCCAACCGACTCAGCGACCGTCAACTGTTGCCCCATAAGGGTGACGATAACGAAGACTTGGTCAGGCACGCCTTTTCCATTGTAGGCGAGTGGTCCGGTTTTGTTGAGGAACACGGAAGCCACATTTGCGAAGTCATAATCGAGTTGCTTCCTTCCGAAAAACGGCGGCTGAACAGCGCGATCATCATGGCCGAATGGGCCCGTCTCACCGGAACGATTGATGACGCTCTTTCAACAACATTCACCCGCATCCAGAGCGGACCTACGGAAAAAGCTCTGGATGTGCGGCTGTTTGGCGAAGATCTTGAGCAATTATCAAATGCCGCCGACGAGGTGGCCGCCCAATACCGTCAATACGCGGGTGTTTCGGATATCGAAACCTCTCTGTTGCCAGGGAAGCGCGAGGTACGAATACGGCTTAAACCGTTGGCCCAGACGTTGGGGGTTACTCTGGACGAGCTGGCCGGCCAGTTACGCCGCGGGTTTTATGGCGGTAGGGCGGTTCGTGTCCAGCGCGGGCGCGATGAGGTGCGTGTGCAGGTTCGCCTGCCAGACGACGAACGCCGGAGTATCGCGGATATAGAAAATATCCGTATACAGAGTAGCCATCGGCAGGATATTCCCTTCCGCGAACTGGCCTACATGGATATCGAACGGGGCTACGCAAGCATAGACCGCCAGAATGGACGACGCATGGTGCGGGTCATGGCCAACGTGGATGAACGTTATGCAAACGCGGAGAAAATATTACGGGACATGCGTGGTGACTTTCTTCATTCGTTGATGTCCCTTTACCCAAGCTTGGAGTATCGGATGGAAGGGCAGCATGCCCAGATCAGCGAGTCGTTGAACAGTTTGTTTTTAGGATTTATCTTGGCCTTGGTAGCCATGTACGCCATCTTGGCGGGTATGTTGGCTTCTTACTATCAGCCACTGGTTATCATGGCGGCTATTCCGCTTGGGGCTATCGGAGCGCTCTGCGGGCACCTGGTCTACGGGTACGATCTTACCATTATGAGCGTGTTTGGGTTGGTTGCCTTGTCAGGAATAGTTGTTAACGATTCGCTCGTTCTGCTGGACCAGTTCAACGAAGATCGTGCGGCTGGACACCCTTTACTGGAATCTATACTTAAGGCTGGCGAGCATCGTTTTCGGGCGGTGTTATTGACTACGGTTACCACCATCGCCGGATTAGCCCCGCTGCAATTTGAGCGTAGTACCCAGGCCCAATGGATGATTCCGATGGCCGTTACCCTTTCTTTCGGTCTGGGATTCGCGACTGTCCTGACTCTGATAGTGGTGCCGGCGATATATCTGGCGTTGTTCGATCTGCGGCGTTTGTTCCGTTGGCTGTGGCATGGTGGTCCCTACCCGACTTTCGAAACCATGCAGGCCGTTCGGTAAGCACAAGGGCTCGCGGGGCGGCCAGCCTGGGGTTAAACTGGTTATCGGTCTGGCGAGACGTCGGTACAACCCTCGCCGATCAGGAGTCTCGGATGAATCAACGAACATGGATGTTCTCCGCTTTGTTGATCGTGGTAGGGTGCCGTACCCCACATGATTCGATCAATGCGATAATTGAGCGTCAAAGCCGCGCCTTGGAGCAAATGCCCAGCGAAGCCAGGGCGCGGATGTTCGATCCCAATCGGACGGCGGCTACCCAGCCTGCGGAGGAGTTGCGAGGCAGCGGGCTGCTGACTCTGGAGGAGGCCCGGGATATCGCCTTAAAATCCAATCCGGACATCCAGGCCGCCCAAGCCCGGCTGGAGGCCGCTTTAGCCCGGATTACCGAGGCTCGCTCCTTCTATTTTCCAAAAGTAAACCTGACTCATCAATCGAGTCGGACCTTCATGATCCCCAACCGACAAAGCACTTATCGCCAACCTTTCCCTATGGGTTATTATCTTCCACAACTTTCGAGTGGTTTGTCGCTTATCGATTTGCTCAACACTTTTTCCGGCCCGCTCAGTGGCGCCTTGTTTGGTAATTACAATATATCAACCGGTAACACGAACTCCTTCAGCGATCACCAGTCGACCCTGTCCGCCAGTTGGGTATTGTTCGACGGTTTCGTTCGCGAGGCTCGGCTGCTGAGCGTCAAGCAGATGTACGTGGCCTCGGCCATGTCGCTGGCCAACGTGGAAAGGCTGCTGATCCAGGCCGTGGATTCCGCATATCATCAGGCGCAGCTCGGGGTAGAGCAATTGCGTATTGCTCAAGCGGATGAGCAATTCAGTCTCAAGCAACTGGCCAATGCCCGCAAGAACTTCGAGGCCGGAAAAATAAGCAAGGCGGACGTGTTGAACTTCGAGGTACGCGTGCGGGCCGCTCAGGCAAATGTGGTAGCGGCTCGTGGCGTGCAGGAAACCGGCCGGGTTGTTCTTGCCGAGCTACTGGCCTTGACTGATGCCCAGTTGCCGACGGCTATGGCTCTCGCCTTGCTAAATGAGGAAGGTGACTCTGATCTGCAAGCTCAGGATGTAATCGCCTGGATAGACCAAGCAATGGCTGCCCGGGCCGATTTGGCCGAGGTGCAGCATTTTCTCAAAGCAACTGAGGAGAATATCGTGATGGCCCGGGGCCAGTTTTACCCGGAGCTATCCCTACGAGGCAGTTGGGGGTTCGAGAATGCCCACAATGTGTCATATTCCGACGACGATCAATCCTCGGCCATAGCCTTGGAAATGCGCTGGGCGATCTTCACCGGAGGCTATCGTACTTCTCAGGTACGGCGAGCCAATGCCGAATGGTGGGAGGCCAATGCCGGTGTCCGACGCAAAGGTTTGCAAATCTGTCGCGAAGTTCGGCAGGCCGTCATCGATCTGACCAATGCACAGGAACAGGTGTACTTGCAGCGCGACAATTTGCGTTTCGCGGAGGAAAATCGGCGGCTTGTCGAAACACAGTATGATGCCGGTAAGTCTTCCCTGGTGCGCATGAACGAGGCACAACGAGATTATGTGCAGACCGAGGGTGAACTAGTCCTTGCCCGCATTCGGCTACGGCAGGCTTGGAGCGACCTGCACGCGGCGGCCGGTACTTACTATCGAAGGGCCGGCGATGATTCCCCGGATGTTGCCAAGTAAGTGATTGAGCGTGCGGTTGCTATGGTGTGATACCTGCGATTGAAGATTGCGTGATGGCCACGGTCTCCTTGCGTTGCTTCTTGAATTCTCATGCGCTACACCCGGGTCAAGTCCATGCCGCAACGGAGCGGTAGGGGGGATGGTTTGCACAATCATCATGTTGTCGTAAAACGGCTTGCGAGACGCAGAAACATAAGAATCGCCATAGCCAGCACGACGAGAAAACCGGTCCCGGCTAACAGGTTCATGCCCCATCCGTTACGTCGCTCACCCATGATATCCCGACGATTAGCCAACCATATCATGCTGCCGGCCATCAGTGGATTACCCAGGACGGTCATGGCCTGCCCGAAAATGATCGCATCTACGAACTGGATCGGTGTATGAATTACCAGCAAAGCAACACTCATACCGATTAGAAGGACCAGTACAGTAAATCTTCGTGGCCAAGGATCGCTGAATCGTGGGGCCTTGCCTATCCCGTCAGCCAGCGCCGCACCGCCGATCATCGCGTTGATTACAAAGGGGTTCATGGCTACGGCGAACAGGCCGATGCAGAACATCAGATGGGCGGCGGGGCCGAGTAATGGCTGAAGCTGGGTTGCCAAGACGCCGACGTTGTCGGCACGCTGGCCGCGAAGGATCGTGCCGCTGGTGAGCATGATAAGGCCGCTGATCATCGCCAGTACGGCCACGCCGGCCAGCGAATCACCGATGCCGCTCTTATAATCGGCGAGTTTCCATCCTCTTTCGCGTACGAGGTTGCCCTGGAAAAAAGCGCCAGCCACCGAAAAGGTAGTACCCAGTAGTGATGCTATAAGAATCAACGCTCGGCTTTCCAGACTGAAGGATATATCCACGGGCCGTCGCGGCCATAAGCTACCCAGAATCTCCCAAACGTCCGGACGGACCAGCACGAAGTTAATCGCAAAGCTGATCAGGATGACTCCAACCATTACTTTCATGGTCTTTTCAAGCATGCGATATATCTGCCGCAGGCTGAACACCATCAGGATTATCAGGCCGTTAAACAAGATCAGCGCACCGCTATTAACGAGGTTGATCGTAGTTTCCGAAAAGGTGGCAGGATCGCCGAACAGGCGGGCCAGGCCGAGGGTGTCCGCCGCTGCTACGATAGCCAGGTTGTTTGAAAATTGAAAAGCGGTACAGATAAGGCAAAGGTTGATGCCAACAACTGCCGCCGCCGCTCGGCCCAGGCGACCGGCGATCAACTGGCAGGGGGTGGCCTGGCCGACCACGCCGATCCGGGCCCCCATACTTATGTAGGTGGCCATCAAAATGGCCGTCGAGACCAGCAGCCAGAGCATATCGTATCCGAACGTAGCCCCGACATTGGCACTGATCAGTAAACTACCCGGCCCGAATACCACGCAGGCGGTAATCAGCCCCGGGCCAATCATCCGCCACCACTGACGCCGTCCTGTTAAGGTCGCCTTGCTTATCGAGTCAGACTCAGTCATTATGCACCATACTGAAGGTTGATGTATTTGATAATCATTTTCGGACGGCCTGTATAATAATAGAAAATGTGGTAAAGAAGAAGGCGGTATGTGAAGGGGATACCTGATGGTTTTATGCCGGATGCATTTAGACACTGCGTCAGGGATACGCATCCTGAGTCGGCTGCGAGGTGATGGACGTGGTCGGCAGGAGTGACGCTTCATTCCGCGTGGATACAATAACCTCGATGAGCCTGGATCTATCGATCGGCTTGGTTACGTATTCGTCGCAGCCGGCATCGATACATTTCTTACGGTCCGACGCCATGGCGTGGGCGGTCAGGGCGATAATCGGGCCGGCGTAACCCTGGCCACGAAGGGTTGTCGCCGCCATGTATCCGTCCATGATCGGCATCTGCATATCCATCAGGATTATGTCAAAAGGCTTACCGGTATCGCGCTGGGCCAATGCTGTGTCCACCGCCATCCGGCCGTTATCTACGGTGGTAATACAAGCCCCGGACTTCTTGAGTACAAACGAAATCAGCCGCTGATTGTCCGGGCTGTCTTCGGCCAAAAGGATGCGCAGCCCGTTGAGCGTCTTGTCTCCGGCCACCGGGGATAAGATGGCAGGCCCTTGTTCACGCTGGACGACGAGGGCTTCCGCGTTATCGTTGCCCTCGATCATCCTAATGTCGGCCAGCGGCCCGATAGGCAGTATTAAGCGAAAACGCGTACCCAAGCCTGGTTGGCTATGCAGCAGGAAAACGTCTCCGCCAAGCATCTGGGCCAGACGTTTGCTGATCGTCAGCCCCAGGCCGGTTCCGCCGAATCGCCGGGTCATCGAATTGTCTACTTGGCTGAATGGCTGGAAAATGTTCTGGGCTTGTTCCGCGGTCATGCCGATTCCGGTATCGAGCACATCGAATTGCAGGCAAGGCTTGCTATCTTCATCAACCATGCACACAAGTAGCCTGATGCCGCCGGTATCCGTGAACTTGATCGAATTACCCAACAGATTGACCAGTATCTGTCGTACGCGTAGCGGGTCTGTGCGTATTGTCTCAGGGACAGGCCCGAGGAACTCGCAGTTGAACGCGAGGTTGTTGGCCTCGGCGCGTACCCGTACCAGTGATTCGACCTCGGCGACGATGGCATGTGGTGATACGGGGACCATCTCGACGGTCATTTTATCCGCCTCGATCTTGGATAGATCAAGGATGTTATTGATGATTTCCAAAAGGTGGCGCCCGTTACGCTGGACCGTGCCGATTCCCTTGCGCATTTCCTCGCGGCCATACGCACATTGGCCTGGGCAGCATTCACCTATCAAGTCGGCGTATCCAAGGATCGCGGTCATGGGTGTGCGAATCTCGTGACTCATGTTAGCCAGAAACTCGCTCTTCGCGGCGTTGGCCAGCTTGGCTTGGACGGCCATAGACTTGGCTTCGGCGGTAGCCTCCGTGAGTCTGCGGTTGGTTTCGAGCAGGCTCTCCTCCGTTCGCTTTCGCTCAGTGATGTCGACATTAAATTCGGCCACCAGCCACTGTCCGTTCGAATCCTGAAATGGGATGGTGTGTACTTCCACGGTGCGGTTATTCTCGAGAGGCAAGACTTCCTCGCTGACGACCGGTTGTTTGGTTGCTAATGCTTGCGGAATTCCACAACCGGGGCAAGGTCGGTCCAGACGCATGAAATACTCGTAACATTTCCTTCCCGCCGGATTGCCGTAAATCTTCTGCCACGCGGGATCGACGTATCGCAGGTTAAACTGTGGATCCGTGATGTTGATACCTGTTTTCGTGACGCTGAGTATATGTTCAATTCGTTGTCGTTCTTCAGCCAGTTCCTCGCGCCGGCAATATTCTTCGGTAACATCGCGGAATACGAGTACGGCCCCAATGATGGTCCCACCGTCGTCACGGATCGGTGCACAACTGTGGGCAATCTGGTATTCCGTGCCGTTTCTGGCAATCAAAGCCGTGTGATTAGCCAGATCCGCCGTTTGACCTTCACGTAATGTTGGCGCCGGCTTGAACATGTTGTAAATCCGCCGGTTTGATTATGTGGTGGACGAGTCGGTATGCACACACATATCGACAGGGCGAGGTATGTTCCAGACATCTCGGGAA
>JAAYCU010000228.1 GCA_012729595.1 Phycisphaerales bacterium
GATGCGGTCGATAGTGAACATGGCGGTGTTCTCCGGTGTGTTGCTGTTCACAACATACATCGGCCAGAAACACCGCTTTTTATTCGCGCCAAGCCGCATCAGCCACCAAATCGGTCAGTTTGAGTACTAAGAACGGCATCACGGAAAAACGATTGGTACAGGCGCTGTTTGACTGTGATGATTTTCTCCGACGGGCCAATCGGAGTGGCAAATGGTGTGTCATCACTTGCATTCAGCTCGCGTTCGCGCCGGAGATCGTGAGCTAGTGTAACAAGTCCGCCCCAGTCGGAGTGAAACTCGTCCCAGATGACTTTGTCAAGTTTGCTGTAGTGCGTCAATCCGGAAATATTGCGCGCCGCGAGCTTGGGATCACAAGCTCCAAAGTTCCCGAGTTTGCGTGCAACAGAGGCCGGTGTTCGATGCAGTATTGTTGCAAGTTCTTTCACGCTAGGATCGGTTGCCTTTGTACGCTGAAATGGAATACGGCAATATAACTCGAACGCAAGAATTAGTTGTTCGCGTGTCCACGGCTGACCATCATAGGCAGGTCGCGTATTTATCATGTTCCTTACGCCGCGATTCCTACATCTATTACAATAGCCCTATGCATAATGATTGATTGAGGAGGGTCGAAGTTGAAAGTTAACTTAAATGTGCATTGATCCTTAGAATTATTGGGGATAAGACGGAATCGGTGAGAACTAATCCGCTCGATAGCGATTGTATCACCGGGCTTAATGCCATGCTTTTTGAAAAACTCCCGGACCCATGCGCGCTTTCGGAAAAATCGGCGCGGTTTTCCAGTTTTTGCGTCAGTCGGAATATCCGTATAAACCGGCTGTTCAAAACCCTTAACATCTAAACGAAGAAGTTTGGCTGTCCCGCATTTTTGGGACGAAGGGCCGTAGCTATCTGCTGGAAAGAAATCAGCGTGCCCAGTTAAGTATAGATGGTGTTCACGTAAGTTTGCTGCATTGACGCATATCAACCGTTTGCGATGTCCGACTCGTCCACTCATTGTTGATCCTCATTACTTATTAAAGACGGCCAGAATCACACCCCAACAAACCACTCAATATAATCACGATTCTATGATCCCGCCAGTATACCAGGACGATTGCTTTCGGTAAGTCATATCGATGATTCATTTGAGTGTCCCAATGCATCGCTTGCATTAAAATGCTAATTTATACACTTTAGCACAAACAGAGGCCGGACGTACTACTGATTTCATCTCCATCTTTCCCCTTTTTTCTCGATTGGTCATTGCCCATGAAAGCAAACATAACAAAGGCCCAGAAATCGGGCAAGAAAACATGCGCGGGGACACGCCAAGGTTTTACATTGTCTCCACGCCTCTCCCGATGCGCGATCAGGACAGGCGTGGCGAATCCCCCAGAATCGCCTCGCCTTCCCCGCCGGCCGGTATCCCCAGAACCCGACGGGCCCATTTGACCGGCACCGGCATGCGCAGATCGTTGACCGCCGTCTTCAATATGTCCGCCAGCTCGCGCAGATCGCGCGGCGGGTCGTAGGCCCTCTGGAAATGCGGCACCGGCACCGCGGTCCCGAACTTCAATCGCGCCATCGGCGCCAGCACATCCCGCCGAATCGTCCGCGCTTCTTTGCGCAAATCATCCTGTCGCAAGTCGAGCCGCACTTCGTTATGCACCCGGCTGGCGGCCAGCGAACCAGGCGAACTGCTCGGCTCGACCGTCAACGTCTGACCCAGCCACGCCTTGCTCAACTCGCGATTGAAGAACATGCAGATATTCTCATACGGCGGCGGGGCCTTGCCCCGACCGGCCTCGACCAGATTGAGATCGACGGCCTTCGAGAAAATCCCCGCCGCGTCCGCCCCCAGCGAACGCAGCATGGCCAGCAACTCGCGCTTCTCCTCCGGCGTCGCCGATGGCTCATAGCGGGCCACCCGTAGCGGCATGCCGAACACCTCCGCGAACACCAGCCAATCCTTCATCGCGAAATGCTTGCCCAGATAGGCCAGGGCGCTGACCCGCAACAGCCCCCCGCGCATCGGATGCCCGCTGACCGCGTGCGGCGCATGCACCACGAACTTGCCGGGCAGCAAGGCCATCCCCTCGTACGGCTCCTGCCGGGTCAGGATGCGGGTTTGCCCCAGCTCATCGAAAGCCAGTCGATCGAAATCAACCGCGGCCACCTCCACCAGCCGCAACTCGTTGCCCACCGGCTCCCACACGTTCTCGGCCACGGCGATGTTCCGCCCGATGGCCAACGCCAGATGTTGCAACACCTCATCAAACCCATCGACCGCGGCCAGCACCTCGCGGCAATAGGCGGCCGCCTCGTCCGCCGCTGCCCGGTCCACGCCTTCCTGTGTCTCGGTCGCCGATATGATCCGCCATTTCAAGCCCGTCACCGCCAGCCGCCGCGTGTTCGCCACCGAATACAGATGGGCGTCCTTCTCCTCCATCTGCTCGAACAACGCCAGCACCTCGCCGACCGCGCCCGTATCCGCCGCCCGCAGCACGGCCGCCAACCTTGACGGTGTCAGCCCGTCGGCTGGATACTCCCGCCATCGATCCAACGCTTCCGGCCGCACCATCCGCCCCGGTCGCGGCCGCGCCAACGCCGTCCCACCCCGCAACGCATTCACCACCCGTTGTGCAATTCCCATACTCTCACCTGTTGAAAGAGCAATCAGTATTCAGCTATCAGCAATCAGTCGTCAGCCCCGGTTCGGCGCAACTGATTACTGACTGCTGAAAGCTGACCGCTGCTTGCTGAAAGCTAAACTACTGACCACTATCTCACCATATCCCCGCTCGCGCATAGCGTAGCGTTTCCCCGCGTGCCGATTCGATCGGCCCGCTCGCCACTCTCGCCGCCCGTACCGCGAGGCACGCCGCCCAGAACCGATCCGCATGTCCCTCGCCGCTCCGACCGGCCGTATACCGCGCCGGCCCGATGGCCGTCACCGAACGCCGCACCGAATGCCAGTCGTCGCGGATGCTCTCATCCACCGGGATGCGCAATTCGCCGCTCTCTACTCTCAACCGCAATCGGGTGGCCAGTTCGTCCTTGACCGCCGCCGAAAACGTGACCGCCTCGACCCGCCCCGCGCCGAAATCCGTCACCGCCGCCTCGGCCAGTGGCATGCCGATGCCTCCGGCGTCGATGCAACACCGCCGCACCTGGCGAAGCGAAAGCAACCCGCGCAACGCCGCATATTGTTGAGCGAACGGCTCGCCCATGCTCTCCCGCACCCCGCGAGTCACCAGCGTCGCGCCGTCCTGCTCCAACACCCAGATCACCGTCAAATCCCGATGCCGCCCGATGTCCACGCCGGCGTACAAACCGTGACGGCAGCGCCCGAGCCGCGCAAGATCAAACTCCTTGGTCAAGGCCGCATCCTCGATCCGCGCGATCTGCTCGTAGGTCAGAAACGCCGCCGCCTCATCCAGAAATTCGCAGCCGAACTCCTGCCGGTAGAGCATCTCGTCGTTCATCGAGCGGCGAATCTGCTCGGCATCGACTTCCAGCCCGGCGGCGATGGCCTCGTCGAGCGTGACCGTCGAATGCGTAAAACGCGGGTTGTCCCGCAACTCCGCGAACAGATTCGAGCAGCCCTTCGGCGTGGAGGCCACGTCCAGCTCCCCATCGCCGCGAAGCACGGACGGAAAGATCGAAGCCCATATTTCCCGGTCGTCGCGGTGCATGGCGAACTCGTCCAGAAAAACGTCGCCGGTATACCCCCTGGCCGTCTGCGGGTTGGCCGGCAATCCGATTATCCGTGTACCGTTAGGCAAATCGACGGTCAGTTGCCGGAAGCGGGTGCCGGCCAGAAAGGTGTCGCCTCGAAAACACGCCGCAATGTTGAGCGCCCGGCAATGCTGCTGCACTTTCAACATCAACTCCCGGCTCTGCCGCTCGCCGGCCGACAAAAAGATTTGCGTCCGCCGCCGTTGGAGCCCGCGCAACAGACGGCGCAGCGACTTGGTAAAACTCTTGCCGATCTGCCGTGACCAGCAGCACCAACTGAACCGCGCCGCCGATTCGACGTCGCGTTTCTGATAGTCCAACAAGGGCACGATCGGCCGCGCCGTCGCCGGGACCGGGCCTCGCGCCTCTCCCGCCGTGGCCACCAGCTCGCCCATGCCCCCAAGTCTCCCGATGCCTCGCCCGCGCCGTTCGGATCGCCCCAGCACACCGTAAAAACACCTTCCCCCGACCCACGCAAGCGCCGGCGAGCGGAACACCCGCATGCTCATCTCAAATCCGAAATCTCGAATCATGTATCCCACATTTGAAATCTGGTATTCTGCATTTGAGATGAAGGACATGGATGAGGAATCGAATGGCAGTGGTATGGGATCGGTACAGACTTGAAAGGCCGATACAATCAGGCGGCAATCAGAAAGGCCAGTATAGCCATGCGGCGATCGATACGCCGACGACCGTGCAAGCCAGCATGATGCCCTTGATGATCCGGACGCTCCGCTCGAAGGAGGCCAGGGCGGCCGGATCGTGAGCGAAACGCCGCAGCAACCGGACACGATTACCTATGCTCGAATGCCGCCAGCTCCGGGCCTCGACCGGTATGCCGTTCAACGCGGCTATCCGGGCCAGGGCCTCCGCAAATAAAGTAGCCGAGGTCACGCACACCAGACGGTCGAGGTCGCTACTCGTCGGAGACGTACCCGCATCGCCACTCTCCGGATGCAAGCCGTTCAGCGCCGTACCGTGGACGAAGCAGGGGTGCCGACAACCGCTCGCCGGCGGGGTCACGCTCCGGGCGCCGAAGAGGTCTGCCTGCCATTCGAAACGCCGCGAGACCGCCCCGAACCCGAACGCCCAGACCAGCACGATCAACAACATGGAACCCACCTGAAGATAATCGTACATGAGGCGTCGTTCCGGAAAATACTCAGGCCATTGGGTCATCGCCCACACTACCAGTTCGGTGATGCCCCCCACGAGTAACATGCTCACCACCGCGAACAGCAGATAAAACGTGATGTGATGATGTTTGACATGCCCGGCCTCGTGCCCGAAGACCGCCTCGATTTTCTCGTCCTCCATCATCTCCAGTAGCCCGTCGGAAAGCATGATGTATCGCACGGGTCGAAGCAGGCCCATCACCGCCGCGTTGACCACCATACCGTCACTTTCCCAGATCAGAATCTGCCGGTAACGCAGCCGCACCCGTCGGCATAATTCATCCAACCGTCGGCGTAAATCCCCCTGGGGCAGTACACGGGTATGCCAGACGTACCGCAGCATCACCGGCGCGAAAAAGAAAACCACGCCGGCGACCATCACTAATACCGCTTGGTCGGACCAAACCACTCCCGTCCACGCACGGATTCGCCCGCTGTAAGCCTGAACCGCGTCGTTGGCCACCACGATCAGGGTCATGGGTATCGCGATCACCAGCAGATGCTGGCGGACCATGAAATTAAGATAAGACACGATCCGCCAGACCGGCCGGGCCGGGGCCGAGGCCAGCAGACGCAGCTCCAAGGCTACCTGTCGAACCGCCCGGTCGGCCGGGTACAACACCAGCCAGGCCAGCAGCAGACCGGCCACGAACGGTACCAGCATAAGCAGCTCATCTAAACCCCAGATACCTTTAAGTGGGAAGCTTCCGACATGGGCGATTTCGACCCACCGCCGAATGATCTCACCCCATTGGGTAAGATAGACGCTGGCCGCCAGACCGATTATCAATGCAAACTTGATCGCGGTATTGGCTTGTCCCAGCCGCATCTGCGCCGCCGGCAGCCAAGCGGCCTCACGCTCCAACTTGACCTTGACCAGCCGACTGAAAACGCCGGCCACCAGAACGGTCGCTATAACCTGACCGATGGCGATCAACCACGCCCAACCACTGCCTTGGAGCGTAGCCCACGGCGGGCCGCCATCCGGCAGACTTAACACGATCACATAAGCCGCAAAAACAATAAAGTACATTAGATTCCTAACACTCAGAGCGGCGTGCCGCGAACCCCTGACCGGTGCAAAATTAACACTATGACCTCACCCGCTACGAATGGGAGAAAATCCCGAATCATGACGACTACACTCCGTACCATAGCGGACTTGCATGCCTACCCCATTACCATACCTTATCGTACATCCCACGCGACCGTCAATCACACGCTATTTCTTGCTTTTATCCAGAGCGGGGGTCTTCCTCGCGACATAACAACATCTGCACAGCAAGCAACTGACATTGTTGGCAGAGCCGCCCCGCATGATTACAATGCGTCGGCAGCATTGGATGAATCATCAAGCACGATTAGTGCGGTCGTATTCAGGTGACTTATGCGGGTGGTGTTTTTTGGGTCGGGGGAGTTCGCGGTACCCAGCATGCGATGGCTTATCAACAGCCCGCATGAGCTGGCGGGGGTAGTCACCCAGCCGGATCGGCCGGCCGGTCGCGGAAAAGTGGCTCAGCCCACGCCGGTGGCCGAACGGGCCGCACAAGAGGGCCTGTGCGTCGAACGCTGCGATGACGTTAACGCCCCGGCCTTCGTTAAAAAAATGGCTACCCTGCAAGCCGACCTAGGCGTGGTCATCGCCTTCGGGCAGAAACTGCTCGAGCCTCTGCGGTCCGTATTCACCGGCGAATGCATCAATTTACACGCCTCGTTATTACCCAAATATCGCGGGGCGTCACCTATACATAGGGCCGTCCTCGCGGGCGACAGGCAAACCGGAGTAAGCGTCTTTCGCCTCGTCGATCGTATGGATGCCGGGCCTGTCCTTCTGCAGCGCACCACCATGATCGGCCCGGAGGAAAGCTGCCAATCGCTGCATGATCGGTTGGCGGGGATATGCTGCGACGCCCTCGGCGCTACCCTGCAACTGTTGGAACAGGATCCGAAAGCGGCCGGCGAGCCCCAGGACGAAGCGAGGGTCACCTGGGCCCCGAAGCTTAACAAGCAGGATGGCTATATTCGTTTCGATCAACCGGCCGAGAATATTGCCCGTCTCTGCCGGGCCATGTGGTCCTGGCCAGGGGCTCGTTGCCGGTACATTGGCACCGAGGGTCGAAGCGAGGACGTGACCATCGCCGAGGCGACCGCCCTGCCGGGTGCCAGCGAGTATCCGCCGGGTACGATCACACCCGTATTGACCGTGGCGACGGCCACCGGCACTCTCGAGATCCACAGCCTCCAGCCGGCGGGCAAGCGGATCATGGGCTGGCAGGACTTCGTCAATGGCCGACATGTACAGCCCGGCGAACGATTTGCGGCCCTCGATTGATATTCGCACCGTGCCTCTTTCTGAACATGCGTGCCACAACGGGGACAAACTCACAGCATGAATATTGATTCCGCAAACCGGCTCCAACCTTCGTCGCAAGCCACGCACAGCTTACCGTTTTGCCGTATCGGTGTTTTCACGGCCGCCTGCCTGCTCATTTCCAACATGATCGGTACCGGTATCTATGGCACCACCGGCTTCATGGCCCGCTACCTCGGCGACCCGGTGCTGATTCTGATTCTCTGGGCGGCGGGTGGTGGATTCGCTCTGCTGGGTGCGTTGGCCTACAGCGAGCTGGGGGCGGCCATCCCCGAGGCCGGCGGCGAATACGTCTATCTCCGCGAAGCCTACGGGCCCGTCTGGGGTTTCCTGAGTGGATGGACCTCCTTTGCCATCGGCTTCAGCGCGGCCATCGCCCTCTGCGCTCATCTTTTCGCCATTCACCTGCAGGAACTTGTTTTCGGGTACGATCCGGCCGACCCCCTGAACGAACTTTTCAACAAGATCATCGCCCTGCTGATGGTCTGGATTCTTACCGCCGTACATGTCGCCGGCGTACGCACCGGCGGTTTCGTTCAGCGGGTTCTCACCATCCTCAAGGTCGGCTCCATTCTCGCCCTGCTCGCCGTCGGACTGTTCGGCAAGGGCGGGCAATGTAATTACCTGACCGCCGAACGGTCGGACACACCATTTAGCGTGATGACCGTACTGACCGCGTTTCTGTTCGTATCCTTCAGCTATTCCGGCTGGAACGCGGCCGGCTATATCGCCTCGGAAATCAACCGGCCGGAGCGGAGCATCCCCCGGGCCACCATCTGGGGCACGCTGTGCGTGATGGTCCTGTACCTGGCCTTGAATGTGTTCTACCTCCAGACCCTTCCGATCAGCGCTCTGGCCGCCGATCCGGTCGAGCCGGTGGCCCAGAAGTCGGCCGTCGCCCTGCTGGGCGATAGGGGCGGGCGGCTGGTGACGGCCATGCTTTGCCTGTCGATTTTCGGGTCGGCCAGCGCGATGATCTGGACCGGGCCGCGAGTCTATTGGGCGATGGCCCGCGATCGCGTCCTGCCCCGAATCTTCGCGGACACCGCCCGCGGCACGCACACACCCGTCAAGTCTATCGTGCTGCAAAGCTCGTGGATTTCCGTTCTGATCGTCGTGGGCGGGTTCGAGACCCTGCTGGTCTACGCCGGCTTTGTGTTGATTCTCTTTTCCGCCCTGGCGGTCGTCGGCGTGGTGGTCCTGCGCGTGAAGAAACCGCAACTGCCGCGGCCCTATCGTGCCTGGTTGTATCCGCTCTCACCCTTGCTATACGGAGTTATTGCCCTGGCGGTGATGTGGGCGGTGTTGTGGCGTAATCCGTACGAGTCGTTGCTGGGTATAGCCACCGTGGCGGCGGGACTGCCTTTATACTGGTACCAGAGATCTCGAACCGTTCGGAAATAATTGGGAAGTGATTTGGGGTATGTTTTTCACAAGGAGAACAAGATTATGAATACCAGATTTCGCATGGCTATTGGTCTGGCCATATTCACCGGCACGGGGCTGATGTTCGCTGCTCTAGCCGCGGGTGACAAGGAAGCTACCGCCGCAAAGGCTGAACAACACATATTGGCCGTACTCACGGATCTGAACGAAAACCAGCGCCAGGGCAACATGAACTGCACGGAGGAGGACGGACGCTTCCTGCGAGTGTTAACCGAGGCGGTCAACGCCCAACACGTGGTCGAGATCGGCACGTCCAACGGCTATTCCGGAATCTGGTTCTGCCTGGCCCTGCAGGGCACGGGCGGAAAACTCACCACCTTCGAGATCAATGCCGGGCGGGCCGCGCTCGCCCGTGAAAATTTCAAACGCGCCGGCGTCGACAACCGCGTCACGCTCATCGAGGGCGACGCCCATCAGGAGGTGGTCCGGATCAACGAGCCGATCGACATCCTTTTTCTGGACGCCGACAAGGAAGGGTATATCGACTATCTGGACAAACTGCTACCCAAGGTGCGGCCCGGCGGCCTGATCCTGGCCCACAACACGACCAACCTGGCCTCCAGCATGCGGGACTACCTGAAAGCCGTCACCACCAACCCCGCACTGGAAACCGTCTTCGTACATCAACACGACCAGGGTATCGGCATCACCCTGAAAAAACGCTTAGCGCCTTAACCCGATACGTTTCCTTTAACAACCTGCATGCTTGGGGTATCGATGCGGCCCGGAACCGGACACGGCCCGGGACCAATAGCATCAATACATAGTGGCATACGATACTTCAACCAGTCGGTCGAGCGTTTGCCGAGCGGACTGATCATCGATGGTCTTCGCGGCGCGGGCCACGGCAGCGGGCAAATCGTCTGCCAGACCGGCGACGAGCAAGGCCGCCCCGGCATTCAGCAAGGCTTGTCGCAACCGGGGCCCGCGATCGCGTCCATCGAGGATATCCAGAATCGCCTCAGCGCTGGCTTTCGGGGAGTCGATCAGCAGCGTATCCAAGGAAGCAACTTCAAAGCCTACATCCCGCGGGTGGATAGTGAAAGTGCGAATGACGCCGTGGTTTAATTCGGTAATATGGGTCGGACCAGTAATGGTCAGATCACATAAGCCGTCATGGCCGTGAACCACCCAGGCAAACTCGGCGCCACGTGCGGCCAGAACAGCCGCGAGCGTCTCGGTCAACTCGGGCCGCGAAGTGCCCATCAATTGACGTTTCGCCCCGGCCGGGTTGGTCAGCGGGCCGAGCAGGTTGAAAATCGTGCGGATGGCCAGTTGCTTGCGCACCGGGGCGACGTATTTCATGGCCGGGTGCAGGTTAGGCGCGTGCAGAAAAGCGATGCGACATTCGTGCAGACAACGTTCGAGCACCGGAACGGGTGCGTCCAGATTGACACCAAGCTGGCGAATGGCCTCGGAAGAACCGCTGGCCCTGGTGTGGGTAAAGTTGCCGTGCTTGGCCACCGTGGCCCCTGCGGCGGCGGAGATGAGGGCGGCGGTGGTAGACACATTGAAGGTGCTGATCCCGTCTCCGCCTGTACCGCAGGTGTCGATACAGGGGGCCGTGCAACGCACGCGGGTGACCTTTTCGTTCATGACATCGGCGGCACCGGCAATTTCCTCGACGGTTTCGCCCTTGGCCGCGAGCGCGGCCAGTAACCGCGCCATCGATGCGGGCTCGATGAGCCCGGTCATAATCTGCTCGAATACGGAGCGGGTCTGGTCCCGGCTTAGAGATCGACCACTTTCGAGTACGGCAATAATATCAAGAATATCGGGCAAGGTGGACATAAAATCTCCATTTACTGAACTTTACGTAGCGGATACACGTTGGCCCCGAAATCGGCCTGGGTCGTGTATACCGCAGCGGTATTTGCGTAACGCTTATCGTATTTTTCGGTAACTGTCTGCCGCAATGCGGGGAGTGTATTCTTGCGAGCCATGGCGATTGCACAACCCCCGAACCCTCCGCCGGTCATCCGAGCCCCATATACGCCGGGCGTCTGGACGGCCAGCTCGACCAGTTCATCCAGCTCCGCGCAGGAAACTTCGTAATCATCGCGAAGAGAAGCGTGCGAGGCATTCATCAGCCGACCGAAGGCTGCCCAGTCGCCAGCCTTGAGAGCGGTCGCCGCCTCGTCTGTGCGCTGGATTTCGCTGATCACGTGGCGGCAACGGCGAAAGATCACCGCGTCCATCCGCTGCTGATGGGCGAAAAGCCGCTCCAGAGACACATCTCGCAGGGCGCCAATTCCCGGATCAGACGCTTGCAGTATAGTCAGGCCGTCAAGGCCCTGTTGTTGGCGAAGGGCGTATTCACCACCGCCGATGGCATGGCGCACTCCGGTATCCATGACAATCAATTCGACCTGTTCATGAGGCAGAGGAACATGGCGAAAGGCTTGCGATCGGCAGTCCAGCAAAAGGGCGTGATCGGCCTTGCCCAGCAGGCAGATAAATTGATCCATGATCCCGCAGGGCGAGCCGGCGTATTCATGCTCGGCCTGGCGGGCCAGCAGGGCCAGCGTCACGGGGTCCATGGAAGCCACGGACAAAGCCAGCAGCGCCAGGGCCGATCCGATTTCCAAGGCGGCCGAGCTGCTTACCCCTCCACCAACCGGAATATCGCTGTCGATCAGCAGCCAACCGCCGCGCAAGGCAATTCCATTATGACGTAACAAGGCTGCAACTCCGCGCACATAGCGTGACCAGTCGGGCAGATCGGTATAATCGTCCGGCCCGCCGGGATCTTGCGCCGAGAAATCTACCGTTTCGCCAATCGCGGTGGAATGCACGGTAAGATCGTTTTGCCCCCGTCCGCCGGCCAAGACATAGAGCGATGAGGACATGGCGATAGGCAATACCAGGCCGTCGTGGTAATCGGTATGTTCCCCGATAAGATTAATCCGGCCGGGAGCACGGGCGAGCAAGTCCGGCGAGGCCTGGCCGAAGACCCTCCGATAGCGATCGACCCGCGCGGAAATATCGAGCGAATTATCCATATTGACCCTGTCGCCGCGTTCACGGACAATATCCTCGCGAATGTAGGGTGGCCCTGTTACCCTGTCAAGAAATAACTCGCGCGGCAGGCGGACCGATGCCGACACCGATTATAATTGATACAGACGCGGGAGTAGACGATGCCATGGCTATCGCCCTGGCATTGGCCGCGGAGAATTTGTCGATCGCCGGGCTGATCAGCGTGGGCGGCAATGTGCCGTTGGAGCAGGCCACGCGGAACCTGGGACGTTTGCTGGCCGGCCTGCCGTGCAAGGCCGCTCCTCCAGTAGCTCGTGGGCTGGACCAGGAAATCACGGGCTTGAAAAACGCTGCACACGTGTTCGGCACGGATGGATTGGGCGCGGCGGATTTGGAGCCGGCAGCGGGCTTCCAAGCCGGCGATTATCTGGATCTGTACGAGAAATTGATCACAACCCACGGCGCAGCTCTGACAGTCGTGGCTATCGGTCCGCTGACCAACCTGGCTTCTGTTATGAAGCTGCGGCCCGGCTTGCTCGAACAAATCGGTAGAATAGTGGTAATGGGCGGAGCGATCTGGTGTCCGGGCAATGTGACCAAACATGCGGAGTTCAATTTCTATCGTGATCCGGAGGCGGTCTCCACGGTCTTATCGTCAGGGTTGCCAATCACGGTAGTCCCACTGGACGTGACCCGACAGGTCGCCCTGGACGAATCGCACGTAGCGCATTTGAGGCGTAGCGGAACGCCGGCCGGGACGATATTGGCTCCTATGGTTCAGCATTGCCTGGGGCGGGGAGCGGACTGCGGGCCGCAACAGTTTATCGTGCATGACGCAATCGCGGTGGGGTTATTATTATGGCCGGAGTTGTTCATACGTGCTCGCATGGCCTTGGACATCACCACCAAAGACGAACAGGCCGGCCGATGCAAACCGAAGGTCGCCGGAAAAAGCGGTGGGCACTTGTCGGTGACGATATCCATCAACGCGGGGGCTTTCCTGGAAAACCTGCTGGAGCAGCTCTGTCATGAGAAATTTGTGGTTTAGAAGCATTCAGCGTTCAGCCGTCAGTAATCAGTGTAGTCGTTACTGAAAGCTGATTACTGAACGCTGAAAGCTAACGGCTGATAACTGAACGCTTTGCCATGTTTGATCGACTGGACGATACGATTGTAGCCATCTCCACACCGCCGGGCGTTTCGGTGCGGGGCATGTTGCGCCTCAGCGGCCCTGAGGCAACCGCCCTGGCTGACAAGGTATTTCGGGCCGATGACGAGCAGCTTTTGCTCGCTTGCCCGGGAGGGCGACGTATATTCGGCGAGGCACATATCGCGGAGGCCGGTTCGGTACCGGCCGAGGCTTATGTTTTTCGCGCACCGGCCAGCTATACCCGCCAGGACGTGGTCGAATTGTACCTACCGGGTTGTCCGTCGTTGCTGGCGATGGTTTTAGACCACTTGCATACCGGTGGAGCCCGACCGGCCGAGCCGGGGGAATTCACCGCTCGGGCTTTTTTTTCCGGGGCCATGGACCTGACCCGCGCCGAAGGGGTGGCCGCCCTGATCCACGCGCATAACGATTCGCAACTGCGGGCCTCGGAAGCGCTGCTGCACGGCCATCTGAGCCAGCGAACGACTGCCATGCGCGATCGCCTGGCTGATCTGCTGGCTTTGCTTGAGGCGGAAATCGATTTCACCGAGGAACCAATCGAGTTTGTTTCCCGAGAACAGGTCAGCGAAACGCTCGCCGGGGTAGCCGCAGAATTGAATACATTGATCGAGCGGGCCCCTTCGGCGGAACGACTGGCCTATCTACCGGAGGTGATTCTGATTGGACGAGCCAACGCCGGTAAAAGCACATTATTCAACCGTCTTACCGGCATGGATCGGGCAATCTGTTCGGCGACCGAGGGCACGACTCGGGACGTACTCCACGGGCCGGTAATGCTCCCGGGTGGCGAGATAAGGCTGATGGACTGTGCAGGCCTGTCGTCTCCCCAAGCGTTGAGGCAGGCGGCCCAGAGCACTAATACCCCGACAGATCTGGCGGAAGCCGCCGCTCGGCAAGCTTTACGTTCGGCCGACATGATTCTACTGGTGGTGGACGCCGGCGATGCTCCGCGGTGCGTCCTGGACGACTTCATGGAGGCCTTACCCGCACGTCCGATCCTGTCTGTAATGAACAAAACGGACACCTTGGACAGTTGCGGAATCCCGGTCGATGCAACCGATGAGCAAGCCATCTGCGTCAGTGCGTTGACCGGAAAAGGCATGGAAGATTTGAAAAAGCTAATCAGCAGGCGTCTTTTTCATGAGGGACATGTCCATGGCACGGATGTAATCGCATTATCCGTACGGCAGCGTGCGGCACTCAACGAGGCCGCCGAGTCTATATCGCGGGCTAATCACATCATGAATAACACGGTTACACTTGATGCCAACATAGAGTTACTAGCGATGGAAATACACCAGGCCACGGACACGCTTTCGATGCTGACCGGCAAGGTAACCACGGAGGATTTACTCGCGCGTGTATTCGCCGGCTTCTGTATAGGGAAATGAAATTGATAAAGTACCGATAAGTAATCGGTCGATATATCAATCAGCGTGCCGTTGGATGAGTTTTCATGTATATTATTCACGGCGGTTTAATCATCGGCTGTATGGTTTCTAGAAAAAACAATATTGAAAGGAGGTGATACTCATGGCTAAGAAGAAAGTAAAGAAGGCGGCCAAGAAAGCGGCCCCGAAGAAAAAAGCCAAAAAGGCGGCTAAAAAAGCGGCCCCGAAGAAAGCTGCCAAGAAGAAAAAGAAATAGGCCGAAACAAATTGCACAGCGGCCGTCGCTGACCAAGATCATGATGATCATGCGAAAGGCGACGGCGGCCGTCTCCTCGAAATCATGCGAGGATACGGAAATCAAAACGGAAGATGCTGGTGCGCCACGCAGCATCTTCCGTTTTTTTATGCGCAAAGCCGGTGCCCGCAAGAACAGCAGCGTTTTTGCGGACGGCACGAGACGAAATCTCGTCGCCCCGCATAGCCTCAGCGAAATTGTCGAGCCGCCGGTTTCTGGGTACAATTCTGCTATACGTCTCGTCAGCATGGTCTTTCATGACGGGACCGCTCTCGTCGAACGGCCTCAGCTCACGATGCTGATCTGTCAATTACTAATCGACTTGGACAATAAACTCGCATGGTAGCTGCCAAAAAACAACATACCCGGCGAACACGGAAGGCCAAGCCCAATCGTCGTCGGAGAATCTGGGTAAACTGGCCAGACGATAAGCTGCTCGACCTGCGGCTGTGTGATCTCGCTGTACGGATCGAGCGCACGCCTCTGCACAAGTACATTCAGCAGATTTATAAGGAGCTGGAACGAAGGAACATCCGCTTTCGCCCGCATTTCTGGCTTTCGGAGGACTGGTTCAGTCCCTCAGGTGTACCGGGAGTGGCGATCCCCTTTTATCTGACTCATCCTAGACTACAGCGTCTGGAGCGCGGCCAAATGTTCGAGGTGGAGGGAGGCACGCGGGAATCTTGTCTGCGTATTCTGCGGCACGAGGTGGGACACGCCATCGATCATGCTTATCGGCTGCATCGCCGAAAACGCTGGCGGGAATTGTTCGGCCTATCGTCACGGCCTTACCCGGAATTTTATCGTCCGCGCCCATACAGTAAAAGATATGTAGTCCACCTTGATGCCTGGTACGCTCAGAGCCATCCGGATGAGGACTTTGCCGAAACCTTCGCCGTCTGGCTCAAGCCGCGGGCGAAATGGCGCAAACAGTATCGCAACTGGCCGGCCTTGAAAAAGCTGGAATACGTGGACTCCCTTATGCAGGAAATCGGCGATCAAACGCCGGCTATCCGCACGCGCGCCCACGTTGAGTCGATCCGTGAAATCCGCAAGCCCCTGCGGGAGTATTACACGGCGAAGAAAGCTCGCTATTCTTTGGAATATCCCAACTTCTACGACCCAGACCTGCGTCGGTTGTTCAGTGACAAACCAGAACACGCGCGGCGGGAAAAGGCCGCCGCCTTCTTACGGAGAGTTCGCGGGGAAGTACGCCGCCAGGTTTCCCGCTGGACAGGCGAGCACCAGTACACCCTGGATCAGGTTCTCAACGCCATGATCGGGCGGTGCCACGAGTTGAAACTGCGAGCGGTGGGCTCGCACAAGCAGTTGGCCATGGATTTTGCCATCCTGCTGACCGTGCAGACCATGAATTTTCTGTTCGGCGGCCGGCACCGAATCGAGATGTGAGCTATCGGCATGAAAAAAATACGTGTACTCGCTTTAATGGACAAGGATCTGGTTCCTCCGGACAGCATTGATGATCTGACCGACGAGCAACTCGCGCCTTTTAAGACCGAATACGATGTAACCGCCGCCTTGTACGAACTCGGTCATGAAGTATCTCCTCTGGGCGTGGGCAGCGACCTGGGAGTGATTCGCCATACGATCGAGGAATGCAAACCGCACATCGTTTTCAACCTGCTAGAGGAATTCAGCGGCGAGGCGGTCTTCGACCAGAACGTGGTGAGCTATCTGGAGTTGCTGCGCCTGCCGTATACCGGCTGCAACCCGCGCGGCATGCTTCTGGCTCGGGACAAGGCCCTGTCCAAGCAAATTCTCAGCTTTCACCGGATTCGGGTTCCCGATTTCGCGGTCTTTCCTCGAGGCCGGGCGATCAAACGTCCCCGGAAGCTACAATTTCCGCTGATCGTCAAATCGCTGATCGAGGAAGCCTCCTTGGGGATCTCCAAGGCTTCGGTCGTCGACGACGATAACCGGCTGACCGAACGGGTGCGTTTTATCCATAACAGTATCGGTACCGATGCCATCGCCGAAAAGTTTATCGAGGGAAGGGAATTGTATGTCGGGATGGTCGGCAATCACCGCCTGCAGCTTTTTCCCATCTGGGAACTACGGTTTACCAATGCCTCGGAAGACACGCCGCTGATCGCCACCGCCAAGGTTAAATGGGATTATAAATACCAGAAGAAACTCGGCGTCCAGACCTCCGAGGCCAAGGATCTCGAGCCGGCCACCGCCGAGCATATCCGTAAAATGTGCAAACGGATCTACCGTTGCCTTGGCATGTGCGGATATGCGCGGATCGACTTGCGAATGGATAACGAGGGCAGGGTTTACGTATTGGAAGCCAATCCCAATCCGCAACTGGCGTATGGGGAAGATTTCGCCGAATCCGCCCATGCGGGGGGCGTGGAATATAACCAGCTTGTCCAAAGGATTATTACTCTGGGCCTGCGTCGGGGGCGAGAACGGCCTTGAGCCATCGGCTATCGTAAAGTCCGCGTTAACCGCTCAGTCCGAACCGCCCAAGGCCGCACGCTTGCACGTAGCGTGAATTTGTAGATTCGCATTTGTCCAGAATGGAAAAGTCCGATACCGAAGCATATTATTATAATGCCAGGGCTTGTGCTTTATAATTTGAGACTTGGCTTAAGATGGCCGAATATAAGGATTTACGGCATATACGGCTAGTCGTGGCGGCGTTGCGAACAGTAATCCCGGATTTCCCAGATGACACTTGCAGCGGCGTATAATGAGGTGACGATTTCCCCAATGAATACAGGTGAAAATGAACCTCAAGCCGTTAAAATCAGGAGAATCCAATGGGTGAAGCACGCAA
>JAAYCU010000229.1 GCA_012729595.1 Phycisphaerales bacterium
GAAGATGATAGAAAATTGGCCGGTTTTAACCCGCCCGGCGACAGCTTGCCCGGCGTTGGTTCAACCGATATAAAGTACGTCTATGGGTGAGACTATCGGTGATCATGGTGGCCTGAAAGGACGTGCAACATGGCGCAGTACGCGGTGATAGTGGTGGCCGCGGGAAAGGGCGAGCGATTTGGGGGAGCGGAGAACAAGGTGTTTGCCAAAGTGGACGGTCGGGCTATGTTCCTGAGGTCGCTCGAAGCCTTCGTCAACCGTGACGATGTTTGTCAGACAATACTGGTAGTATCACCGGCAGACGATCAGCAGGTGCGAGATAAATTTGGGGCGAATTTGGGCTTCATGGGGGTTCAACTGGCCACGGGTGGCGCTGAAAGGTCTGATTCGGTGTTCAACGCGTTGGCCGATGTACGGGATGATGCGGATTATGTGGCTATCCATGATGCGGCAAGACCCTGTATCTCGCAAACTCTGATTGATACCTTGTTTGCCGAAGCCCCCAAGAGCGGGGCGGTCATTCCCGCGGCCCCTATTTTTGGCACATTGAAGCAAATAGGGGAGAGCGGGGTAGTCGAAAGCACGGTTTCACGAGTAGATTTATGGGAGGCACAGACGCCCCAGGTGTTCAAGCGGTCGTTAATCCGGGAGGCTTATGATAAGCGGGGCGATTTTGAGGGTACACCTACCGATGACGCACAGTTGGTAGAGGCCCTGAATCATCCGGTATCGGTAGTGGAGTCAAACTTTACGAATATTAAAATAACGGGCAAAAGCGACCTCGTCCTGGCTAACGCCATTATTCGCACTCTGCCCAAGTCCGCACCAAAATCTCCGCTTAGCCCCTTCGAAGAGGCCCAGTGGTGAATGGTTGGTAAACTTGACTGTTAGCCCGGTTTGGGTTTACTTATGCGTCTTCATGAATAACGAAAATCCTGGCGTGGGTCGGTAATTCAAGCAAGGCGTTTGATTGTATTAAGGGTAGTGGGCAACCACAAAAGTCAGGCGGCACGCCAATTTAGCGATTGCCTGCGGTTGGGTGGGGTAACATGCGGGTAAGACGGTGAACATTCAGGTCAGGCAAGTGCCGTACCTGTGCGAAGATCATATTTCTCGGGAGAGCATATCCATGAGAGACAACTCGGTTAAACTGAGTCTGAGGTTAATGGTGACAATTACGTTCTCCATGCTCTTTCTCTGGACAACGGGATGCCGGACTGATGCTTGGGTTGGCGAACAGCGAGCTACTCATCGTGCAGTGTTATCGACGCACGCGGAGTCGACATCCGCGGTCTTTACCAGCAATGTCACGGAAGACGAGCTGGTCGAGGAGTTAATTCGCCAGCGGGCTCTTTACGCACGGTATTTGCAAGCACTGGGTACATTTTATACGGATAAGGGGTTTATACAAAAAGCCGCCTGGGCTGAACAAGAGCTGACAGAGTTACGGAGGGTTCCCCCATATCGGTACCTGAGCGATGGCGTAGAACTTCCACCGGAATCTAGCCCAGAGCGGGCTAGGGGCCGGCGCGGTCCCCCGGTGGTATCTTTGGAATCACCCCCCGGTGTTGTTATTCCGCCCATCCCTATTGCCGACCGGACGGAAATCGATCTTGTCGAGGAACTAGTGTTACACCGGAGCATGTATGCCCGTTTTTTAAACGCGCTGGGCAGTTATTATCTGGAGAGGGGGCCGGAGTATAAGGTGAACTGGGTACGTGAGGAACAGCGCCAACTGGGCTTGGTCAAGCCATATCCATACATAATGGAAGCCAGTGTGCCACCGCCGGACCTGCGACCTACAGACTCGATAGCGGAAGCAGATAAGCTTTATGAAGACGCCTTGACCTTGATGCGAAAGGCCGGACACGGGGTTCCTATTTGGTACCACGCGGGAACGATGAAACATGCCTTGGCGAAACTGAAGGTACTCATCGAACAGTACCCGACCAGTGACAAGATTGATGATGCTGCTTTCTATATTGGTGAAATCCATAAGGAGTACGGCTTAGGGGATTCCGGTTTGGAACTGGATAATGAGCTGGCGTTGAAATGGTACCAGAGAGCGATCGATTGGGATCCAAAGACGCCTCACCCGGTACGTTTTCAGATGGCGGTCGTACTTGACTACCGATTACACGAGCGGGAGCGGGCCCTGGCAATGTATCAGCGGGTACTGGCGGAAGAAGCGGATCTAAACCGTTCCAACACGCATTGGGCCAGTGTGCGAATTGGACAGTTGACCAGGGAGGAAACCCGGCACGCCCCAGGAGACACGGTTAGCCAAGAAAGGTACGAGAGTGAACCTTTTCCGATGCCGGCAGAGGGCTCTCTGGAGCAATAACTCCTTCCAGAATTGCGGTGGCTTATGGGCACGACATTCGATAACGGACAACCGCTGCCCGGCCAGGAGGAGTAGACGTTAGTTAAACGGTACTCAAACTGACCGATTTGGTGGCTGATGCGGCTTGGCGCGAATAAAAAGCGGTGTTTCTGGCCGATGTATGTTGTGAACAGCAACACACCGGAGAACACCGCCATGTTCACTATCGACCGCATC
>JAAYCU010000230.1 GCA_012729595.1 Phycisphaerales bacterium
CATGAACCTGCTCCGGCGCGAGACAACCTGCAAGGCCAGCCTGAAAAGCAAACGCTTGCGGGCTAGCCTTCGGGAAGATTACCTGATCCGGATCCTGTGCCAGGGGGTTTAGATGCGATTGCCCTGCGGCAACCGCTACCACCGGGTGAACGCCCTGGCCGTTTACGATCCGAATGAACCCGGACCGGACCAATGGCGTCCCCTGGGACGCGTGCAATACAACGGCACGATAAGCCCCGGCGGTTCGATTCAGTCGCTGGCCTACGACCCGCAAGGCAACCACCTCTATATCGGCGGGTCGTTCGTGGGCACGCCGCTCGAGCTTCCGCTGCGCAGCAACGCTTTCCACCGCTACAACTTCAATACCGGCACTTACGAGATCATCCCCGCCGGGCCGGGCGGGGGCACGCCCCGAGTACACCGCATCCACGTCGATACTTCCACCACGCCATCCACCGTGTATATCGCGGGAAGCTGGTTCTACGTTGGCGGCAACGGGCTGAATCCCGAGAACAGCCTCTCGACCGCCAGTTACTCGACCGGCTTCGCGGCCTGGCGCGAGGGGGAGGGCTGGATGCCGTTTCCGCCGGACTTTCCGCGAGACGGTGCGCATGGAAAGGCCGACGGGATCCTGCAGCGCGCGGCCGACTTCATCGCGTTCGATTCGGTGGTGATCCGGGACTTTCTGATCGACGGCGAGGATATCTGGATAGTCGGCAGCTTCTCGGAAGGCCGGGGGCAAGCCCCACTGCGCGGTATCGCCCGCTGGGACCGCGAACGCAAGGTGTGGGCCGACCCCACCGGACGAGGCGGCGTAGGGCGAGACGGCTTCAGCGTGGCCAAGGCCGCGGACGGACGCATTTACTTCTCCGGGGCCTTTGGCGGGCGCCGGACGGCCACCGAATTTTATGACGGTTTCAAGAACGGCGATCCTGCTCACGGCATCGTCGCCTATGATCCGGCGACCGATACATGGTCCACGCTGGGGTCCGGGCTTTCCAGCCGGGTGATGCCCGAGATTCGCCTTACCACCGACGGCCATGATGTCTATGTCGCCGGCGATTTCAACCATATCGGCCCCGAGAACTTCGGAAACAATGCCCCGGCCGAATCGCAGTCACACTATCTGGCCCGCTGGAATCCGACGATCAACTTCCTCGAAAACCCGCCGACCGTAGTGGCGACCAACACCCTCTACGTCGAGCACGTGCCTTCGGTGGGCGCTCCGGCGGGATCGGAACATTGGTCGCGGGCATTCATTGAGCCTCAGCGCGACGAGACCCGCAAGCTTACCGGCATGAACGACGGTACGGGGCTGCCGGAAGTCGCCGGTATCGCATGGATCGACGATACGCTGTATTTCGGCGGAAGCTGGGAGGCGGAACGCGGCACGCGCTGGTACGTATGGAGCCTGCACCCCGAGCGCGGCTATGAGCGCGTCGCGTGGGCCCGCGGGGACGGAATCCAAAGTCCGCCGGAAGGGGTCAAGGCCATTCAGGGCAAGCTCTACGCTTACGGCGCGATCAGCAGCCACAGCGGCATCGGCGTCTACGATCCCGCCGAGCGTAAATGGTCGACCATTCGCGGAACCTACCGCGGCCAGAACGTCGTGGGCAATTCCGCCCGCGGCGGTACCGGCGTGGTCAACGATATCGCTTTCGATGAACGCACCGGCGACCTGTACATCGTGGGCAACTGGGCCCCGACGCTCGAAATGCCGGACGTGGCCCAGCCGCTGGACATAGCCGCCGCCCTGCGTATCGATGCCAACGGAGAGTATCATCTCATGGGCCACGACCTGAAGGCCGAGGATCCGAACAAACCCATCAAGGGCATCTACAGCATCGTCCTGGATACCAAGCAGGATCCCCCCGCCATCTATGTCGCCGGTACTTTCAACTACTACGGACCCGTTCCGACCACCCGGGCGCGGATGGCCTACAACGTGGCTCGATGGGACTACGCCGAGAACGACTGGCGACCGGTGGGACGCGGCAACCGGGTGCATTTGAGCGAGCTGGATGTCGGCCATTACCCCGACGGTCTGCCGGGCCTGCCGGCCAGGACGAACGAACCCGGCTTCGAGAACTACGCGGGTTTCCTGCAGGAGGGCTTTCCACGCATATTGGCTCTCGCGATTGATCGAAACGGGAACCTCTATGCCGGAGGCACCCTTGGCATCGTCAGCCGTGATCCCGACATCAGCGCACGCCACGCGGTCGAGACCTACGGCCTCGCCCGCTATGACGCCCAGAGCGACACCTGGGGGCAGGCCAACACGACGGGGGGCGTGTCCCGCGACGTGCGTCAGATGACCTGGCTCGACGAGCGGCACCTGCTGCTGACCGGCAGTTTCATCTATGACGAACAATGGAACCAACTTCACAACGTCGCGATCCTCGACATAGACACCGGCCAGCTTAGCCCGGTGGGCGGCGGCCTGCTGCGTGTCGGCCAGGCCCACGTGGTGGGCTCGCAGGTGGTACATGCCGTACGCGGGAGCGAGCTTTGGTTCGCCGGTCTGTTCGATCATGCCGGCGTGAACGGCAACGCCATGCATGCCGCCCCAGTCGTTTCAAAGTACATCGCCATGTACGACCCCACGCGCATTCTGGACCCGAACTATCATTTGGAGGTCTCACCGGTCGAGCCGATCAAGGCCCCTGATGGTTCGAGTTCGGTTTCGGTGACGGTCAACCTTCAGGCCCGGCTGCACGAGGGAACAGGAGAGATCACCTGGCACGAGCGGCGCAAAGACGGCGCTTACGTGTCGCGCGGTACCGGAGAGACCTATCGCGCGAGCCTGCGGGTAGCCCCGGGCAGCGGCGACTTGTTCTATTATGTGAACGTCAAGGGGCCTGACGGCATCGAGGGCGGCAAACTCCCGGTACGGATTCCGGTTCGCTGAAAACGTTTTGGCGTATCCGAATAAACGGGTGAGAAGAGCCTCTGGCGATATGGTCAATTCCAGGGGCTGACGTGTACCGATACACCACCCAATCCGAGGTTGTGTGTCAGGGATATGGTGTGGTATCGGGCCGGCTGCTCGGGCCATGACCCCCTTCGCCGTATACGTTCAGACCGCGGATACGTATCAGGCATGAGGCGCGAAAATTCTCCGGCATGGCCGGATCATCGACCAGCCACAGATCCCCTGCCCGATCGACCGCCACGCCTTCGATACTGATATAGGGCATCCGTCGTGGGGCCGGAAAATCCGCCAGAATCTCGCGCAGGTTGTGTCCCTGGATATCGTATAGATTCAGCCAGCGTGTCACCACGCTCGTCCGCGGATCGATCCTCAGAATCCAGCCCCCGTTGCGATCAACAGCCAGTAACCGCCCATCAGGGGTCATGGCCAGCGCATTCAACGTTTGCATAGCCCCCTGCCGCTGGGCGCGGACAGCCGCGGTCAGAGCTTCCGACGCTACCCGGTCCACCACCATTCGCCCTTTGACCAATCGAGCCCGCCCCAGCCGCGGGTTCCTGAACATGAGCTGTGGTTTGGCCTCGCTCGTATGGCTGCACGTTCCCTCCTCAGCCCAGTACAATTCACCTGGCCCCCCTGCGGGGGCCAGCCCCTCCAGGCCGTCATTAAAATCCCGGCCCTGCTCTTCGTCGATACAATCGTAAGCATATACGCCAACCAGCCGAGCTACCGCCCCCTCTTTTCGATTCGACAAGGCCAACTCAAGCACCGTCGAATAGGGCTGTTCCACGGCCACGAAGACGCGCGGCTCATGAGGCGGTTCCGGCGAGGGGGCAATGGTCACGGCTTCCAGGTCAAGTTTCGGCCCGTCAGCGCCCTTATGGGTGGCCATGATCTGCCGGTACAGCTCGGCCAGAAGAACCTCGCCCGCGTCCGCATATTCCCGCGCAAAACCATCCCAATCATCCGGCGGTTGGATCAGAAACACCTCATCGGCGGTTATGTTCGATCCGGAGTCGGAATGGGCAAGCTTCCCGGCCGAAAAATAGTACATCTTCCCCGCCGAGCGTCCGCCGTTGCGGTCGCACACCATCCATAACCCCACGCGATCCCCCAGCCGCCCGTAATGCAGGCCCGAGGCCTGCTCGATATCATGCTCTGCCTCCGGAGCGAGCAGGCGATAGCAGTCTATGCGAACATCCTTCCCGCCAGTCGGCAAACTGAAAAATGCACACCACGCGCCGGCCAGGACACAACGATAAAATATAAGCATTAACTGCGCCCTCCAGGAACAGGCCGTGCCGTTTGACGATCGCGAACACCGAATATGCTACAGCTACTGTGAATCGTGGGGAAGATAATGACCCGGCGGAAATACGGATCCGGTCAGGGGGTGCGGCAGACGAGCAAAGGCCCTTGCCGATATCATTCGCACACGCCCCACCGCCAACGTCGATCCAGAATGAACAGAAAGCTGCCTATCGCCAGCAACAGCAGAGTAGCCGTATCAGGTACGACGGTCATCCCTCCCTTCGGTCGTTCCAGTGATTTTACGCGGCCATCCGATGCCGTAATCCGCCAGTCGTATGAAACGAACTCTCCGTTGCTGGAAGGGAATTGCATCCCGTGAAAAAGGACTGCCTGCGGTTCGATCATGACGTTCGGCCAATGGATCGGAGGGGCCGGCGATTCACGCTCCGCTTGACCGGCTTGCAGGTCGTGGGCTGGAGGCTCGTGTAACCACTCAACGAAAGTCCGTGTCCGTTGATCGTGTATCCCCGAGCGGTGTTCCAATAGTGGTAACGATGGGGCCGCGCTCGTGATACTGTCCCATGACGTTATCACCCCCGCGCCGGTCGTTCGCGGAAGCACCACCAGCAACGCGGCAACCAGAAAAGTGTTCAGGAGTCTACACATTTGTCACGATTCTCCGCGCTTACACGCAACACGAGGGGTTTGCACCCCGGCGAGCCGGCGATACACGGCCGTACGTCCTCTTCATCGGCGCTATCAATGGACAGTAATAAGCTATTTATTCGGAATGCGAGCGGTTCGGCGGTGAGTCGCTTTACCAGAAGGGGCATCCCCCCTCCGCGAAAGGAAAGTCTGATAATGTCCCACACGTCAACCCTGCGGCGAGTGGACAAATCCGTTCGAGACCGTATAACTCATCCATAAGAACAATGTAAGAGCGGCGCCGGAGCATCGATGCCTTCGGCCTGTTTCAATGGAGGTACCCCGCCATTCCCCAATCCCGAGACATTTCCGAGCGTATCCTGAAACACCTCGAACAGAAAGAGTACCGCCCCCGGCATATCCGCCAACTGGCCCGCTCGATGGGCGTGTCCGCCGGCGGCTACCCGGCTTTTCGCGAGGCGATCAAGACCCTGATGAAACAGGGGCGGGTGGTACTGGGCGGCGGCAACGATGTCATGCTCGCCCGCCCCGCCGATACCCTCGTGGGCAATTTCCGAGGCAATCCCCGCGGGTTCGGTTTCGTGGTGCCCAACAGCCCCACCGATCACGCAGACCTCTTTATCCCGCCCGGGGCAACCCTGCAGGCGATGACCGGCGACACGGTGGCGGCCAGGATCGTCCGCCGTGGACGGCGCGGACCGGAGGTCCGCATCGAGGGTGAAATCACCCGGATCATCGAACGTGGGCAAAACCGCTTTGTCGGCGAACTGGTTCGAGAAGGTAAGCAATGGGGCATGCGGCCTGACGGTCGCGTCCTGTTTGCTCCCGTGCTGCTCGGCGACGTTTCCGCTACCCGGGCCAAAGCCGGTGATCAGATCGTCGTCGAACTGACCGAATTCCCCACCGCCGACCATCCGCCCCGCGGAGTTATTGTCGAGGTGCTCGGCCGCCGGGGCGACCCGGAAATCGACACTCTCAGCATCATCCGCCAATACCACTTGCCCGAGGAATTTCCTGAAAAGGTTCTGGAGGACGCCCGGCGGGCGGTCCGTGAGTATGATGTGGATACCGAGCTGCGTCAGCGCGAGGATCTTCGCGAGCTCATGGTCGTCACCATCGATCCCGACGACGCTCGGGATTTCGACGACGCCATCTCCGTGCGGCGTATCGGGAAAAATCGATTCGAGCTGGGCGTCCACATAGCCGACGTCGCCGCCTTCGTGACCGAGGACAGCCCCCTCGATACCGAAGCCCGTCAACGCGGCAACAGCGTATATCTGCCCCGCCGGGTCATCCCTATGCTACCGGAAGTCCTCAGCAACGGGCTGTGCAGCCTGCAGGAAGACCAGCCCCGGCTGGCCAAAAGCGTGTTCATCGAATACGACCGGCAAGGCCGGCGTATGGGCAAGCGCTACGCCAATTCGTTCATCCAGTCACGCAAACGGCTGACCTATGGCCAGGCCACGGCCATTCTCGAAGGCAAAAAGAAGAATTGCTCGCCGGAAGTCGCCACCTTGGTCGAGGACATGGATCGACTCGCCCGGCTTATTCAGCGGCGGCGGCTCGACGCCGGCATGGTCGTTCTCGATCTACCGGATATCGAACTGATTTTCGACGACAAGGAAAACTGTGTCGGGGTCCAGCCGGAAGACACCAGCTTTTCGCATACCATCATCGAAATGTTCATGGTCGAGGCCAACGAG
>JAAYCU010000231.1 GCA_012729595.1 Phycisphaerales bacterium
GCCCGCACGCCACGGGCACTGCTACGCGCGATCACTCAAGCCTTGCAGGCCGTCACAGCCGAGGATGCCGAGGGGTGGTTTCAACATTGCGGCTATCGATACACCCAATCGTGAAATGCTCTAGCCATCGCCTCCGTCGTATCCAACATCAATGCCGCATGTAATACTGGAAGGCCGATGGGTCATCATTGTATCGGAACATGAAGCACAATTACGGGCCACATCATTGGTGATACGGGACAAACGGGGGCGTACCCTCAGAACCTGTCGATATGGCAAGGATTCACCAGCCCCAGTATCTCATATCCAGCGGCATCTTCGCGCTCTCCGCAAAAACGTATTAACCATGCACCGTCTCCTGCCGCTTGAAATAGTCCTCGAGCACCAGGGCGGTCATGGCCTCGATCACCGGCACAGCCCGCGGGCAGAGGCAGGGGTCGTGTCGGCCCTTGGTCCGGATGAGCGCCGGCCGACCGTCCACGTCTATCGTTTTCTGTTCGCTGGAAATGGACGAGGTCGGCTTGATGACCGCCCGGAAAAGAATTTCCTCGCCGTTGGAGATTCCGCCGAGGATCCCCCCGGCATGGTTGCTCAGATGTCCTTCCGGACTCATCGGATCATTATGCGTGGTGCCGGTCATGTCCGCGGCCGCGAAGCCCGCGCCGAATTCGATACCCTTGACGGCGGGGATAGACACGACAGCCTTGGCTAAATCGGCATCGAGCTTATCAAAAACCGGTTCGCCCAAGCCGACGGGCACACCGGTCACGCAGCATTCGATGATTCCGCCGATGCTATCTCCGTTAGAACGGGCTTGTTCGACTCGTTCGATCATGGCCGTCGCCGCCGCGGCATCGGGCGCTCTCATGGGGTTCATTTCGATCTGGTTCAAATCTATCGTCTTGCAGGCCACGCCGCCGGCCCGCAGGGTGTAGGCCACGATGGTTACGCCCCGCCGGGCGAGCAGTTGGCGAGCGACGGCACCGGCGGCCACGCAGGCCGCGGTCGTTCGGGCCGAGGATCGTCCTCCGCCGCGCCAGTCGCGCAGCCCGTATTTCTTGAAATAGGTGTAATCCGCATGGCCGGGACGAAACAAGTCCTTGATCCTTTCGTAATCCCCCGGCCGTGCGTCCGCGTTACGGATCAGCATGGCTAGCGGGGCCCCGGTAGTCCGGCCCTCGAAGAGGCCGGAAAGGATTTCCACCTGATCGGTTTCCTTGCGCTGAGTGGTGATTTTTGACTGGCCGGGGCGGCGGCGGTCCATTTCCGCCTGGATTGCGGTCAGATCCAGTTCCACGCCGGGGGTGACCCCGTCAATGATTACACCAAGGGCCGGGCCATGCGACTCGCCAAAAGTCGTGATGCGAAATACCTGGCCGAAGCTGTTACCGGCCATGCTGATGCTCCTCTATTTTCCGGGCCAGGCAGTCCAGAGCTTGGTCCGGATCCATTCCGTTGAGATTAATCACCAAGTCCGCTATTCGTTTATACCTTGGTTCGCGGTTGCGATAAAGGGCGAAAAAATGGCCTTTCGGATCGGTAGCGTCGAGAAACGGAGGGAGTCCGCTGCGTTCGATTCGTGTCCATAATTCCTCTGGAGGAACGCGCAGATAGACGACCAGCCCGATGGCGTTGAGCAACTTGCACACCGCGTCATTCAAGGCCGTCCGTCCACCGAGAGCCACGACGCTGCGGCTGCCCGGCCGATCCAGCTTGAGGTACAAATCGCAAACGACGTGCCCCTCGACGCGGCGAAAATGCTCGTCGCCGTAACGAATGAAAAGTTCGCGTACGGACAGAACCTCGTTCTTCTCGCAGGCATGCACGGCCTCGATCAGAGGGTCCACGTCGTAAAACGCGCAACCCCATCGCTCGGCCAGGGCCGCCCCCAGGGTACTCTTTCCGCAATGCTTCATGCCGATCAGGACGATGTTCAACTTACGTCTCCTCTTTGTTGGTCAGCCCATCAAGATGAGCAATGTCGCCCCAGGTTCCCAGCCGCCAGCCTTGGGCAACACGAAACATCGTGTTCATACTGGCATTATAGAGCGAAAACCGTCGCGGCGAAGCCAGGGTGATACCCAACACATGTTGAAACAGGGCACTCAGGACTCCCCCATGGGCGACCACCAACACCCGCCGGCCGGTATGGCGAGCGGCGATTCCCTCGATGCATTCAACGACCCGGCGGCTTGTTTGCCTTCGGCTTTCACCGCCCGGGATCACGAAATCCTCATCGCTGGCCATGCGAGCGGATTCCTCGGGATATCGCTCACGGACCTCGGCCATGGTCAGTCCCTCGAAATCGCCGTAATTCTTTTCGCGCAAGCGTGCATCGGTATGGATCGGATGGCCGCTCTTGCGGGCGATGGCCTCGGCCGTCTGCACGGCGCGGTTCAAGTCGCTGCTGTACAGGGCCGCGAAGGGCATATTCGCCAGACGAGACGCGAGGGCCTCGACCTGGCGATGGCCCAGGGCGCTTAACTCGCCGTGCAAATGGCCCTGGATGCGACCCTGGTGGTTCCACTCCGTCTGGCCGTGACGGATGACGATAAGTTCGGTTGGGGTTTCAGGTTCCATCGGCGGGTCCGTTAAAGAAGGGGCAGGCACGAAGCGCCTCAGGGCTCCGCATGAATACACAAATCGCCACCCAGATTGGTCATATAGGGGATGAACGTCGGGAAGGTCACTTCCACGGCTTCGGCCGTGGTGATACGCGTCTCGCCGGTGACCGCGGTCCCGGCGACGGCTAACGCCATGACCACCCGGTGATCAAAATGCCCCTCAACTTCGGCCGCCCGCAGCGGACTTTCCTCGATGATCAGGCCGTCCGGCTTTTCCTCCACTTTCGCTCCCATCTTGCCGAGCTCCGCGCACATGACGGCGATGCGGTCGGTTTCCTTCATGCGCGCCTGGGGTACGTTGACCAAAGCGGTCCGTCCGCGGGCAAAACAACCGACCACCGCCATCATGGGCAGGGCATCGGGGGTGGCATTCATGTCGATCTCGCAGCCGGTCAGGTTGCCCGGTTGAACGCGGATGCCGTCATTGGTGATCTCAATTTTCGCGCCCATCCGCCGCAGGTAATCGACGACGGCCTTGTCGCCCTGGGCGTCATTCATGTCCAGACCACGGACCAGAATATCGTTGTCGCCCAGCACGCCGGCACAAAGAAAGAACGTGGCCGACGAGAAGTCCGCCGGTACGCGCACATCGACCGGGCGAAACGCCTGCCCGCCGGGCACGTGGAAACGACGCATCGCCTCGTGCTCCACCCGAATCCCGGTACGCTCCAGCCAATCGAGGGTGATCTGCACATAGGGTTTTTCGTTGAGCAGGGGCACGTCGATTTCCGTGTCCTTCTCCGCCAGGGGTGTACAGAACAACAGGCTGGTCACGAACTGGCTCGTAACGGCCTCGATCGTGGTTTGACCACCGCGTAATTTGCCCGCAACGACCAGCGGGGCCATCCAGTTGCCCCGCGTGCTGGTGATAATCGCTCCGAGTTCGTTGAGGGATTTGGCCAGGGCGGCCATCGGGCGGCGGCGGATCTGCTCGTCGCCGGTCAGGACCGTCAACCCCTGCTCCAGAAGCGTGCAGGAGCCCATGACGATCCGCATGGTGGTACCGCTGTTGCGTACGTCAATCACGTTATCCGGGATTCGTGGCTTACCGGCAAAGCCGGTGATCCGCCATTCGTTGTCGCCCATCTCGATCCCCGCCCCCAGGGCCCGGTAGGCATCGACGGCGGCCAGGGTATCGGCGGAAAGCAGAGGGGCCTCGATACGGCTGACTCCGTCGGCAAGGGAGGCCACCGCGACCGCCCGGATCGTGTGCGACTTGGAACCGGGAATCTCCACGCTCCCGCTCAATCTCGATTGCCTGCATAACATGTGCATAACACCACCCCGTCTGTTTTCGTCCTGGTCCAGCCGATTAACCATCCTGGACCTGGCAAGTCAACCCTGACCCATGTCACGGGCATAAACTGGCCACGACTTGCTTGGTTACGCCCGTGCGTAAGCGAGCAGGTTCTTTGGAATAGGCCCTTACACCGAAACTTCTCTGCGTTTTGCGCGCATGTTATCCGGTATCAAGCGGCCGGTCGAGCAAGGGCTTGGGGATAGTGATCATCATGAATCGCCAGGATAGCGGACATCATCGC
>JAAYCU010000232.1 GCA_012729595.1 Phycisphaerales bacterium
ATGAATGCGCCCGGATCGCCTTCGTCACCATTGCATATCACATATTTTTTTTCGCTGACCTGCTTACGGGCGATATCCCATTTGCGCCCCGTGGGGAAACCGCCTCCCCCCCTGCCCCGCAGCCCAGAATGCAGAATCTCCTCACAGATCTGTTCGCTGGTCATTTCCAGGAACGCCTTGCGGGCGGCTTCATACCCTCCGCGGGCGATGTATTCCCGGATATCTTCCGGATCGATCAGCCCGCACTCCTTCAATACGAAACGCATCTGTCGTTTATAGAACGGTATCTCGTCCGTATTGCGGCAGCGCCGCTCCGTCCCAGGCTCCACGTAAAGCAGACGAGCAATGACCTCGCCATGTACCAAGGTTTTTTCCACGATTTCGGGCACATCCGCGGCCTTGACCTTCGTATATAACAGGTCATGCGGCTCGATGGTTACCAGTGGCCCCATCTGGCAGAACCCCTGACACCCACTCTTGGACAGATGAATACTGTCAGGTCCGCCTTTCTCCTCCGCCTTCAGCTCGACGACCGCATCCAGCCCACGAGCCTCGATCTCTCGAACGAGAGCCTGATGAACCTCCAGCGCGCCGCCGGCCACGCATCCCGTCCCCGCACAGATCGTCACCCGCCGGCTGATACTGCGGGCGGCCTGCTGATAATTTCGTGATATTTCATCTAGGTTGGTAATCGTACTCATAGCTTCTCCTCTTCCTTCGCCAGGATATCTTCAATCATCTGAACCGCCTGCTGCGGCGTGACCTGCCCATGAACCGTCTCATTGATCAGCATCACCGGGGCCAGCCCACAGGCCCCCAGACAGGACACCGTCTCCACCGTGAACAGCATGTCCGGCGTTGTCTTCTTCTCCTCGTTCAAGCCCAGCCGTTCGCGAATCGCCTCTAGAATGGGGATCGAGTTCTTCACATGACAAGCGGTCCCATCACATAATCGGATGACGTACTTGCCTTTCGGCTCGAGCGCAAAATGTGCATAGAAGCTTGCTACTCCAAAGACCTGTGCCGGCGGCAGGCCCAGACTGGTAGCCACATAAGTCAACACCTCCGCCGGCAGGTAACGATACTCCTCCTGGATCGCCTGCAGAATCGGGATCAACTTCGATGAGTCATGCCTGAAGCGTTCCAGAATCCCGCATATGCTTTCGAATCGACGGGCCATCATGGTTGTCTTCTCATCTACGATTGGCATCTGCGTTTACTCCTGCTTTCCTGCGGATTCCCATGACCTCCGCCAGACGGCTGGACAGTACGGCAAATCCGGAAAATAAATCCTCTGTCTGCACCACCATTCCTTCTGGAACTTCGATGGGCGCCGGGGCGAAGTTCCAGATCGCCCTTATCCCCCCGAATATCATCAGATTGGCCACGCTCTGCGCCGCCTGTGCCGGCACCGTCAGAATCCCCACCAGCACATGCATCCGCGCTGCCAGATCCGTCAGCTTATCCAGCGACAATACTTCATGCCCGTGAATCTTCTGGCCGATCAGCGAGGGATTGTTATCGAAGGCCGCGACAATCTTGAGTCCGTAATGATTGAACTGGTCGTACCCCAGCAAGGCGGTCCCCATACTGCCGACTCCGACCAGGAAGGCCTGATTCAAATTGTTCCACCCCAGGAAAGATTCGATGGCTTCAATCAAAGCCTCCGTTTCATAACCCACCTTTGGTCGCCCCACGATGCCCGTGACCGCCAGATCCTTGCGCACTTGGGTCGGATTCAGCTTCAAGGCCTGCCCGATATGGCTGCAGGAAACGACCTCCCGACCCATCCCCTGCAGCACCTTGAGATACTGCCTGTAAGAAGGCAGCCGCCGAAGCGACGCTGCCGATACCGATTCGCCTGTCCCTGTTACCGATGCCATCATTGGTTTAGCACCTCCTGATCGCCTTCCACACGGCCCTCTCACTCCGCCCTTACCGGCGCCCACAGAGCCCGCTCAGCACTTAAGATGCAGCAATACACTACGCACCATTAAGTAATTCTATATCGATAAATATATATCGATAAGTTATTCTCTTTATATCGACAGCAAACCACTTAGTCAAGTGAAATATTTCACAATTTCATAAGCCTATATTATCCAATACATTATAGACATCACAGAGGCGTACCATGCCGCTTGGGGAATCAGGAAAAGCAACATCGAATAAGGAAGTGACCAAGTTACCTATGCCGTATTACTTCCAGGACTGGATCTTCTTCATACTGACAGAGCCTGCCGTGGAGACCGACATAAAGTGATATAAATTTGCAAGATATAATATAACAAGCACAGCGCAACAGACGCCATATACCGACATATCATCTTGATAAATAAAGACTTCCCGAGATCATGAGCCAGAACACAACGCTAACGACAAAACCAATTATTATCCATGTTATGCCCTCATAACCTCGTGGGTTCGAGACCTATGCATCAACCAGATGCCACAATAGTACCAGACAGTCCGTGCGGTCGGCCCGTTACAGGTCATGTAACACACGGCACACCATATCCCGGCTCAGACCGGGGCGCGCCCTTCCAGATCCAGCAGAGTGAATCGTCCCGGAAATGCGGTGACGGCATCCTCAACCATCCGCCGTTTCGCGCCGCGGGCCGCATAGCGGCGTACCTGCACGGTTTCGCAACCAGTCACCCCATGGAACAATCTATTCACGAGTTTTGGTATAACTTGCGAATCCATGGAGTCGTTCAGGGCGCAACTTCCAAGGCCTGATCCGGCGGCTGCGTCGTGGGCGAGCTTCGCGGAATCTCGAAGCTATCGAGAACGCTCCGGTCCAGGCCTACCTGCTGAACCACCATGCGCGCGGGCTCCACGTCAATCACGGTGATACTGTATTGGGTATCGTCCCGTGCCGCGATGACATCCGGTTGCGGGGATCCGAACGTGCGCAGGCTGCTGCCTCCCGCACCGGCGGTGAGGTGAATCGTACCCTTACCCGGCTCCACGATTTGCCCGTCCCGTAGTGGATGCGAACGCTCGTACATGTGGTTGTGCCCCACCAGCACGAGATCAACTCCGTGTTCGTCCATGACCGGCACAATCAGGTGCCGAAACGCCCCCCGCGAGGCATGCATCCGGGCCGTGTACGCCGGGTGGTGAAAGAAAACGACCTTCCAGCGGTCCGAGGCGTCGCGCAGCACGCCGTCCAGCCATGGCTTCTGATATTGCTCGACCTCGCTGAAGGCGACATTGCTGTTCATGGCCACAAACCGCACATCGCCGAAATCGAACCAGTAACACGCCAGGTCCGGCCGCCCCTCGATGCCGTTATCGGGAAGCTCAAAGACCTGAAAAACCGCCTCCCCCTGATTCGTGTCCCAGTCATGGTTGCCCACGCAGGGATAAAGCGCCGCCCGCATCAGCAGGTCGCGATAGGGCCGGAAAAACTGTGCCGGGTAATACTTCAAGGCCCCGTCCGGATGCACGATGTCGCCAACGTGGATGACCAGGTCCGGATCATGCTCATGCATCAGTCGGCCCAGCCCGTACTGCTCCTTGGAGCCGGAACCGCTGTCGCCCGTGACCACGAAGCGAAACAACCCGCCTCGCCCGGGCGCGGTTCGCGTACGGCCCTCCGCCAGGACAACAGCCGGCTCGGTCGCCGGATCGGCAACGCCGTGGCGCCGTACCTGGTAATCATACAGTGTCGCGGGCTCCAGGCCGGTTACGCAGGCTACAAAGCGATCCCCGGGCATGGCGGGAAAGACCATCTCGTCATCGGTGCCCTCGCGGCGCACGGCAACCTCGACCACCTCGGCATCGGCCGGGGTGGGCATCCGCCAGGTCAGGGTAAACCCGTCGGTATCAAGCAGTTGGACCATCGGCCCGTCATGAATCGGACCGGAACCGCGCAACTTCCAGGCGGCCAGCCCCACCACGACCAGGACGGCCGCCAGAACCAACACCGGTTTCCATCGCCGGGGAGTAGGCATACCGGAACCTCCTGGAAACGGGAAAAGACTATTCCACCGACCCGGTGGCCGGCGCGGCCTCGTCCGCCGGCTCCGATTCAGCCAAGGGACGTTCCACAAGCGTTATCGTCAATACGCGGATTGCCTTCGTGCCGCGATCCCGCATCCCCTCGACTAACACCTGATCGCCCGCCCGCAAGTCGGTTAGTTTGGCCACCTCGCCTTCGATCAGGATGGCGCATTCCTCAGGGACAGCATGGGTAAATTCACGCAACTTTCCGCTACGCGGGTGAATGAACTCCAGCGAAACCTCCCGAGTCTCGTAATCGAGCCAGGTAATCTGGCCATCGAGCATCTGAATCCGCCCAGCTTCCGCGGCACCGGGTAATAGCAGATAGCAGCCCAGGGCAATAATGGCCAAGGCCGCAACTACCATAACAATAGTCTTGTCTCTATGCGTCATGTAGCCTCCTGATACTTCGCTGAAAAATCGAGACGCCTTATTCGCCTTGCAGAAATGCCGATTCAAGATACAGCCGCCCCAAACGGACGTTGTCCTTGAGGGGGCGGGTGAAGGTCGTTTTGCGTTCGAGGGCCAGTTCGAGGATGAGCCAGCCGTCGAAGTTAATCTGACGCAGATAATCGGCTATCGGTCGGTAATCCACTTCCCCCGGACCGAAGGATTCGCTCCAAACGCCGTCCACGCTGTTACGCACGTGCAAGGCCCGAACCAGGCCGCCGGAATCTTTCAACAAGGCGAGCGGATCGGCCCCGCCGCGGTAGATCCAGTGCGTATCCACACACAAGCCGACGACGGCGGGGTCGAGATGGGCCAGTTGATAGCGATACTCGGCGGCCCCGTGCATGATCTCCGCATCGTGATTGTGCACCAGCAGCTTGAGACCCCGCTCGCTAAGCCGGCGGCCGAGCTGGTTCAGCAAAGCCGTCTGGGTGGCCAACTGCTCCGTAGTTTTAGCGGCCTTTTCCGGCAGAGGATCGGGATTCACGTTGACGAACTCCAGACCGCAATCTTTCACACGCTCGACCCGCTCCAGAATGGACTGGATGGTTTTGCCGCCCTTCTGCTCGTCGTGCAAAAAGCCGTTGCTATAAACGCCGACCATGTGCAAACGATGTTTAACAAGCAGACCTGCGATGTGCGCGGCCGCCTCATCGGAATCGAACCAGTCGAGCATCCCCTCGACCAAATCGAAACCGGCCGAACGAGCCTCGGCGAAAATGGCGTCCAGATCATCGATCGGGTTGACTTCTCGCCGCCGGCGCTCCTGGGTCCAGACATACAACTGGACGGCCACCCGTGGACGATAGGCTGATTCCGAAGCTGCCCGTTCAGTGCCGCTGGCCCGGTGAACACTCGTTATCAGACCAGCAGAAAGGAACAGCCCGATCCAGAGAATATCTCGTACCGTCATCAACATACCCATGCCCCAGCGTCTATCTCACCATGACACCGTATCTCATTCGCGGCCCAATGACGGGCCACATAATCAATACCGGTAATGGTCCGGCTTGAACGGCCCCTCGACGGGTACGTCAATATAGCGGGCCTGTTTCTCGGTCAGCTTGGTCAGGTTGGCCCCGAGCTTCTTCAAATGCAGGGCGGCCACCTTTTCGTCGAGGGCCTTCGAAAGTGTATACACATGCTTGCCGTATTTGTCGTTGTCCCGGTTTTCCCAGAGGTCCATCTGGGCGATAACCTGATTCGTAAAGCTGTTGCTCATCACGAAGCTCGGATGCCCGGTCGCGCAGCCGAGATTGACCAGCCGCCCCTTGGCCAACATGGTGATCCGTTTGCCGTCGGGCCAGATAACATGATCGACCTGCGGCTTGATCTCATCCCATTGCAAGTCGTTCAAGGCGTCGACCTGAATCTCGCTGTCGAAGTGCCCGATGTTGCAGACGATGGCCTCGTTTTTCATCTTGTCCATGTGCTGGCGGGTAATGACATCGACATTGCCGGTCGCGGTGACGAAGATATCGCCCCAGGCGCAGGCCTCGTCCATGGTGACCACCTGATAACCCTCCATGGCCGCCTGCAGGGCGCAGATCGGATCGATTTCGGTGATGTAAACGGTCGCTCCAAGCCCGCGGAACGCCTGGGCGCAGCCCTTGCCCACGTCGCCGTAACCCAACACCACGCATTTCTTGCCCGCGATCATCACGTCGGTCGCCCGCTTGATCCCGTCCATCAGGCTTTCCCGGCAACCGTAAAGATTGTCGAACTTGCTCTTGGTCACCGAGTCGTTCACGTTGATGGCGGCAAAAAGCAACTCGCCGGCTTTCTCCATCTGGTAGAGCCGATGCACACCCGTCGTCGTCTCCTCGCTTACGCCGATGACCCGGGGGGCCATTTTGTGCCAGAATTGCGGGTCTTTCTGGAGCTGGCCGCGGAGCAGATTATCGATGACCTCGATTTCCTTGTTGTCCGTGCAGATCGGCGGCAGCTTGCCGGTCTTGGCGAACTCGGCTTCCTGGGCCCGGCCGCGATGGATGATCAACGTGGCGTCGCCGCCGTCATCGACGATCCCCGTCGGCCCGTCATTGTCCGGCCAGGTCAGGGCCTTCATGGTGCAATCCCAGTATTCCTCGAGGGTCTCCCCCTTCCAGGCGAAAACCGGAATACCGCGTTTGGCCAGGGCGGCGGCGGCGTGGTCCTGGGTGGAAAAAATGTTGCAACTGGCCCAGCGTACCTCCGCCCCGAGCTCGATAAGCGTTTCGACGAGCACGGCGGTCTGAATGGTCATGTGCAGCGATCCGGTGATCTTCGCGCCGGCCAGCGGCTTCTTGCTCGCGTATTCCTCGCGGACGGCCATCAGGCCGGGCATCTCCGTCTCGGCGATCCTGATTTCCTTGCGGCCCCAATCGGCCAGTGTCATATCCTTAACCTTGAAATCCTGTACGGCGGTAGCCATTGCAATTTGCTCCTTGATGCTTGTTCACATCTCTCCAGGGGTCATTCATTATCAACTCAACGATAAGACAATAACGCGTTTACCTCCGCGTGTCATCCGGGTGTCATCCGGTTTGTCGGCGGTCAGTACAAATAACGGGGGCACGCCGTGGGCATGGCGGCCGTTACCACCGGCCGTCGCCAGCAACCGATAGCGGACGGCGTCGAATCCCGCCGCTCTTACCAGGTAGGCCTGATAGTCCCCCACGAAGAAAAACGTTTGTTTCGACGATTCCCCCGTTGGATAACATGATGCGGATAACCCGGAACAATCACGCGTGCAATTCGAGGCATGAGTCCATGATAAAACCGCCTTGACCTTCAGTCAAGATATTGGTATGGTGTCCCCCGAATTAGCCAAGGCTCTGCAAGCCTCGGCCGAGGCCATCAGGAACGTGCAACGTGAAGTGGGATTGTCAGAGCAATGACGCCATCCGGCCTATCGTCCCCAACCTGTCATGCCACGTTGGTTTCAACTCGGCTTGTTGTCATGACTTCACGATCCCAAACGGGTTCGTGAATATGCGATGGATATGGTCGCCGTCCTTGCGCATGATCTCGGCGCGCACATAGCGGCGTAAGCCGGGGGCGGCCCGGAGGTCCAGCGTGTTACCCCGATGGACCACCGTACCCAATGGCCACGGCTGATTACTCGTTCGATAATCCTCGACCGGCTCCAGCGAGGCGGGTGCTGAAATCCACTTGATCTCGTCGTAGTTCACGGCCTCGATGGAGATGGTTTCCGAATCCTGGTCGATCTTGATTGCCTTCAGATCGGGAAAATCGGAGAATTCGACCGATGGCATCATATAGTTGATATATTTTGTTGATCGGTATATACAGAATTGACCGGTCTCCATGGCTTTCCGCACGCCGGTATCGGACAGTGCCCCAAGGAACAACATGTTAAACGTCTGGTTGGCACTCCGCAGGTCGTGCATGTCGTCGTTGCCGAACCCCCAGATGGGCCTCTCGGGCATGAAGCGGGCGAGCAACTGGTCCCAGAGCCCTTCGTCATAGGCCTGGTGGGCCGGCACGTTGTTGGTTATTTCCATTCCGATCAGGTAATCCGACGAATGCAGCCGGTATCTCTCGATGTACCACCGCAGGGATTTCCGTTCCCACCAGGCGTGTTCATCCGAGATGCTCGGATGGCACAGGATGCCCAGGCCGCCTTTCATTCCGATGGCCGTGAGCTGATCATCTTCCTGGATCTCTCGACCCTCGGCATCAACGATCCGGTAGGGGGCCTTGTGCCCTATCTGGTCGCCCGGCGTTCCATGCCAGAGGCCGTAATCGTTGTAATAGCTGTTGATGTGATGTTTGTAGGAGAGTTCATTGCCCTTGATGCCAACGAGGCCCAGATCGGCCGGCCCCGGCGTTGCGTAGTCCGTCCATGGCCACGTCGGATTGGCCGGAAAGTTGTCCGGTTTCGGATCCCTTGGATACGGGGTGGCCTGTTCCGCGGGCAACGGCCCCCAGTGCCCGACGATTCTGCGGTTCGGTTCGTTCCAATCATGGTCCGTGATGGAGATGATGGTATATCCAGCCCGGTGATAGGCCCGGACCACCTCCTCGACCATTTGAAAGCCATCGCTCTGCAGCGTGTGCAGGTGCAAGGCCGCTTTATGGCGTTGGGTCGTATTCCAGTCCACCTTTTCATACGGGTTGGATATGACGATTCGATCGCCACGGCCAATGTTGGCGGATGCGGCCTTGCCGGCCGCGGTCCGCGCGGCCAGGGCGCCCACGGTTAACGCCGTATTTTTAAGAAATGTTCTTCTGTCCATCGGTGCGATCCTGAACAAAAAGCCTTGGGTTGATCCCCCCGGTCTTTGTCGCGGGGACACGCGATAGGGCAGTATACTCCACATAGCCGAGACCGGCAACGAGACCATGACCTGCTTGAAGAACGCCGGCGGGCGATCAATGATCGTACCCGTTTCACCCCCTCGAAGACCGAATCTGGATCGGGACTGATTTCTGCCGAAGGTCCGCTCGCCACGCATTTTCGGGGGACACCATACATATTAGCAGTAAGTTTTCAGAAAGCAGCATTCAATGATCAAGTCAGCGAGAAAGCAAGAAAGCAGTCAGCAGTCAGCAGTCAGCAGTCAGTAATCAGTAATCAGTAATCAGTAGTCAGCGATTCCGCCGTGCGATATCGGGGGACACCATACTTAATTCGTTTGTGTTTTGGGTTTTCGGCCTGGTTTTCGAGGTTTAAGTACGCGGTTGAGGATGAGCTCGATGCGGGCGAGGAAATCCGGGGTGCCCAAGGGACGGCCGGTGCTTTCGTGGTGCCGCAGGCGGTCCCCCAGGTCGGCGGGTTCGGGCACGGCCAGGAATTTGGTCCAGTCCCCGACCATCTCCAGCAGCGGGGCGACCTTGACCAGCGTATCGTCACGGCCGGCGAGGTGGGCGGCGGCACTGCTCCAGCGATAATCCCGGGGACAATCGACCAGGCCGGCGCGGACCGGATTATATTCCACGTAGCGGGCGGCCGCGAAAAGGTAGGGTTCATCGAGTACAAAGGATGCGAAACGTCCTTGCCAGAGATGTCCGCGCCATTTTTCGCGGAAGTTCACGCGGCGGGTGAAGCGTCGATGAGCTTCGCCGACGGCACGCCGCAGGCCGTCCTCCGACGAGGGCTCGGCGATCAGATGAATATGATTGGGCATCAGGCAGTAGGCCCAGATTTCAACCCCGCATCGCCGACACCAGTCGGCCATCAAATCCAGGTAGGCGACATAATCCTCCTCGCAGAAGAACGTCTGTTGTCGACGATTCCCCCGCTGGGTAATATGATGCGGATAACCCGGAACAATCACGCGTGCAATTCGAGCCATGAGCCTATGATAAAACCGTCTTGACCTTCAGTCAAGATATTGGTATGGTGTCCCCCGAATTAGCCAATATTGTCATTATACTAATTGTTGTGCTATTTTGAAGGTTTTGTAGATGATACACTGTCCATATATTGGTTATATACAGGAATATCGAAAACTTTTATGTCTCCAGTATCCCAATTAACTCCCTTGTATGGATATTTATTGAGAACCACATATGATTGATCATCTTGCTTAACTACGTGAATTAAACCTGCACCAGACATGTAGTTTTGAAATTGAATTTTTTGCATAGCAAGCATGTCAGCTATATCTTTAGATACGCTTATCATGTCACTAACTATAACAACGAATTCTTCGGACATGTCTTTGATTTCTTTGTTGAATTCATCTATTTTCGACTTATCAGTTAACCAATTTACTTTTGTTATATTATTGGTGATGCTTACCCATTTATCAACGTGTTCTATGTATTGTGGCTGTAATGCTGCATACTTTTTATGTTGTAAATGAACACATTTCACAATTATGCTATACATTTCAATGCATCTATCATTTATATCTAACCAATCTTTTTCTGTAGGTTTGATTTCGTAATTGTCAATTATTGACATTAGTTGATTGTTGTCTTCTGTCAATGCTTCGACCCTATCTCTGAGAGATTTATTAGCTATAGTCATTTCATTCAATAATGCAGTCGAATGTATCGTTGTTATTTTGTCGTTCAGATTATGATACCAAATAGATAAACACCATCCTATTGTTGCTATAGTTACTATAGCCGCCGTTAATCCAATACCCCTACCTATAAAACCCCATACTCCGCTCTTATCTGCTGTTTTCTTACTCATTGATATTGCTCCATTAATAATCAGTACCCTGCTGTTCCGACCCCGATGATGAGTGTACTGGTTCAGCCTGAATTGGAGAGTAAGGGTACGCCCCTTACGCATACTCCGCCGTCCGATGTTTGCGTTTTGTAAGGCATGGGGGAATGCTCCGAATGATGAGGGTGGAGGGCGGTGTCGGTCCCGCCCCGCAACCATTCGTCGCACACCCGGCCGGCTATCCCTGGCGGGTTGGACGCCTCCAGATCCCGCTTCCGTTTCACCGGCTGGGGAAAATTATCCTCATCCGGGATTCTTCCTGCAAGCATATTCCTGGCACCTGCCCGCACCTGCTGGCGACGGCGACGAGCCTCCTCCAGCTTGCGATCCCGCTCGGCAAAGATCACCGGCTCACGCCCGGCCAGTTTGTCCGCCGGGGTCACGTAGCCGATCGCGCTGTGCAGCCGCACCGTGTTGTAATGCTCCACGTAACCGGTCACCAATCGCCGGGCGTCGTCCAGACTCAACGGCGTGCCCGCAAATTCAGGGGACACCATACTTAATTAGCAATAAGTTTTCAGAAAGCAGCATTCAGTAATCAGTAGTCAACGATTCCGCCGTGGCTAGCCTAACAGCCTGTCACCGGTCTTGCCTCGCTGCCTCGCTCACCTGCTAACTTGCTGCCTTGCTAACTCACCAACCTGCTCCGCTCCTTCACGTTCCCACGGGGCACCTTAACGTGTTTTATGACTGGCCATCCGACCGCGCCCGTTCCACGCCACGCAGGAGCTTCAATGGTCACGCTAAACAACCCCGTATTCGACTTTCCGCTCGCCCCCTTGCTACTTTCCCCTACAAAGCCGTGTCTCCGTGCCTCAGTGGTAAAAAACGCAAAAGCGCCAAACGAAGCCAAACCTCCCCAAATAAACGCCATAATACATTGTCTTGAAAGGAGATACATTCGATAGCAGCCACTAGCATCTAGGCGTATTTCCTAGAGATGGCGCGTATATAAACTGATCCACCGCCGACGGGTCGCTCCGGGTCACCGCTCTGGCCTCGCTGCCTTGTTGACTTGCTGTCTTGCTTATTCGGCGTGTCATTTGAGCGATGCGACCCTGTGCCATAAACTGCTCAAAGGCGAGAGCGTGGCAAACCAGGCGACAAAGGCGAACGTATGATGTAGAATCCGGGGTTTCAGCAAGACCGGGGTCCGCGTTTCGGGACCGCATGAAAGCTATTTCCTTACAGCCACAAGAGATGGAGAGTTAATCGAATCATGGCCCACGAGCACTTGAAGGGAACGATCGAGGCCCAGACGGGTCGTTCTACGCTGCTGTTAATCGGCACGTTCATGGGTGGCGTGCTGGTGATGAATTCCTTTATCGCCGACTCTTTTTTTGATCAATCGCACTATGCGGACGGTTTTGCGTTGATCGGGGCCATACTCCTCGGCACGCCGCTGATTATTCATTCATTGAAGCATCTTTGGGCGGGCGAAATGCACATGGATGAGCTGGTCGCGGTCGCGATCGTGGCCGCCTTGGCGATCGGTAAATATCAAGAGGCGGGGGTAATCGCCTTTTTCATGATCATCGCAACGTTGATCGAGACACGAACGGCACTGGGCGCCAGAGCCTCGATCGAATCGCTGATTCGGCTGACGCCGAAACAAGCCCACCTGATTAAGAGCGATGGAAGCGAGGAGGAAGTTGAAGCCCGTTTGCTGCATGCCGGTGACATGATCCGGGTCCGCCCGGGCGACAATATCGCCGCCGATGGAGTAGTAACGGAAGGCCAATCGACGGTCAATCAGGCGAACATTACCGGCGAATCGCTGCCGGTTGACAAGAACGTCGGCGATGAGGTCTTTAACGGAACCACGAATCTTACCGGAGCGATGGACATCCGGGTAACCAAAGCGGGTGCGGAAACAACCCTGGGACGGGTGCAACAGCTTATTCTCCAGGCGGAACAGACCAAGATCCCGCTGATGCGGCTGATAGATCGTTACGCGGGGTGGTATACCCCGACGATCGTAATGCTGGCGGGCATCGTGTTGTTTTTTACTCGCGGCGAGGACGGCATGTCGCGGGCCATCACCATGCTGGTGGTAGCCTGCCCTTGTGCCTTGGTCCTGGCCACTCCGACGGCCATGGTGGCGGCCCTTTCGTGTGCCGCCCGGCTGGGAATTCTGGTGAAAAACGTGGTGACTCTGGAGGGAGCGCGAAACCTTACGGCCATCATGTTCGACAAGACGGGAACCTTGACTACCGGAGAGCTCAGCGTAACGCAGATGAAACCGGCCCCTGGCGTGGACGGAACGGACCTGCTGCGGATGGCGGCCTCGGCGGATTCGTTATCGAAGCATCCGAACGCACGGGCTCTGGCGGCCGTCGCGGCCAAGGCTCGGCTGAAATTAAATCGGCCGGACGATTTCGAGGAGGTCATGGGCAAGGGCGTGTCCGCGAAGGTTGACGGCGCGCGCGTACTGGTCGGGCGAGCAAGCTGGTTAACGGAACAAAAGGTGGACATGAGCATGCTGGACGACCCGGCCTTAAAGGAGCCGGAAGGGCTGAGCGTATTGTACGTGGCCCGCGACGGCCGGCTGATCGGATGGATCGGACTGGAAGATCGCACGCGCGACGAAGCCCGGGAGGCCATCAGCGAGTTACGCGGCCTGGGAGTCCGAGTTGTGACCATGATGACGGGAGACAAATGGTCGGTGGCCCGTCGGGTAGCCGCCGAGATGGGAGCAACTGACGTTCATGCGGAGGTCTTACCCTCTCGCAAGCTGGAACTGGTGGATGAATTGAAGTCGCGAGGACATCGCGTAGCGGTCGTCGGTGACGGCGTAAACGATGCCCCGGCATTGGCCGCCGGCGACTTGAGCGTGGCCATGGGCGCCGCCGGCAGCGACGTAGCCATCAACTCGGCGAGCATCGCGCTAATGAACAACGATCTGCGCCGATTGCCTTTTTTAATTAGGCTCTCGCGGGCGACCACACGCGTAATTTGGCAAAACCTGCTGTTCGGGGTGACCTATATCGTAGTGCTGGAGGTGCTGGGGGCGATGGGCAAGATCTCGCCGATGTTCGCAGCCTTGCTGCACACGATGTCCAGCGCCGTCGTGATTTTCAATTCCGCCCGTCTGGTACGCTTTGGAGAACACATTGACACCGCTCCGCTGACCGTGGAACCGGCGACATCCGATGCGACCAGCGGCAGGACCGTCACGACCCCGACTCCGGCCTAGGAAACGATGGGGATGCCTCTTTCGCGGCAGAAATCTGCTTTCGCGTAGGACACCAAACATCCACGGAGAGGCTCTCTCCCTAAAACCCATACACCTGCGCGGTCCCCCAGCAACCCGTGTGTATCGTGAAGAGGATGTCTCATCCAGGGACATATCCTGGGGGACGATTGGCGGACAACCAGCATTATCGTTCAGCGGCCATTCTTTTCGGACTATGCCATTCCGATAACTACGGCGGCTTCTTCCCGGCTGGCATTTATGACGAACATTCAACTGATGAGTGAAGCCGTCGGCTATACAGGTCGATAACCCTTTCAGGTGTATTTATGCGCCGGGGAGAGGCGAGGTGTCCTCCCGGACCATATGGGACGGGCCGACGTCGAGGGATTATTTACATGGACCTGGCCACGATTATCGGATTATTGACTGCTCTGGGCATGGTCTTCTGGTCGCTGTGGATCGGCACGAACGGCCAACCCAACATTTACTGGGATACCGGGTCGGTCGTGCTGGTATTTGGGGGCAGCCTTTTCGTCGTGCTGACGACCCAGTCGCTGGGCCGGTATCTGGGGTTGTTCCGGGTTCTTCAGCGGGGATTTTTCGCGAAGAAAATGACCATCCCGCAAGTGATCGAGCAGATCATCCGGCTGGGAGAGATGGCCCGTCGCGAAGGCGTGCTCTCGCTGGAAAACGCCCTGGGGGATATTGATGACGATTTTCTTTCGAACGGTATCCGCCTGGTGATCGACGGGACGGCGGCCAACGAAATCGAGCAGATTCTTACGAATGAACTGGAGGCGATGGACCAGCGTCACTCACAGGGTAAGACCATCATCGACCTGTTCGGTAAATATGCGCCGGCCTTTGGTATGATCGGAACCTTGATCGGGTTGGTGGCCATGTTGAACAACATGGATGATCCGACGGCCATCGGGCCGGGTATGGCCGTGGCGATTTTAACCACCTTTTACGGGGCGTGCATTGCCAACATCTTGTGTCTGCCGTTGTCGGACAAACTCACCTATCGCCATGACGAGGAAATGCTGCTGCGCACGGTGATGCTTAAAGGCATTCTTTCATTGCAGGCCGGCGATAACCCGCGGGTGACACAAGCCAAGCTGGCCGTCTTCCTGCCGATCAACAAGCGGGATGCGATCGAGGGCCCGGCCAGCCGAGGCAAGGACGATGACGGCAAGAAGTAAAGCAATGCCTCTTGGCGAGGAAACCCATGCTTAAAAAGAAGCAGGCTCCATCCGGCGCGCCCGAATGGGTGTTGACCTACGGCGACATGATGTCGCTGCTTTTGTGTTTCTTCATTTTGCTGGTGGCGTTCGCTGACTTCGAGGAGGGGGCCGGGCAACCCAAAATCGCGGCCGTACTGGAATCGATTCGGGAAGCATTCGGGGGAATGCCGGGCCAGAGCGGAGCTATGCTTGACCCCCAGATCGACTTTCATTCGATGATCAAGCGGCTGGAATCGATCATCAAACCGGAAGACCCGAAAAACCGGGGCAACAGCGAGGAGAAAGGAATCCAGGGCAAGAGTGTACGCTTGCGCCGCATTCGCCAAGGGGCGGAAATCACCATCGGCGGGCCGATCATCTTCAAGCCTTTCGAGGCCAGCATCACCGAGGAAGGCAAGGAAGTATTAGGGCAGATAGCGGACATTCTACGAGGACACCGCAATAAGATCGAAATTCGGGGACACGCGGCGGAGGAACCCCGGCCGGCGGACTGGACGGACGGCGACGCGATGGATCTATCCTATCGCCGGGCTCGGTTCGTCGCGGAGGAACTCGAGCGTAGCGGTGTGGAATCGCGCCGGGTTGTGCTGGTGGCGGCCGGACGCAACGAGCCGGTCACCCAGGGAGTATACGATCCGGCCAAACTCGCGGACAACCGGCGGGTCGAGATCATCGTACGCGAGTCTCTGATCGATGATTACATGGAACCGTCGCCACCAGACGCGGCGGATACCGAGACATCGACTACCGCACCGGATGGTGAGACGGAGGGGGTCTGACGCGGTGAACGAGATGAGAGACCCTCGCGCACGAAACGACCGCTCATGACCAAACAGTTTTCTTCTTCGATGGCCCGCAATCGCCTTCACCGACGCCTTCATAATTCCAACTTAGATTAACACTGCAGAGCGATGAGCTGTCGTCCTAACCAACTCACAGCTCCGGTCGTTATGAATTATTCGCGAACGGTCACCGGCTCAGCATGCACCGGCCAGGTGGCTCGATATGCATCCTCATAGAGTCCGATACGCTCGACGGGAATTGGCCGGAAAGCAACCGAATTAAACAGCGAAGCATCGGGCTGCAAGCGTAAATCGCCCGCCTCCGCTTTCACGAAACCGGGATCGTCCTCGAAGACGCCGTTGCCCAGCATGTCGAACCAGTCAATAGTGCCGGTGACGACCCGGTCGGTGCGAAAGAAGACATTCCGCCAGACATGATTTATCCCCGGCTCCTCCATCATGATGGCAAGCTCCGGATAGCGGCTGAGGTACAACTCGTTGGTGTAGAAGCTGGCGGGTGCATTCCCGGCCCGAATCATATGCCAGAACTTATTGTCGGAACACCATCCGCGGCTGATCCCCAGAGCGCAGTCCACGAAAATATTGTTATCGATAACGTTGTCGCGTCCACAGTGAATCTGGACGGCCCCGAAATAACCGTTGGAGCTATGGAAGAAGACGTTGCCGTAGACGAGCATGCCGCTGATGATGTCGTCGAAGCGGATCGCCGCCTGGCCGTGGACCGCCGCTTCGGTTCCGGTCTTGCCCACATGGTGGAAGCTATTGTAACGGAAAACCACGCCGCGGAAGGTGGGGTTGCCAAACAGGTCGATGGCCCCCTGGTCGTCGGATTCCCGGACCGCGCTGTGGACCTCGTTAAACTCGATAAGATGGTCGTTACCCTCTACGCGCATCACGCTGCTGGGACTGTCGTACAGGCGGTTGTGGGCCACGCGATTGCCGACGCCCTCGAGCTGAATGCCCGGCGTGTAGGTTCGATCGATACGACCGAAGTCGTATATGCGGCAGTTCTCGACGAAGTGGCCGGCAGGGGTAAGGGTTTCTCGATCGCCACCGATGACCTCGGTGGCCCGACGGCCGATGGTATGAACGTCGCAGCCGAGAATGCCGCTGTGCCGTCCGTCTCGGATGGTGATGCCGTTGCCGGCCATGCGTGTGACCGTGCAGCCGGCCAGCAGGCAGTGACGACAGTTACCGAGCGTCAGGCCGTTATCGCGGGCCAGATCGAAGACCAGACCCTCCATATGCAGATGGTCGACGTTATTCATGGTTACCATGGGGACCGAAAGCATCCCGATTTCCGCGGTCATCCGAGCCGGATCGCACGGTGGGTAGAGATAGAGGATCCCGGTGTCGCGATCCAGGTACCATTCTCCGGGCTGATCGAGTTCCTCGATCAGGTTGAACGCATAGTAGATAATGGGCTGGCGGGTATCCATGCCCCGCCCGCCGTAGTGGTAGGGTTCGGCCGTGGTGATGGTGCGGGCCGCGGGATCGATCCGGTCGACCTTGATGGTGGCGTCCGCCCAGAGGAAATGAAAATACCCGAAGAGCCAGAGATCGGTAGCCTGCGTCCAGCGTGCGTGCCGGTCGGAATCATATTCGAAAACCGAAGGCGTCCCCGTCTCCCGCGATCCGGGCTCGATCAGTTTACGGATTTCGACAAAGCCTTCGTTAGGCCAGCGGGCCAGGGTCATCGGAGCACCGTTGACGTACAGCTCGAGGGTCGGAGGCGCAGGCGGCTGACCTATGCCGCGGACCCTCAGTTCGCCGTAATCGAAGATCCCCAGGGCTGTCAGGTCGCATTGCAGGACATGGTCGGCGGCGGACTCGGGCAGCCGCTCGAGCACCGCCGGATCAGTCACCGGAGCGAAGCCGGACAGACGCCGGCCACCATACAGGACGGCCCGGCCTTTTTCCTCGGCGCGATAGACGACCGGGGCGTTCTCGGTGCCCGAATCCCTCTTGTTGAGTTCGAGGGTCTCGGTCATCTGGTACACGCCCGGCAGGATGCGCACGACGACCGGGCCGGTGACACCCGCAGCCTTGATGGCCCGGACCTTGTCCCGGGCGGCGTGCAGCGTGGCCAGGGGCCGGGCGGCCGAGCCGTCGTGAGCATCGTTACCCGTCGGCGAAACGAACACTTCCGCGGCAAAGGACTCGACGGGCGGAATCAGGGTACGCGACGCCAACGGGTCGCGTTCCGGCAGGCCTTGCCTGCGCCGGTCTATCTCGTTAGCGACTTCCCCAGCCTCGTACCGATGCACGGCCGGATAGGACGACTCCTCGCGGATCTTATCATACTCGACCCGGGCCGCGACATCGTTCCCCTCGGCTAGGTAACTCTGGGCGAGGCGCAAGTGGGCCACGCTGCGAAACTGATCATGGTTATCTGGTTCGCCGTCGTCTTCGCCGGAGGAGCCGGCGTTGGGGCCGTATTGCAGCATCTCAGGGCTGGTTATTGGCACAAGGTGTTATGGACAGAATCATTCCCCTTCCCAGGCGGTGAATTCACCCTCAGTTACATCGCGGAATCAATCGGAATGCCCTTTCTTGATCCAGAGACATCGGTGCTCACGGTCGAGACCAATTACGGACTCCCCATCACGGTATATAAGGCCAAACGCATGTTCCAGGAATCATGGCCTCAAGTTCGGGACGTGAAGTCGGAGGGTAACCAACTTACATGGGAGGATGGGATCAACATGTACGTCTTAACCGTGACGCGCATGGATGAAAAGGGTGAATGAGAGTACTGACGGTACGTTGTACGGCCACCCGTCATGCTCATCGTCATGCCGGGTGGCCCATCTCCCCTGTAGGAGAAAGAACAGGACTCATTGCGGATTATGCCTAACAGAGTGTTCAACCCCCGGCGCGCCGGAGATCACAAATCAGATATTCCCTTGCTTATGCGCTTGCCTTTTTCCGTTGCTCTCCCGATGCGGAAGTTGTCCCGACCACGTGTCGGGATCGGGATCGCCCGCCCGCCGCGGCGGGGCTCGATATCCTGGGCCGAATGCTTGCCCGCCAGTCCGCTACTCCGTCGAGGGAACATGCGGCACTGTTCAACTCAGGCCAGGGGGATCGGGCTATTGTCGTCGTCCTGCGGATGATCGCCGAGATCGATCACGCGGGCGTCCTCCAGGGTTTCGCCGCGGTCGCGCAGATGTTCCCGATGGTAATAGCCCATGGCGATGAACACGCCGGCGATCAGCAGATAGCCGACAACCAGCGGGTAAGCCTTGTAGACGAAAACTTCGGCATTGGGCCGGGTGCCGATCAGCAGGTAATCGACCACGTTGCCGTTCAACTGGTAGGCGTGCATCAGGCCGAGCAAGGTCAGCACGGCCGCCGCTATCGCCCAGGTTGCCGCCGGGAAGAACCGCCGATCGATCAGGAACGCGGCGATGGCCGCCATGATCATGCACGTAAAAATATAGCCCCGCTCCATGATGTTCAGGCCGTGAATGAGAAACCCGTTGGCATCCCTATTGATCGTGCCGCCCCGGTCCGGGTCGATGACATCCTGGACGGTGGCGACGCGATAGGTTGGTTGCGTGGACGGGCAGGAACAAGCCATCGGGCATTGTGCTCCGGAATCCGCCGGTTCGCCTTGCTCTTCGTTTTGCGTACAAGGCGCGGAAGCGACAACGGCCGCCGGCGCTGGCGAAGGGAGCTTGGTATTCAGAGCCGCCTGATCGAAAGCCCCAAGCACCAGCGTCGCGCCCCAGGCGGCGATGGCGGGGAACAGGCCGAGGGCGACGGCCGGGGCGTGGCGCAGGGGCGTGGCCTGGAACGCCTGGGCGGTGATGACGATGCCGATCCAGACCACGATGGCGATACCCGCCTCGATGGGGACGATTTCCTTGATCAAAGCGACGGTGCCGGTCAGGCAGATGGCGGTCATGACCAGACCGTTAAGCGTCGAATATCCGGCCCGGGCCCCGAGGGCCTTCCAGCCGGGGTGGCCGATGTAGATGGTGGTGGGAAAACAACTGCCGAATAAGGCGGCGGCGATGCTGCCGAGGCCGTTGACGGCCAGCGACGGGCCGGTAGCGAATACGTCGCCGCCGGCCTCGGCCGACTCGATATTCTGCAGGCTGCCGATCACATTGAACAAACCCATCGGAATGATAACCGATAAAAGCGTAATCACCCGATAGGGATCCGCGCTAAGCAACGCCCAGATTTCTCCACCGGCCCATTGCGGCCAGCAAGCCCCGCGGGCCTGCCAGGCCTCGGAAACCGCCGCCGCGCTGACCGACACCTCGGTAAGGTTCCACGGCAGGATATTGAGCAGCCAGGCGGCGGCCGTACCGAACAGAACGGCCACCAGCCCGCCCGGCAAACCCAGCGGGAAACGGACGTGGGAAAAATAAACTAGAAAAACGACGGCCATCGGGACCATGGCCACCAGCGGTCGTTGCCAGATCTGCAGGGCGAAGGTCATGCTGATGAAGGTGATGGCGATGCCGGCCAGGGTGCTGAGCAGGGCGGCCCGCGGCGTGTTGCGGCGGACCCGTTCGGCTACGAAGGCTCCCAAGAATTCGATAATCCCGCTACCCAAGCAGGCAACAAGGCCCATCTGCCAGGCAGCGGCCACACTGCCGGTGTGCTCGAATGTCGGTTTCATCACAAAGAACACATAGACGATGAGCGAGGGAGTATTAATTCCGTAGGGCAAAGCGGTCACATCGGAGCGTCCTTCACGACGGGCGACCCAATGAGCCTGAATCGCGTAAAAGATATTGCCGATCAGCAGCGAGACGGCCGCCCCGGGCAGGATATGCCGGTAAATGAAATAGGCGTCGTCGCCCACCATCCCACAAAATGCCCCGCATAAACCTACGATAAGCAGCAGTTGCACCAGGTTATCGATGGCCAGGCCGAAAAAACCGTCCAGATCACGTTTGACAAAAATCGGATAGTGGGAGGACATGACTACTCCTTTCAACACGGCAAGTACGGCATGAATGTTAAGAAAAGCCTCTCCCCGCGGCAAGGGAGGGCTACGAGAAGCCGGTTCTCGCTGCTTCCGGACCAATTACGCACATATAGGACATAATTAACCCTTATCGTCCCCTGTGGACCGGACGATTCGTGCATGCTTTGACACGAGAGGTCGGGGCCGGTATGATCCGTCCTTGTTCCTCTGATGAGTATGGTTTTGCCCTGAACGAAAGGGTTTGACAATGATCGTTATCGCGATCATCCCCGCGCGTTATGCATCCACTAGATTCCCTGGAAAACCTCTCGCCAATCAGACCGGCAAGCCTCTGATACGTCACGTATACGAGGCGGTAGCTCGGGCCGGCAGGGTAAGCAGGGTCGTGGTCGCGACTGACGACCGGCAAATCGCCGAAGCGGTGGACAGTTTTGGGGGCCAGGTGGTCATGACTAGTTCGGACCACGCGACTGGCACCGACCGAGTGGCGGAGGCGGCCAGGGGATTGAACGCCGATTTGATTATAAACGTGCAGGGCGACGAGCCGGAAATGAATCCGGATAACGTGGATCGGCTGATCGAGTTAATGGAAGCTCGCCCACAGGCGGTGATGGGCACGCTGGCCTGCCCATTTGGCAACGAGGACGACCTACGGGATCCGGCCTGCGTCAAGGTTGTCTTGGACCAAGCCGGCTACGCGCTCTACTTCAGCCGCAGCCTTATTCCCTACCCGCGGGACACAAGTGGGCGAGCGGACGATCCCGGACGATGGCTGTTGCACTTGGGGATATACGCCTACCGGCCGGGGTTTTTGGCCCAGTTGACCCAGTTCCCCCCTACCGAGCTGGAGCAGATCGAGCAATTGGAACAATTACGAGTGTTGTACCTGGGCGAAAAAATAGCCGTGGCCGTAGTGCAACACCGGACTACGGGGATCGACACCCCCGAGCAATATGCGGCGTTCGTGAAGCGTTATCAGGCGGGTCAAGCCGTCCAGACATAAAGAAGAGGGATCCTCGAATGAGCACGGAAAAGATTTTGTCCGCGTTGGGCTACGCCTCGGATGAAACCGAATTTTACGCACCCATGCCCGCCGGGTACAAGCCGGGTAAGACCAAGTATGTGATCGTGTTCGGCACGGTCATGAGCGGGTTGGGCAAGGGGATTTTCGCCAGCTCGCTGGCCAAGTGCCTGCAGGACCAGGGGCTGACCGTCGCCCCGATCAAGCTGGAGGGTTACCTGAACATTGATTCGGGCACGTTGAACCCGTTCCGCCACGGGGAGGTGTTCGTCCTCGATGACGGGATGGAGACGGACATGGACCTGGGCACCTACGAACGGATGCTCGACCAAGACTTATCCCGCCTGCACTTCGCCACCAGCGGGCAGATTTTCTCGCGAGTGCTGGAAAAGGAACGCAAGGGCAGCTATCTCGGCCGCGACGTGCAGATGATCCCGCACGTTACCGGCGAGGTGAAGATCAAGCTGCGCGAGTTGGCCGTCGCCACTGACGCCGACGTGGTTTTCGTGGAGATCGGCGGCACGGTCGGCGACGTGGAGAACAGCTACTTCATCGAGGCGGTACGCGAGCTGGCCTTCGAGGAAGGGCCGAACTCCTGCGTCTTCGTGGCGTTGACCTATATCATCGCCCCGCCGATGTTGGGCGAGCAGAAATCCAAGGCCGCCCAGTTAGGCATCAACCGCCTGATGGCCGCCGGCGTTCAGCCGCAGATCATCGCCTGCCGGGGCAAGGATCCGATCACCACCAAGGTGCGCGAGAAGATGGCCATGTACAGCAACGTGCCCATCGACAACGTCTTCTCCATGCACGATTGCGAGAGCATTTACCTGATTCCGGAGATGCTCCGCGGGGCCGGGCTGGACCAGACGGTGATCGACCTGCTGGCTTTGCGGGACCGCTTGCAGCCGGAGATCGACGCCTCCCGTCGCCAGGCCTGGAATGACTTCGTGCAGCGCGTGCGATCGACCAAGGAGCAGGTCACCATCGGCATCACCGGAAAGTACACCTCGGTGCGCGACAGCTACGCGAGTATTATTCACGCCCTGGACCACTGCGGAGCGGCCTCCGGCTGCCAGGTGCATATCGAATGGATCGACACGACCGACGTTACCGCGGATAACGTCGCCGAGAAAATGGCCCGTTTGGATGGAGTGATCGTGCCCGGAGGGTTCGGAGTTCGTGGAACGGAGGGCAAGATTGCCTGTATTCAACACGCCCGGGAAAACCGAATTCCCTACCTGGGCCTCTGCTACGGTTTCCAGATGGCCGTCATCGAGTTTGCCCGCAACGTATGCGGCCTGACCGGTGCCAACAGTACGGAAATCGACCGGGACACCCCCCACCCGGTAGTCGATATTCTGCCCGAGCAGAAACAAATTGAAGGCCTGGGCGGCAACATGCGTCTTGGGGGACGAGACGTACAGGTACGGCCGCAATCCATGGCCGCCAGACTATTCAACGGGGGACAGGAAATCCGCCTGCGCTTCCGGCATCGGTACGAGGTTGACCCGCAATATATCGAGCGGTTGGAGACCGGTGGACTGGTGTTCTCCGGAAAAGCCCCGGACTACCCGATCATGCAGATCCTGGAGTTGCCCGAAACCGTGCACCCCTATTTCATGGCCACCCAGGCCCATCCCGAATTCCAAAGTCGCCCCCTGCGACCGCAGCCAATGTTCGCGGGCCTGGTCCGGGCCGCCCTGGATTACAGTCGGAACCGCGGCAAGCCCGTTGTTTCCCGTCGTGAACGGGCCGAAAAGGCCTGACCCCGAAAAAATAATACCCGGCATATATCAACCCCTATAATGGACGATAAGAGCATAGTCGCTCATGGGAGGCAGATCATGAACATGTCGCGCAAGCTCTTGCTAAAAATAGTGTTATCGCTGGGCATGGCTTCGGCCGTTACCGGATGTGGAAAAACCGACTATGCCTTGGGCGCGGTTATCGGCCAGTTGCGTCTGCTTCAGGCGGCCGTCCCCATCGAAACAGCTCTGGACGATCCCAACCTGACCCAGGAACAGCGGGACAAGCTGCTTTTCGTCGTGCGGGTCCGCGACTACGCGGAAGAGGTCATCGGACTGAACGTGGGGGCGAGCTATCGAAAATTTGTCAAGGTCGAGGATGACACGCTGGCTTGGAATCTCTCGGCCAGCCGCAAGGATGCCTTCGAACCATATTATTGGCGGATACCAGTAGTGGGCATGATACCCTATTTGGGCTATTTCACCTTGGACTACTCCAAAGCCGAACGCGACCGTCTGGTGGAGCAAGGGTACGACACGGTTATATATGAGCTGGACGCCTACAGCACGCTTGGGCTGCTACCCGATCCGGTAACCTCCGCCCTGCTGAAGCGAGGCCTGTTGCAACTGGCCGACACGATAATGCATGAATGCCTGCACAACACCATCTGGCGCGAGGGCGATACCAATTTCAATGAAACGATGGCTTTGTTTGTCGGCCGGGCTGCGGCCGTGGAATATCTGGCTCACGAGTTTGGCGAAGATTCGGCGTTGGTAATCGAGGCCACACAGCATTACGAAGACGACCTTGTATTTCGCAATTTCCTCGACGAGCTGAGAGCCGACCTGAACACGATTTACACAAGCGATCGGCCTTCGGAAGAAAAAATCCAGGCCCGTAAACCGATTCTGGAAGATGCCGGCGATCGTTTTATCCGTGAGGCGCTTCCGCTGATGCACGACCAGGAATCGTTCCAGATCTACGCTAATTTCACCTTCAATAACGCCTTTCTATTGCTCTATGTGCGCTACGGGGAGGAGTTGGGTCTTTTCGAGGCCGTTCATGAACAGACCGGCAGAAATTGGGGGCAAACCCTCGATATTTTCCGGGCGGCGGCCGTTGCCCCAGACCCCTACGCCTATCTGAGAGAAGCACTGGACCGCTGAGCCCGTCCACCTTACATTACTCCTGATATCGTGAACGAGAGTACGCTTCTCAAACACAGGAGAGATGTAATGAGACACGGCATGTGGACTTTGGCCGCTTTGATCGGAGCAGCGTTTTGCTTCGGGTGTAACAATAACGGTAAGTCGATCCAACTTTTTAATGGATATGATCTGACCGGGTGGCAGGCCGAGGGCAAGGCTGTGTGGACCGTCGAGGACGGCGCGATTGTCGGCCAGCAGGGACCGGGCAATGGCCCCGGAGACTTGTTGACTGAACAATGCTACAAGGATTTCGATTTGTCTTGCCGGTGGCGTGCCGAATGGCCTTGCAATAGCGGCATCTGGTTCCGTTACCAATCAGCAGATCAGGCCTACCAGGCGGATATTCTCGAGTTTACGGCTCCTGTATGCTATAGCGGTACGCTCTTTTGTACCGGCAAGATGTTCCTCGCGATGAATACCGATGCATCTTTGGTCAATCGAGAGGGATGGAACACCTTTCGGATCCGGGCGGTCGGCGACCATCTTCAGGTTTGGCTGAACGGCCGACAGGTTGCCGACATGCATGACGACACCAGTACGCACGGGCGAATCGGAATCCAGGTTCACGCGGGCGAAAAACTCGGCCCCATGAAAATCATGGTCAAGGATGTCAAATTGACCGTACTGGACTAGCGACAAGGCGAGAACGAATGGCAGGTTGATTCATCAACGACCTGTACCATTGTTTCCTTCCCCGGTAGCCGTAACGAAACATAATCGCCCGGGGCGACAATGTATGTACCGTTCATCAATAAGTAACGGAGGAGATGGATTCCCATGACCAAGCGGGCCAAGATTACGATTATCGGAGCGGGCAACGTGGGGGCGACCTGTGCCCATTGGGCGGCGGTGAAGGAACTCGGGGATATCGTGCTGGTCGATGTGGTCGAGGGGCTGCCCCAGGGCAAGGGGCTTGACCTGTTCGAGGCCTCGCCTATCGAGGGGTTTGACTGCGATATCCTCGGGACCAACGGCTACGGCGAGACGGCCGACAGCGACGTGGTCATTATTACCTCCGGCCTGGCCCGCAAGCCGGGCATGAGCCGCGACGAGCTGCTGACCAAAAACGTCGAGATCGTTAAAACCGTTACCGAGCAGGCCGCCAAATTCAGCCCCAACGCGGTTCTGATCGTGGTCAGCAATCCGCTCGACGCCATGGTCTACACGGCCTGGAAGGCTTCGGGGTTCCCCACCCGGCGTGTCGTTGGACAGGCCGGCGTACTCGATACCGCCCGCTTCCGGGCGTTCATCGCGATGGAACTCGGTTGCAGCGTCGAGGATGTCTCAACCTTGCTGCTTGGCGGGCACGGTGACGACATGGTGCCTCTGCCCGGCTTTACATCGGTCGGAGGCATCCCGGTGACCCATCTGCTGAGCAAGCTCGACCTCGACCGAATCGTCGAGCGTGCCCGCAAGGGAGGCGGAGAAATCGTCGGTCTGCTCAAGACGGGCAGCGCTTATTACGCGCCGGCCGCCGCTGCCGTGCAGATGGCCGAGGCCATCATCAAGGACAAGCGCCGGGTTCTGCCCTGCGCCGCGTACTGCAATAGCGAATTCAATATCGGCGGCTACTTCGTCGGTGTTCCCTGCATCCTGGGCCGAACCGGTGTCGAGAAAATCATCGAGGTTCCCCTGAACGAAGAAGAGCAGGCCGCTTTTTCCGTCAGCGTCGCCCATGTCAAGGAGCTTGTCGGACAAGTTGAGCAGTTGATGAAATGAGCATAGACGGAGCCACGGCGAGAGGGAGAAGGCCGGACATATTGCGTTTACTCTTCTCCCCCTCTCCGAGTCTCCCCCTCACTTGCGTTGCATGATGGCTGAGCTTCATACAACAATCACCGAACACCCGGCGATGTCCCGCCTGCGTATCGTTCTCGTCCGTCCACAGGTGGCGGGGAACATCGGGGCGGTGGCCCGGTTGATGGAGAATTTCGAGGCGGGCGCCTTATACCTGGTTGATCCGCAAGCCGACGCATTCTCCCCCGAGGCCCTGCGGCGCAGCGCTCACGGCGCTCGCCGTCTGCAGGAAGCTCGCGTGGTGCGGGAATTGAACGAAGCCCTGGAAGGCGCCGGCCTTTGTATCGGGGCGACCCGACGGGTGGGGCCGACCCATCAGGCCGAGGATCTGAACCCTCGCGAGATGGCTGAGGTGGTCCGCCAACGCATCGGAGAGGGCGACGTGGCCTTGCTGTTCGGGTCGGAAGACAACGGGCTGGCCCGCGAGGATTTACTAGCCTGCGACACCATCGTGCGGATTCCCGCCGGGACGCATTATCCCACCTTGAACCTTTCCCACGCGGTGGCGATCTGCTTGTACGAAGTGTTTGTGACACTGACCGGCGGACCGTTGCCCGAAAAGTCCATCAATCGTCCCGCCGAAGCCGCGGACGCGGCCATGATGAACCGCCTGACCGAAAAGCTGCAACATGCCTTGTCAACGATCGGCTATCTGCGCCCCGAAAAACCCGATCATCTGATGTTTCCCATTCGACACATTCTCTCACGCGCGAACCTCAGCCGGGCGGAGGCCCAGATCCTCATCGGCCTGGCCCAGCAGATCGACGAATTCGCCCGTTATGAAAAATGAGCGATCTCCATGGCTGATTGTTATCACACATCAGAGTGTGTAAAATAGAGTAAGCCTGAAGGAGGTCGGTCATGCCTACCAATCTGAATCTGGACGACAAACTGATCGAGCGCGCTCGCCGGGTCGGCAATCATAAAACGAAAAAAGAAGCGGTCACCGCCGCGTTGCGCGAATATATTCAGCATCGCCAGCGTCTGCGGGTTTTGAAAATGGCGGGGCGGGTGGACTATGTTCCGAGCCATGACTATAAAGCGGAGCGCAAGAAGCGATGAACGTACTGGTGGACACCCCCATATGGTCGTTAGCCTTTCGACGCCGGCCCACTCAGTTATCTAAGCCCGAAAACATTCTCATGGAAGCATGGTCACGACTGATTCAAGACAATCAAGCAGTATTGATCGGGCCGGTTCGACAAGAAATTCTTTCGGGTATTCGCGATATCAAAACCTACGATCGCCTGCGCCGGGTTTTGCGTGCTTTTGACGATGAACCTTTGATTCTTGATGATTACGAGAACGCTGCCAAGTGCGGTAATGTTTGCCGTTCACGCGGGATAACCGGTTCGTCGGTGGATTACCTGATTTGCGCCGTGGCCATACGTCGTAATCTGGCGATATACACTACGGACGCTGACTTTACGCATTATGCAAAACATCTTCCCATCCACTTATACGAACCTGCTTGATCTGCCCATATCGGAACGGTCGCTTTTCTGATAACGCCATGGGGGAAAACGTTTCAACATGGTCTCACCCGCCGACCCGACTGAAGGCCGGGGCGGGGGCTTGGTCTATGCTTGGCGCAGGCAACGGCTCGGGTTGGATCGGGGCTGGACGCCGGCGGGGCCGGTTGGCGTCCGGGCGGGAGATCCATCCGACCAGCAGGTACGACACGGCGTAGATTGCCAAAAACACGCTGAAAGCGTATCGACCGTGGGCCGTTACGTAAATGGCGAAGTTGGCCAGACAGTAAGCCCCTATGAGCATTTCGGTGAACCACATCCACCAGAACTTGTGCGGACGATACCGGCTGGTCTGCCGACTCTGTTGCGTGCTGCCGGATTTGGGCGTACGCACGAACTCGCCGCCGCGGGTGGTAATCCCCTGTAAGACCGCCAGGGTGTTATTAATGGACATACCCGTCCCCAGCACGATCATGAACGGCACAGTGCGCAGCCCCGACCACCCGCCGCCCAAACTATACCGCGCGTAGCCATAAGTCACCGACGGGGCCAGCGAACTAAAAATCACCATGCCCCAACCGATGATAAAACAATAGGCATACGAAACAGGATCAACCATTACCAACAAAGGACGGGCCAGCAACGCCAGAATCACCATCCAAAGGGCTACGGAGTAGTGGGTCAGGTGGATGGTGGCTTCCAGTTTCCGGGCCAGCCCCAACGGCGAACGCCAAATCCGCGGCAGAAGCTTAATCGCTGTTTGGATCGAACCCGTGGCCCAGCGGCGTTGCTGAGCCTTGAGCGAATTGATCGTGCTGGGCAATTCCGCGGGGCAAGGCAAGTCAAGGCAATAGTCGATCCTCCACCCGGCCAGTTGGGCTCGATAGGACAGATCGAGATCTTCGGTAAGGGTATCAGAAGACCAGCCGCCGACGGCCGGATCATCGATAGCCGCCTTACGCCAGATACCGGCGGTCCCGTTGAAGTTCATCAGCAGATTATTCCATGCTCTGGCACCCTGCTCGACCGCGAAATGTCCGTCGATGCCTACCGACTGGGCCCGAGTAATCCAGGATTCCTCCGGGTTCAAATGGGCCCAGCGCCCCTGCAGACAGGCCAGTCGGGGATTTTGCTCCATGAGGGGAACGGCCCGCTGGAGGAAGTCGGCCGGGGGAACAAAATCGGCGTCGAAAACCGCGACCAACGGATGCCGACTACGGGCCAGGCCGACCTTTAAGGCCCCCGCCTTATACCCCCGACGATCCTCGCGGCGGATGACTTCAATATCGACCCCTTGGCACCGCAGACGACTAGCCGTCCGGTCCACGAGCAATCTGGTTTCGTCCGAACTGTCATCAAGCACTTGCACGGTGTGTTTGTCGCGAGGGTATGTCATGGCCGCCACCGCCTCGATTACCCGGATGGCGACATCGGCCTCATTGAAAATGGGGATCTGACTGGTGACACCCGGCCACTGCTCGGGAGGGGTTTCCGCCAGATAGCGTTCAACGATATCCCGCTGTTCGGACCGTTTATTTCGGCTGCGCCGCCGGAAGAGGTAAACCAGGACATACAGATGCAGCCCGTAAAGGGCCAGCAGACCCGTACTGATCAGAAACACGGCCACCACCGTTTGGTCGAGAAGGCGACTCACTTTGGCTGCACCCTGTTTGCCACCAACAGCCTCCCTGTATGTTGATTGGAATCGGTTTGGTTGAATAACCCTTGCCCGGAGGCGACGGCATCATGCCATCCGCGGAAGCTCCAAGGGCAATACACCTGCGAACTAACCCCAACGCTGATCGACAATATATCGTGCATGGTCCGACGCGATGAGCGTTCCGTAGCCGGCCTCGGGGCGAAAAACGACAACCTTTCCGTTTCGCGGCTCTCGCCTGGCGCACTTGGCCAAAACGGCTTGCCCGGAGCATCTGTCCGGGTCGATCCTCGTTGATCAAGCCCTCTTTGGGAATCCTTACAGTTGACCTTAATATGACAGCGCTACGTCTTTTTCATTCTTTCCGCCTTACGTCGGCGGCTGGCGTATGATATTTCATTTCGTCGTTGCCAGTAAGCACATCGCTTGGCCACTTCAATAGGGGAACGCCACCAGCG
>JAAYCU010000233.1 GCA_012729595.1 Phycisphaerales bacterium
ACAGCACACCCTCGGAGGGCGCGTTGCGCCGAAGAAGCCCCCTCTCCGATGTGATGATTATTTTCTGTAGTTTTAACTACTCGATGTACGAACTGTCCTTGCATTATGCCATAGGGGGAAGATCTGCTTTGCGCACTTTCGCCAAGATAATGGGCCATGCCTCCACTTGCTTTAGCCAATGCCTATCTTCAGGCCGGATTATCAGAGGGGCTATTCCTGCAGGATTATTGCGGCGATCTGTTTTGGGTACGGGTAGTATCCAACCGGCGACGCCGGGCCGCCACCTACGTCTTTGCAACGCACGAATACATAAGGATATGATTGTCTGCCTTGGCTGGCGTTTTGTTGAGCGGTTCCGCAAGCATAACCGGGGTTCTGCAGTACTGTGAGACCACGGGCCAGTGTATTATATCGCACCGAGTACCGGACAATCGGTATTCTTCGGTATCTCGATTTCGCCCTTGGCTCCGCATGGCCATGCCATACAAGGCTTACAGCCTCGCGAAACACGTACCGGCGCGTGTAATATCGGATAGTTCAGTTTCGGATCCATTTGCTATCGGATATCCCCCACCATGCATGGCAATATGACTACGATTGATTGCCGTTACTCTGCTTGCTCTGACAGTGGTCCCGAGGCGCTGGCCGCATTTGCTTCAGGAACAATCTCCAACGGACCGACGAGGTTCGTGATCTGCCATAAATGAGTTTTCCTGAGCGAGGCAGTAACGTGTGCAAAGATATTTCAAACTTGCCGTGGGTTGACGCTATCGAGCCCGGCGGAAGGAAAAGCCTCATCCTCACCCGGACGGGTGTAAAGGAATTTGTGCTTGAACTGCTCGTTGCCGCGGCGATGCGATTGGGCCTGTCGCCAATCGAGGTCGGCCAGATAACCGGCCGGCAGAAGGTTAAGATGGATCGGCCCCAGTCGATCACTGTCCCGCTTCGAAGCGTATTCCACGTTGATTGAACAGAGTTGCCTATCCAGTTCCGCGGCCAGACGTGCCCCGGTCGAGGACGAGCCCGCCGAGCCATCTTCCACATGTAAGAGATAATAGGGCAACCGAGCCCAGCGAGGAGCAAGCACGAAATTGTCCACCCTCAGGTTCAACAACTGTACCGCGCGTTCCATGGCCAGGATCACCTGTCGTTCAGTGATTTTTTCTCCCGACAACGAACTAATATGCGATCCTTTGTTAAGGAATTCGATAACAGGGGCCTGGCCACAGAAATCGACCACCCGCACCAAGTCGCGCAGATCGTAACGGTATAGCCCCGCGGACGTGGTCAGCAGCACGAAGTATTCCTCGCCGACCTTCACCTGATGGGAACGCAAGGTCGTCGGTGACGGCTGGTCAATCTCCTGGCGGGGCACGAACTCGAAGAAATGACTGGTGACATCCAGAATGCCGGCGGCCGTACCGTCCTCGATGGGAATGGACACCCGCCCCTCGCTGGCCAGCAGCCCAATGTCGCGCACGGGCGTGTCCCCAAAGTATTCGGGATATTCCCGTAAATATAGGCTCATGCTTCCGGCAGTCCAGTTGGCCAGAAAGCCTAGGTTCCAATAGTGCTTGGGCAACAGACGGCCGTGCTGCTTGAGCAGTTCCTCCAGCCTGTCCGCGGTTGCCGGGTCGGCTTTCATTCGCGGGGCGAGTTGTTGGCGCAGATCTTCGGCAACAGGCAGTTGCGGCCACAGCCCGCCGTCATGCACATCGCGGATCAGTTGTTCGGCGTGGGTGTCGGCCGCCCGGGCCAGTTTGAGCTGAGTGGCCGGGCTGGCGGTCACGCAAAAACTGACATCCGCCGGGACGGACAAACGCATGATGGTGTAATACTTGGCGGCCGGGTCGTCGATCTCGGCCAGACAGCGCGGGGCTACATAGTATTTGCGAACGAGGCGCTTCTGGGTGGCGGCCAGCAGGCCGGTGATCGCCCCACAGGGAATACCGGCCGGGGAACTGCTTTCGTTCATCCTTGAGGTAACCTGAACTATCGGACGTAGAATGGTCCCCTCATGATCGAGCAGAGCCTTAATACCGAAAGCATTCCAACCTTGTCGGTACTCCTTGAGGAAATGTGAGGTGACCGGTATGTACTTAGGTTCCTCAGTCGTCCCGCTGGTCAAGGCGAACATGAGTACCCGTTGACGCGGGCCGAACAGAGCGCGCGTATCGCCCCGCTTGACCCTCTCGATATACGGGCGATGCCTTTCGTAATTGCCAATGGGTACCTGGCGTAAGAAATCAGAAGCGTCGTCAATCGTGCCAAAATGATGCTCTCGACCAAAGTCGCTATCGGCATTGCGACGGATTTTCGCCAATAGAATCTTCTCCTGAATGGCCGTCGCATGCCGGGTGGATTCCATGAATCGATTGAAAACGCTTTGCGCATGCCGATGGGCAATGAATGCAGAGACTCTATCGATCAGGCTGGTCCGGCTAGGCATAATAGCATGTATCTTATGGGATATCGGCCTTGGTTTCGAGCGTAACAGGCTTACCAATCTTGTTTTCCATGAACCGCGTGGACGGAGAGGCGTGGGGGCTTTGATGAATACTTGATGACGATCTGTTGTTGTATTCAGGTTTCAAAAACCGATTTACTTGAATTGTCTTACCATCCCCAAATACGTCGCAGGCGAGGCCTTCCACTTTCAGGTTCGGGCCAAGGACCGCGCGGGCAATTACAGAGTGGGCTATTCCAAGGTCATCATATTCAGCGGGACCAAGGGTGGCGACAGCGGCTTATACGAGACGGCGATTGAAAACGATCCGGAAAGCGAGCCATCAATCCCTCCCTGAAAAGCGCTTGGCAGCGAATATGCCTGCCACTGAGGACGGGAAATACTTTCGCATGGTAAAAACGATCACGGCGAGCGGTTTACGGCCGCCCGCCGCGATCCATTGATATCCCCCGATGGTTTACTTTTCGTTCCGGATGATCGCTTCGATGTCGATATTCTCATGACGGACCCGGCGACGGCGGACCGGAGCGACAATCCCAAGCAGACTGAACAGGCCGACGGCCAGGGCTTCAACCGCGCCCGCTCCGCAACCGATGGGGGCCATGCCCAGACTGTTCCAATCGGTATCGTTGTACGAGCCGCCGTTCGAACCCGAATTCCCGGCACTCCCGGACACCTCGCGGACATCGAGTCCGGTCAGCAGGTTGTCGTTGTAGCTCTGGGCCTGCTGATCGCCCATCTGCGAGGCCCGGTTGGCCGCGTACTGATGAATCTCGGCGAAGGAGTACACGCCGTCGTTGTTCGTATCCGCGCTGCGTGTCTGGCAGGCCTTGATCAGGCCGCCGCTGTAGAATCCATGCCCGTTGCCTTCCATGCTGACCTGGTCGTGGCGGCTGGCGGTCATGAAGGCAACGTTGTTGCCCAGATCGCGGGGAGCCTCGATCCCACGAGCGGCGAACTCGGCCTTACGCTGGGCCTTGTAGGCTTGCATAACTTTCTCGGCAAAAGCCCAGTCGGTGTTGCGGAACATCCCTCCGGAGAAGCAGGCGTCAACAATCACGACCACCCTCTGGCCACGGTTGAACAGGGCCAGGTCCCGGCCGAGTTCGTAGTCGGGGTAGTCGGCATCGTGGGTGCAGAGGTAGGTATCGGTGCCGCCGTACTGGCCGCCGTGGCTGCTCTGGACATAGACAATCATATCGCCCTGGCCGGTCTGAGCGGCGAGTTGTTGGAGATATCCGCGGATATTGCTCCGGGTGGCCTGGCTATCGGTCAGCATCCGCACGTTGTTGCTCGACCACTGGCTGCCGGCCAGGACATTATCGCGAATCCCCTTGGCGTCGTTGACGCAGCAGGACAGATCGCTGGCTCCGTAGGAGGGGCTGTATTTGTCGATACCAACCACCAAGGCGTAGCGATTACCCGTGCCGGATTCGACCGCCGGTTCATCATAATCCGGTTCGGGATCGTATTCGGGTTCGGGGTTCCAGACCGGCTCCGGTTGGACGCCCTGGCCGTTGGGGAGCGAGACGTTTAACGTGTAGGCCCCGCCCTGATTCTGCCAGGGCGTCACGACGAAATAGTAAAGGCCGGGCGAAAGGGTACCGGAAACCTGCTCGTTGGAGCCTTCCTGTTCCGAATAACCGAGCGTATTACCAAATGCGTCGAAGAAATACAGGTCGAGGTCGCCCTGGTTGCCTTGGATGGAAATGGAAACCTGCCCGGTGGTTGAAAGCTGAACGGTGAACCAGTGGTCGTCCCAGCACTGAAACTGATATTGGCCGGCCTGAATCAAGGCGGCCTGCTCGGGTGTGTTGCCCGGACGGGCCGTATCCTTCTGGGCGGGGGCGTCAATAGCGAAATCGGCCTGAGCCACCCGTACCGAGAAAGCGGTCAACGCGATCCCCAAGGCCACCGCCAGCAAGCTTCGGCCGCGACCATTCCAATTTGCCTGATGATTCTGGTTTGCGAACATGTCTTTTCTCCTTTGATTGATTGAGGGTTCCTTGAACATTCCCAATCACCATGGGGGAGAATTGGCCCCGGACCGGGCGAACCTTTCAGCAGGAGGCGTTTTTTCCGGAAAAATCAGGCCAGAGAGGCAAGGAATGGGGGGCGATCGATGACTGGAGTCATTATAATTGCTTGATTATCAGGCACTTATGAAATACGCATCTTTCTGGAAATAATAACGGGACGGGTCCAATCCTGTTCGGCCCGGCAATTGCTATTGCGAATGCCGGAGGAGGGACTGCGACTTGAATCGGGGCGATCCTCTGTGAGATCGATGCTGTCACAGTATGTGCGGCTGATTCGCACGCAGCATGAGCGTCCACGACCTCGGGAGGCCTTGCCCCGTAGCGTGTCATTCTTTCGCGGTCTGGAGCTTCGCAATGTGGGCCATCAACTCCTCTTCGTCGGCCCACCCGGCAAAGTAGAACCGGA
>JAAYCU010000234.1 GCA_012729595.1 Phycisphaerales bacterium
CCACTTCGTGACCACGACACCGACGGTCACGAAGTGCCCGGAATCCCAACTGCCGGCGGCATCCGCCTTGTTGTATGCGGCCTCCGGTTGATTCATCGGCCTTCCAAGGCCGATGAGGCATGATCTGTATTCGTCGATAAACCGCCAAAGTCCAGGGGCCCGACCGTTCGGCCGGGCCCTTTGCATATGCAGACTTACCAAGTCCAGAGACTTGTCATGGACAGGTGGCTGTTCCGAACATGTTGCCCTTGACCGCACTCAGATCAAGAGTGTTAATGGTTCCGTTAGCATTCACATCGGCCCTGAAATTGGTACCGTTAGGCGCGGTGAACAGGAACCCCTTAACATAACTCAAGTCTAACGTGTTGACATTTCCGGTGACGTTCGCATCACCTTCGATCACGCGGACCATATAGGTAACCGGGGTCATGACGCAAAGGCCGGTGGCGTCGGTGACGCCGCTGACGTTGATGTGCCAGCAGGTGTTGTTCGTCGGGGCCGAGGCCAGGATCGCCACCAGGGTATCGTTGGGTACATTGGTGGTCGCCAGGGCCAGACCGGCAATGGAGCCACTATTCAAGGTCACGGCCGCGCCAGGACCGATACTGATGGTCTGGTCGAAGACGAATACAAGCCGGTGCTCGGCAATAATACTTTCGACCCGCGACTCGATCGCATAGGGCGGCGGGGTCGGGTTGATCGTGATACCGAAATCTCCCGCCGCGCCGTGTAGCATGACCGAGGAGGCCGTGAGGATCGCCGGCGGCGGCTGAACGAGAGGCACGAAGTAATAATCCTCCGTCTCGCCATACTCGTAACCACCGGCCGGCCCGCTGCCACCGGTACCGGGTACGGTACCGCCCGGCTGCCAGGGCTGTTCGGATAAAGTGATCCGCATCCAGATGGGCAATTCCTCGCCCATTCCACCCGGATGCCAGGGGACGAACTGAGGCGTGGTAAGGATATTGAGCCCAAGGGGCAGCGCTGGCAGCAGTTGGTTCTGTACCGCCCATTCCGGGGTCGCGATGCCGTCCGGACACTGCATCGTATCGTCCCAGTCACCGTCACGGTTCCAGTCGAACCACACATTGACGAACAGCCCCTGACCCGGTGGCGGGCTGACAATGGTCACCGTGTAATTGAACGTCGTCGGCCGGCAATGCGGCAGGCATAGCGGCATCTGCACACCGTCGTCCGCGCCATCCAGATCCGGCGTATCCTGGGGCGGAATGATGTTATTGGTCGGATCCTGGTCCGGTCCGATATCCGCCTCGTTCTCCAGGGTAACCGCCTGACCAAGCCAGGCCACCGCCTGCGGCTGCCAGTGGATCGGCCCGTATGGCGGCGAACCGGCCTGGTACACCGTCGGGAAGTTGGCGATCACTCCCGGCGGGCCTCCCGCTGGATACGCCGTCATCAGCGGTCCCCACGAGTTCGAGCTGTCCGGGGCATCGCCGAGCTCGTACATCGGCGGCTCTTGTTCCTCGATCCAAAGCATGTAATCCTCAACCTCGCCATCCGGAGCCAGACCTGTATAGGTCAGGACCACCCCGGTCGCCGTCGTAAAGCGGAACCGGGCGTAGGTCTGGCCTGGTTGAGCCGTACCCGGCACCATGAAGGTGATCACGTTGACGCCCGGATTCAACCCTATCCCATTGGCAATCATATCGACCGCTTCCGCCCAACTGCCGTTGGCGTCGAAATCGATCCACGCCCACAAAAAGCCCGGCACGGACGCGGTCACATTCACCGTCGCCGCCTGGCCGGGAATAAGCGGTGTAGCTAAAGCTACGCCGTCCTCATCCGGCAGATTGCTGAGGTCGTCCCCATCGGCGTTAACCGTCGGCTGGCCGTCGGGCTCGGCGTCGATCAGATTGCCGAGCATAACTCCCGGAACGATGAGATGCTGCGCTCCCATACTGGCCAATAGCGTGGGATATGTTGGATCAGGCGCATCGCCGAAGTCATACTCATCTAATTCTGGATCCACTTGCAACAGGTAATCCTCGGTCTCGCCGTCCTCGAAGACGCCGGCACCGGTCCAGCCGGCTCCCAACTGAACTTCGGTGATGGTGATTCGAGCCCAGACGTAGCCCGAGTTTGGCCCGATCAGGAAGCCCGGTGGGCCAAGGGCAGACAATGGACCTGCATACCCATTAGGAACGGGCCAATCGATGAGCACATGCTCAGGTGCCGCTCCTAGCGGGCATTGCGCGGCCCCGCCCCAGACACCGTTCTGGTCCCAATCGATCAGCACGTTCACAAACCCCGTCGTCTGGCCGGGCATGTTGTTCACCACCCAGGTATCGATGTTACCACCCCAGGTGGCCCACTGGCAGACTGGACCGAGTGATCCGACCAGTCCGCTACAAGGCACGACGATCTCACCGCCCACTGGCCCTTGAATCGTGTAGGCCGGCGGGTACATCAGGCCAGCATCTCCATCCTGAAAGCACTCGTCCTGGTCGTACATATTCGGGTTGAACAACGGGCAGAAACCGGCGTTGCCGTCCCACTCGAAGTCGAATCCCGGCAATACCTGACCGAAGTATGCGCCGAAATTATTGTGTTCAATCCGAGATTTCCCATTTGACCTCCACACGGCTACGCCGCCGGGCCGTGTTCCGTTATTGTACCAGCGCCCCCCGTTGCGCCTACCCCGTTTTCGAGTTTTCTCCCGTCCCGACGGCTGAAATAA
>JAAYCU010000235.1 GCA_012729595.1 Phycisphaerales bacterium
CACGATCACGTTGCCGCGCCGTGTCGAATTCTCTATCCCGGTTGACCCGTCGTCCCAGGCGGAGACCACCTCGGAGAGCTCCGCCTGGGCGATAGGTCGTGCTACCACCTGCCGAACATCCATGGCAGATGCCTGGAAAAGGAAGCGTTTATGGGGGAAGAGAAGGAGAATGTCATAATCATTGTTTTGCTCCGATCATCGTATTCGCAGCCGTCTCATCGGGTATTGGCAAGTTCAGGGATACCGCCAGCATCCCGGTGTTGACCGGTCGGGCTAAATAGGCCTGAGCCCCCGCCACGCGGCAGCGTACTTCCAAATCCAAATCTCCCGCGGGCCCGAGAGCGATTACGTATTGAATGGTGGGTATACATGCCAGCCTCGCGATCAGCATCTCACGCCCTGTAATCCTTTCCGCCGCCACAATCGCCCACCGAAAGATCCGTGTATGTAACAGTTGAAACACCTCTTCATTCGTGGTGGCCAGGCAAACGCGCAAACCAAAGGGCTGAAGGCACCGGATCAGATGTTGCCCATCTTCGGGGGTTACTTCCGCAACCAAGATGTTCCGCATACTCCGGTCCCGCATGACATTCTCGCTTCCGCGTTCACCAACAGACTGGGCCGAACCGACCGGAGAATAATGGTTACAGTTGACTAATCTCATACAAGCGCGGCCGATACCGGCCCTCCGTACCTGACGAGAGAACTCTAACAGTTCGTCAGAACACCTGTTCTTGACATCTCTCCGAGAGCAAAACCCGTGCCAGGCGTGTTGTATCTGTGCCAGGAATTCGTCTTTCACCACGGCTCACGAGGGGCGCGCAGGCTTGCGTCGAATATGCCTTGAGATACCGAACCAGAATATTGTTCTGGAATACTCCGCAATAACATACTGAATAATGATTTGAGAACAGACGATCCGCGCCACCATGGGGCTTATGCATATCGACCGCAAGGGCCGACTTATATACACGTATTTTTTAGCTGTGATTATCTGGATCCCGTCCAACGCGATGTATAGTAGCTTGGAGACTCATCCGAGATAGAGCGAATGGGGCGAATTGCCACGAGCACGTGGCCAATTGCCCCAACAAGGCCAGCGGTGATACGAGATGTAGCTTACGCAACTGGCCAATGACGGCCAGCTCGCAATCAGCGGCATGCATTGTTTATGGCCAAAGGATAGATCGGGAGATGGCCGGCACGTTCCGGCGGGATCAAGTCAGTCCATGGCGATGCATCGTGCGCCAGAGACTTTTGCGATCGATTCCCAGAATCCGGGCCGCTTCCGTGCGTTTACCGCCGGTTACCGTCAATGCCCGCTCGACATGTCCACGAATGGCCTCCCTTAACGGGAGCAATTCCGGGCACGAATTATGTTCGCGTTCGAGGATATCTCGTGGCAAATCGTCAACCTGGATGGTATCCCCTTGCCCAAGCACATAAGCGCGCTGAATCGCGTTGGACAGTTGTCGAATGTTTCCGGGCCACGAGTAGTCCATGAGACATTGCACAGCCTGACTGGATATGGACTTAACGGGCATACATAACAGGTCGGCTATCCGGGCCAGGAGATGATCGGCCAGCAAGGGTATATCCTCTCGCCGCTCGCGCAGGGCGGGAATCAGAAGACAAACCACATTCAGTCGATAGTAGAGGTCTTCGCGAAACCGCCCCTCCTGGACCGCCCGGCGAAGGTCGTGATGACTGGCCGCGACTACCCGGACATCGATGGGGATTTCCCGCGTTCCACCCACCGGGCTCACGACCCGCTGCTCGATGACCCGCAAGAGCGAACTCTGGATAGATTCGCTCATGTCGCCGATTTCATCCAGGAGAATGGTTCCACCGTCGGCGGCCCGTAAAAAACCCATGGTCGCATGGCGTGCTCCGGTAAAGGCCCCCACCTCGTGGCCGAATAACTCGCTTTCCAGCAGGGTGTCGTTGATGGCCGCACAGTTGACCCCGATGAAAGGATGTTCCCGCCGCCGGCTGTGACGATGCAGGATGCGGGCGACCACTTCCTTACCGGTCCCCGATTCGCCCTGCAATACAACATTCACATCACATTGCGCCAGCCGCAAGATCTGACGGCGCAGATCCTGGATCAGTGGCGAATTCCCGGTTAATTCTTCCGCCGTCGAAGCTGGACGAGGCATTGTCATCATGTTGTATCCCCTTGTCTCCGGCACCAATCTGGAATCGAGCGCAAGTCTTTAACTGGCACCATAGCGTAATACGCTATTACCGACACGCTAACGATGGCTAAGCACACATGGGCGATAAAATCACCCTCGCCGCTTCGACGGATTGTTGAAGACAAATACCAACCATCAATCCTGCCGATCAACAGCTTGATCCGGGAACTTAATAATAATCCTGACTTCTTACCCCAAGGTATGCCGGCCCATCGTAACCGGTCACCGCACCCACTCTCCCCTTCTTGTGCGTGCAAAAAACCGGGATCATCCATGATCCATGCTGAATCGGGTAATCGGAGGGAAATCATCAGCAGAGACTTACATGGACAATAACAGGTATATTTCTAATACATGCCCGGGCATTTGTCAACTTGATAATTACGAATTAACCAAGCGATACGACGCTGTAGAGGGCATTATTCCAAGGTTAATTGCTGCTATATCCAGCAACACTGGTTTTAAGACACAATCAACCGATCCTGGCAAGTGACCAAGAAGCGTCAATATCATGCTATTAAATGCGTTATATTATGACTAGCCCCGTCTGGGAGATTTCTCGCAATAATTATTCCATAATGAACAGAATATTTCTTTAACTGATGATCGCTATTTTTTCGTACTAATAATCCCGCAGGCGGTGCGGACTTCCTCCATGGTCTGCATAGCCACGGCCCGGGCTCGGCGGCCGCCGTCGGCTAGGATGTCCTCGATCTCGTCCGGGTTCTGAGCCAAAGCGTTATAACGCTCCTGGGCGGGGCCGAGGATCTCGACGTAGAGCTCGTGCAGGCGTTTTTTCGCCTCGCCGTAACCAGTGCCGCCCCGACGGTAACGCTCTTCCCAATCGGCCACCTCCTCGCGCGAGGCGATCAGTCGCAGCAAGGCCAGCACATTACATTTGGCCGGATCTTTGGGGGCCTCGACAGGCGTCGAGTCGGTCAACATGGACATGATCCGTTTGCGGGCCTGTTTGGGCGTGCAGAAAAGCTCGATGGTGTTGTCGTAGCTCTTGCTCATCTTGCGGCCGTCAACGCCGGGCACGACAGCCACCTCCGAACCAATCAGCGGTTCAGGCCGGACAAACACCTCAGCATATGTCTGATTGAACTTGGTCTGGATGTCCTGGGTGACCTCGATGTGCTGTTTCTGGTCCTGGCCGACGGGGACCAGGTTCGGTTTGTATATCAAGATATCCGCGGCCTGGAGCACCGGGTAGGCGAACAAACCGTGACTCGGCGAAATCCCTTGGGCGATTTTATCCTTATAGGAGTGGCATCGCTGCAGCAGGCCCATCGGAGTCACGCAGGACAGGATCCAGGACAGCTCCGTCACTTCGGGCACGTCCGACTGACGAAAAAATACCGTCCGCCGTGGATCGAGCCCCAACGCCAGATAGCCCATGGCCACTTCGCGGGTAAACTGTTCGAGTAGACCGCGGTCCTGCAGACTGGTCAGGGCGTGATAATTGGCAATGAAATAGAAACAGTCGTGCTCGGCCTGTAACTCGATCTGCGGACGCATGGCGCCGAAGTAATTCCCTAGATGCAAGCGTCCCGAAGGCTGGATACCCGATAAAACTCTCATACACATAAACCTCTTCACCCTGCAAACGGATCACCGCCGGCCACGTAATGCAGCAGGAATCGGGCCGGAGGCTCTATCAATCTTCCGAGTATATTTACGTCACCCGCCCGGGAAATAAACACCAATCCAAGAATCAGAAACGGACCGTAATGCCGGGTCTCCTCCATCCACCGGCGAAACTCCGGTCGTCCCAGGTTGCTGGCGATGTGAAAACCATCCAGAGGATACAGGGGCAGACAATTAAAAACGGCCAGCCCGACATTGAGCAACACTCCGAAATAGCAAAAAATAATCAACACCACATGGAACCGGGCCATGTGCTCGCCACCCCCCACACCCTGAAGCACCAGGTAATACACGCCGCGGAGGAGCAGAGCGAAAACAAACGCCATGGCCAGATTGCTAAGTGGTCCGGCGGCAGTGGTCACTAACTCGCCCTTGCGGTAGTCGTGAAAATTCAGAGGGTTAACGGGTACGGGCTTGGCCCAACCGATGGGGGCGAACAGCAGGCAGATGGTCCCCAACGGGTCGAGGTGCTTGAGCGGATTCAAGGTACAACGGCCCATCCGGTAGGCCGTCGGGTCGCCCATGCGATAGGCGAACCAGGCATGACAGAACTCGTGTACCGTCAAGGCCAACAGCACGATCGGCACGCGAATCGCCGGTCTAAATATCCAGTCATCCACGGTAGTGTTCCTCGACAGTATGGCCGGACTTCCAAAACCGCTCTGGGTACCCGGATCGGCCGTGAATGTCAAGCGATTGAAGGGGACAGCTCATGAGAAAATGGCAGATCAAGACCCTAGTGTACAACTAGGCGAACACCATAATCATGTAAACGGATACCAACTGATAGACCGGCACTGGCGGCGGGCCCGGCAGAGAGGGTCCTGGGGCTCACAATGGCCTAAGCGTGTCGGCCGCATTGGCCCCAATGGTAAGACGGCCTGGTGGAACATAAGCCAAATACCTGGGCTATCCGCGGCAAGGTCTCTAGGCCAAATGCCGAACCAGACGAGGGCTTAATCCCTTGGCTGTTCGGCCTTAAGAGAATGTCCCAGTTCGACCACGGATTGCCGCATCCTCAGCTTACGCAACTCATTGATTTCCGGCGGAAAATCGTTTTCCCGAAGGAAGAAGCTGTAGGAAGCCCCATCATCGCTCTGAAAGGTTATTTGACCAACAATCGGGTTCAAGCGATAAGCTTCGCTCGCGGCTCGGGCCAGGTCGCTTCCGACGGAAGTGCTTGTCGGCATCGCAACCCCGACCGTCAAACGCACGCCGTCCGGCTCAATAATGTAACTGACCCCCGTCTGGCCGGCGACCAGATCGAACACTTGGCGAATGGTCGTATTCTGCACATTCAGCAAAAACCGATCGTTACCTTGCTGTGGCAGGGTAGTCAGGACGCCGCCATCCATGCGTAAGAGTACGTTCGCCCGTTGGGCCAGGTCCAACAGTACGTCCTTGAGGCTGACCTGGTCGTAACGCAAATCGACTCGCTGATCCAGTTGTCGTTCGATTTGTCTGGCCTTGCTCAGTATCACGATCTTGTCCCCATTCGGATACCAAGTCCATCCGTATTGCTCACAGGCCAACTCCAACACCTCGGCGGCGTTGCCGACGCCAACCGCGTCGGCCAAGCGTTTGAGAGTTTTACGGTGGTCTTCCAAGTCGCCGCCCGCGGTATCCTGGAACTGGAAGGACAGGGAGTCGAATAACTGGTCGCTCCAAGGGCGATGTCGTAGCAGAGCAAGAGTCTCCACCTCCTCCCAAGCCGACCGGCGAGCGATGCGCCGCAACGGAGCGCTCGGTTCTATTACCAGCCCCCGGGAGGTGGGAGTGAACTGGAGCCCCAAAGGCAGGAGTAATGCGTTCAAGCCCTCGCGCAAAGGCTTATTCTGGAAAGAACTACTCAGTCTGGTCTGGGCACCATGGGGCAAAAGGGCAAAAGTTCCCTGGGCGATCACGGTTTCGATACCGGTTTTTTCGACTAATTGTTTAATCGCATCGCCGATGGGCGTATCCCTTACCGACAAATCCGTCGGCTGATCCAAGGCCTGAATCACCAGCACTTCGCGTTCATCATCCTCTTTTTCCTGAGGCGAAATACGGGCCGGGTTATCAGGCAATGCCTGGGCGATTACCAGCGGTGGACTGCCCGGCATGGCGGCCTGGGCCGGCGGCGCAGCCAAAGCGGCCGCCGAAAGCGACATGGACAATATCCACGATATGCCAACGGCCGTCCTAGTGGACAAGCGGCGGAGTTCAGTAGTTCGCGGCATTAATAGCTCCTGACAAATAACCTCCTCGCCCCTCGATAATCGTCGTTTCGCCACCAGCCTATCCCAAAGGCCCTAAAACAGCGAACAGATCATCAACAACCGGTCGGTCGACCGGTGGGCTGCCGACATGATACTGGATGGATGGCGAACTGCGTAACATCTGATCGCGCTGATTGTATTGTTCCGTGATTTCCGACGATTTTTCGAAAGAGACCTGGATTGCCCCGCTCGACACTTCGCGTCCAGCCCCGGTTTGCGCTGAATCGGACGAGCGGGCATTCGCCATCAGCCCGGGGCGATGAAAGATCACGATCGGCTCATCTTCTTGAGGCACATGAGACGGTTGCTCGGGAGCGGGCTCAAACGCAACAACCGCAACCGGTTGCTCCCCCGCCGGTCGATAATTATAAATGACAACCGCCAAGGCAATCGAAGCCGCCGCCGCCAAGGAAACACCAACCCTAAACCAACGGGCCAGACGCGGCATCCGGCTTGAACCGCTCTCGATCCGAATACTATCCATGATTTCACGGCGAAAGGCGTCCCACTGCATCACCGGTTGATCGGCCCGTCGGCCGGTCAGCGATTCATTAACCTCGGATAGCTGGGCATAAACCTGCCTCAACTCCGGCTCCAGCTCCATGCGGCGGTGTAACTCTTCAGCCTGTTCAGCCGGCAGATCGCCGTCCAGTAGTTGCGAAAGCAAAAATTCGTCTTGTTCGTTTATCAGCCGAATCATGATCGTGACCCTCAGCCGGGTAACAGATTCCCCAACTGTACCCGCAGCCTTCGGCGGGCCTGAAACACATTCCATTTTACGTTTTCAATACTGCACTCGAGCATATCGGCGATGTCCTTCTGGGCCCACCCTTCGATGGTAAACAACACCAGCGAAAGCCGCTGCTTCTCGGGCAAAGTCTCCAGAGCCGCGTCGATGGCTTCTTGCAACTCCTTGCCGGAGGCCACCTGTTCGGGCCGCAAAGGCCCACCGGTCCGCTCGCCAAATTCACTGGAGCGATCATCGGTCCCCTGCTTCTCGTCGAGCGTTACCGTCGCCCGCGTTCCCCGACTGCGCCGGGCGTTCAACGACAGGTTACAGACGATCCGCATCAGCCACGGGCCAAACCGGCTCGGTTCCTTGAGCCGATCCAGGGAGCGATAGGCCCGCAAAAAGGCTTCCTGGACAATATCCTGCGCATCGTCCCGGTTGCCGAGTAACCGGTAAGCCGATCCGACCGCCGGGCGCTGGTATAGATCAACAAGCCTCTCAAAAGCTACGGCTTCACCGGCCAAAGCCGCTTGGACCCAGGCGGCATCCCGCTGGCCAGCTTCATCCGTGAATAGCGGCCGATCGACTTGCGTCATAGGTATAGACACCGTAAACAGGGAACGGTTAGTTGTTTATGGAGCATTCGCGGGTTTAAGTGAATTATCCTCTGTCCAGCCGGTCTGTCAATGCGGGGCTTAGGGGGTTATCATAACCAGCAAGGATACCAACACAACCCTAACATAGGCGCAAGTACTTGATTATGAGAAAGATAGAATCAATCAAGAGCATTCGGGAATATTTAAGTGTCGCCCGCAAGGCCGATAGTCTAATCGGTTTCGTGCCCACTATGGGGGCGATTCACGCGGGTCACCGCTCGCTAATGCGGGCCGCCAGGGCGGATTGTGCCGAGGTGGTGGTGTCAATTTTCGTCAACCCGACTCAGTTCGGTCCAAGCGAGGATTTCGCACAATACCCCCGGCCGATCAAAGCGGACCTGGCCGCCTGCGCCGAGGAAAAGGTTGACGCGGTTTTCTGCCCGAGTGTCGAGGAAATGTATGCTTGCGGATCGGCCACTACGGTCCAGGTCTCCGGTCTGACCGAAGGGCTGTGCGGCGGGCACCGGCCGGGACATTTCGATGGCGTCACTACGGTGGTGGCCAAGTTGTTCAACATAGTGCAGCCGGATATAGCCTATTTCGGCCAGAAAGACGCCCAACAGGCCACGGTGATCCGTCGCATGGTCCATGACTTACTCTGGCCGCTCAAGATCGTCGTCTGCCCCACGGTTCGGGAACCTGACGGACTGGCCATGTCGAGTCGAAACGCGTACCTGACGCCTCACGAACGTCGCCAGGCCCTGTGTTTGCATCAGTCCCTGAGCGAAGCACAGGCGGCAATCGAGGCCGGGCACCGCGATACGGGCAAGCTTATCGAGCACATGCGCGAACGGATCGTCTCGGCCGGGCCCTGCGCGATCGATTACATAGCCATCGTAGACCCGGACGATCTGACGGATCTCCGGATGGTGGAAAAGCGCTGTCTGATCGCTTTGGCCGTACGAATCGGATCAACCCGGCTCATTGACAACATCCTGGTAGACGCCAATTCGAGCGCGGGGTAGTATAGTTTGGTCGCAGCGTAATAAGACTTCATGACCGGTTAAACCTCTCCACCGCATGGAGTGGTACAAAGATGGAATCCTATGTATCCGACACTTTTTAATATTCCGTTGATCAACATGCCGATTCGCAGTTACGGGCTGATGCTTATGATCGGGTTTCTGGGGGGAACCTGGTGGGCCGCCCGGCGGGGTTTTCGGGTCAAAGCCGACCCTGATAGCGTGGTGAATCTCGGTTTCGTCGCACTGATCATGAGCATCATTGGTGCCCGAATCTTCTATGTGGCTCATTACTGGGAACAATTCGCTGGGCGCGGCTTGTGGAATATCCTCAACGTCAGCGCTGGCGGAATGGAGTTTTACGGCGGGCTTCTCGGAGCGTTTTTTGGGATCTTGGTTTACCTGTGGAAATACAAACTGTCGATTCGCCTGTACCTGGACATTCTGGCCCCGTCGTTGATGTTCGGCATGAGCATGGCCCGGATCGGCTGTTTCCTTAACGGCTGTTGCTGGGGCGGGCCAGCCCCGGCCGAGACACCCTGGGCAGTGCATTTTCCTTTCGGCAGTTCGGCTCAGCATCGCTTGTGGAACGATCGCCTGAGTACCGTGCCGGCCCCGTTGATCATCATTAACGATGCCGGGTACGCCGGATTAATTCTACCTGAGCTACTCCAACCGCATAAGGAAGAGCCTCCCCTGAATACCAATCTGCTCCGTCAGGAACAGAGATTTGATATGTCCCGGGAACAACTGGCCGCCCTGGCCTCCCACCCCACCAGCCGGTCGATCGGCATCCATCCCGCACAGCTTTATGCCTCTATTAACGGTATGATACTGGCCATTCTCCTCAACGCCATTTATTATCGGCGCAGGCGGCAGGGGCTGGTTTTCGGGCTGCTGTTCATATTCTATCCGCTCATGAGAATCGTCGAGGAGCTCATCCGTTACGACAATCCTTACGATACGGCCGGCCTGACCATCTCGCAGTTCGTCAGCGTTTTACTGCTGGTTTTCGGAGTGATCTGGCTGATCGGGATCTACCGCCAGCCGCTGCGCAGCCCACGGGCGATCCCCTTCGTGTTCCCGGACGAACCGCCCCCGCCGGCCAAGAGCAAGTCGAGGAAAAAGAGCGGACAATCATCTCGTTCGTAAGATCGCAAGTCCGTCAAGAGACGCAGGCATCCGGCTTTCCCCATCCGCTTCACCCGATTGTCGATGCATGATTGGGGGCGCGAGCGTACCTTGCGCAAATGTGCTCGCTTACTTTCCCCTCTCGACTATCAACGTTCTTCCTGGTGTCTCCCGAATTCTCCAGAAGTGTCATTTAATAGGTGACTGTCCCCATTTACCCATTTACCACCTTTTACCAGAAGAGCCAGTCCTCGGCGGCCAGCACGTAGAGATAAAGGGCCAGGTTGGTCACGCCGTGGGTAATCATCAGGCAGCGCAGGCTTTTGGTCCAATAGAACAGGCCGTTGTAGGCGAACCAGCAGAAAATACTGACCCCCCAGTTGTCCGGGTGTTGAAACATGGACAGCAGAGCGGTACCGAGGAAGCTGAACCAGGTGAAGCGGCCGAGGGGAACGTGCTCGAAGCGGTCCCAACTGATCAGGGCCCGAAGCATGAAACCGCGCCAGAAGATTTCCTCGACGATGGGCACGGTGATGACCGCCACGGTTATCCGCAGGACAATCTGCGAATAGCAGGATAAAGCGCTAATGTCCGCAAAGGGATATTCGTCATCGGGCATTCCGGGAAACAGAAACAGTCTGCCCCCGAGCGATTTTTCGCCGAGATGGATGCCGTTTAGCCAGTGTTGGCCGGCCACCCATCCGGCGGCAACCAGGACACCGGCAAACAGAGCGATAGGCCAATGAGCCTTACCCAGAGGCATGAAGTAGTGGCGAAATATCCAAAACAGCCACAAACCGCCTACCCCGCGGAGAGCGATAGCGACAGGCATGTACTCGCGGGGGAGAAGATCTTGCAGCCCCAGCAGCAGGAGGTAGCCCATGAACGGAGCCACCCAGACGATGTCCGGGCGGGCAGCGGCCAGGCGGACGACCCATGCGGGCCTGGAAGCATCACGGCTCAAGTTCGGTTCGTCGTGCATACATTCCCCTATCGGCAAAATTATCGCCCGACCATACGCAAGTGCTCCCGGGCAAGCTCACCAACCGGCTCATCAAGGTAATCATGTATTCTTAGCACCACTACGTCGGCCTTATCCTTGACCGGCAGAGTAGCATTAATAAGCAGTTCCTGACGAGGATCGATCGGTATCGGTTCTCCGACAAACAGTTCACGATCGCGATGATCGAGGACCGCCAACCGGGCCAACCCCCGATAAAATACCGCAAACCTCCCGCTTACATCGATATATTCCTTTTCCTGACGCAGGGCCAATGGCTCGCAGGCAGCCCCAACCGAGGTCACGGCCAGGATCGGCCCCTGGCACACGGCGGCGTACCAATGCTCGATCTGGGCAATGTCCGCTCCGGGACGGCACCGCTGAAAACCGCCGAGCAGTTCCATTCTGTTAACCGCCAGATTCTGGGCGCGGTCCATGGCACCAGTTGCCAGTTCGATGGGGCCGTGCTGATCGACGTATCCGGCGGATTCCAGGGCGTCCAGGGTTTTAATGAAGGTCCATCCGCTCTGGCGATCGACGGCTGCGATCCACCCCTTTCGCGAATCGGAGATGACCTGGACGGCCTGGCCTCCATAATGGACGGCCAGTACGTCCTCAGGCAGGGAGGCGTCGAAGTGGGTACCGGTCTGGGTCTGTAACGATAGAATCGGGCGATATTTCTTCACGCCATCAAGGAGCGGCACGGGAAAAAAGAAACTTAACCGTCGAAGAGGTTGGTCGGCCGTCCGGCGGCGCAGCCCATCGATTTCGGTCACGGTACGGAGCAGGAAATCGATCGAATCGGGCCCGCGATTGGTAGCCTTCTGCTCGATCCGCACATGCGTATTTCCACGGTGCATGGTAATGCTCCGCTCCATCTCCACGGTCGCGCCGCGTAGCGTCCCCGGCCGACTGGTCATGCGAACCGTATGGCTTAGCGCATCTTGATTCTCGATTTCGGCTTGCCAGGGACCGGCATTAGGGTTAAACGGTTGTTGTTGAAGGCTCCAGGAACGTTGCGGCCCGATGGCCAAATAATTTCCGCCAAAATCGATACCGGTTTCCTGGGCGTCGGCCGGTCGGCGTTGCCCGCGCCATTGATCGTTGACCCAGAAGACATCGTCTTCGTGGATCATGCAGGATAGAGTTCGCCCTCCGGCGGCCGGTACATGCCGGAGGGTCAACAGGCCGTTACCCTGCTCGATCGCCGACCATCCGGACCATTCGACCTGGCGGGTTTCCAGTGGTTCAACAATGATTTTGTATTCCTTGCGATCGGAAAGAGCGAACGGGTTTTCCCAATTTTCGAAAAACCGGCACCCGGGAATGAGGGCCATAATGAAACCCCCGACCAGGATCGGCATATAAACCTTTTTAAGAGTAGGGTATATTTGTCGAGGCATGAGATTGTGTCTCCCGCATAAAGGGCACCTGTTTTTCCGGCGGCCCGACGGCGATAGAATAGCAACGGCCGTGCGGCCCGATCACGATTGTTATACCCGACAGACCGCCGGATACAACCAGCGAGGAGTTTTAATGACCGGACCAACGACGAAACGTTTGGATACGACGCGGTATTTCCGCTGCTTGACGGGGCTCATGGGGGCCATGCTCCTGACACAACCTGGGCCAGTGGCCGCGGCAGCCGGGCAAGCCGACGCGGAAGCCCGGCGGACGGCCCGGCGTTCTCCTATCGTGGAGGCCGTGGAAACCTCCCGTGACGCGGTGGTCAATATCGCCGCGACCCAGGTAGTCGAAGTGCGGGATATATTTAGCGAGTTTTTCGACGAGTGGCTGCGTTCGCCGGCTCCTCGCCGCCAGCGACAATACACCAGCTTGGGCAGCGGGTTCCCCATCCATCCGGACGGTTACGTGGTAACCAACGCGCACGTGGTCCTTAGAGCCACCTCTTTAAAGGCCGTCTTCGCCGACCAGCAGGAATACGAGGCCAGACCAATCGCCATCGACGAGGAGCACGATCTGGCGGTGCTGAAGATCGACGGCGATCGGCCGCTACCGGCCATCCGGCTTGGACGGAGCGACGACCTGATGATAGGCGAAACGGTTATCGCCATCGGCAACCCGCTTGGATATCACCATACCGTCACGACCGGGATAATCAGTGCGACGGAGCGCACCCTGAACATCAGCGAACGGCGGTCTTACCGAGACCTGATTCAAACCGATGCGAGTATCAACCCGGGCAACAGCGGCGGTCCGCTGCTGAATATTCTCGGCGAGTTAATCGGAATCAATACCGCCATCCGGGGCGATGCGCAGAATATCGGTTTCGCGATACCGGTTGATTCCTTGCGTAAATTGTTGCCGGACATGCTCTCGGTGGAACAACACCGCCGCCTGCTGGTGGGGTTACGACTGGACTGGCGTAGCGTGCCTTATGTAACCACTATTCGCGGACCGGCCACCCAAACCGGCATCGAGCCGGGGGACGTTCTGCTCAGCGTCAACGGGGTGGAGATTAATCAGGATCTGGACTTTTACGTTTACCTGCTCGGGATGGCGCCGGACGAAGCCCTGCGCGTCCGCCTGCAACGGGGGCCGCGAACAGTGACCGCGACCATTTGGCCACAGGCGATTCCCATTCCCGACGGGGCCAAGCTTTTGCGCGACAAGTTCGGACTTACCGCCCGCTTGCTGAGCCCCGAACAGGCCCGGCAAATCAGCCCGCGGCTTACCGGCGGATTGGCGATCGAGAGCGTGGAGAGCGACAGTCCTGCGGAACGGGCCGGCCTGAAGCGCGGACACTTGATCGTGATGATCGGCCGCTATTTTCCCACCGACCCGGAAAAACTCGGGCAATTGTTGGAGAATATCAACCGCGGCGACCAGATCCCCGTTCGTGTCATGGAAATCCGTCGCAACGGAACCATTGTCATGCTTGAAGGCGAACTGACCGCCCGTTGACCTCGATCACCTGATATGCAACCGGGTGCTTGCCTTCCATTGCCCCCCAGCCGCAGGCTTGATCCGAAGGCAAAGCGAGCCCTATACCAGAGGGGCGACCCGCCGCCTTCGTAACGACCGATGACCCAACAATAAGGCCATCATCCCGTGTATTGTTTCCTTGCCAACCAACCCGGCCCCGCGGATTTGGGCAAGGCAGTGTGTTCACTTATGGCTTCGTCTTCGCAGCAACGACAGGCCGCCCAACAGGAGTAGCGACACAGTGGCCGGCTCGGGGACGGGCACCAACTCCAGCGTCAGTTTGGTTGAGGCGTGGGCGCTGAGATAATCCCAGCCGCCGACGGCGAAGCTTGTTACCGCGTAATCCAAGCCACCCCAAAGCAGTATGTACGGGTCTTCTCGCGGATAAAGTATCGACCCGCTGCCATAGGTGGCTACAAAGTGATCGTATTGCGTCACAAAAGGCCCTCCAGCGTCATCGATATCGTAGTCCAAATCGAATTGGTAGGGCTGGTCAGACACCACGACAGCCAGTTGGAAATACGTCTTGCCACGAGAAAAGTTGATCACACCGCCGCTGTCCTCGTTAACCCGAAGATCAAGGGCCGAAGTCAGATTTATCGTCCATACGCCAGTGCCGTCAACACTCTGCGATCCCTGTAGTTCAGCTATCGTCTCACCCAACGAGCTTTCCACATCTGCCATCGCCGAAGCATTCGGCTCGCTGCCCCATACCGTCTCCATCTTGTCTGACAGAGCAATCACGCCGGACTGCCCGAGCTGGGCTTCGGACTCGAAAAACTGCCAATCCAGAATCACACCTGCCTGGGCAGTACCCGTCACAAACGTAACCACAACCACCAGCGCCGCGCGGATCGCGCGGCCTAATCCATTGTTTCGCAGCATTTTCGCTCTCTCCTTTCAATTCATGGGCCTCTTACCCGAGGCGCCCAATCCTTCATCGTCCCCGCGTCCGGCCGAACTGGCCGACAACCACGCGCGGACGCAACCATCACGCCGAATAACGTCTTCTCAGCAGCGTCAACCCGCCCAATGCCAGCAGACCCAGCGTGGCCGGCTCGGGGGCTTCCACGTAGATACAGAAGCGTCCCAGGTTGTCGGTTGTCGCGGGGTTGCCATCAAAACCGTGGTTGTCGAACATGAGGGCGAATTCGTTCCCATCCCAGGTTTCGCCCGCCCCAAGGAAAATGGACGTATCAAAGGTCACGATCGGAACGGCCACGTTAAGCTCCACGGCGAACCCCAATGCCTGTCGGAAGGCGTTCTCGTCCACGCGGAAATCGTCGAGGCTGATCTCCCAGTATCCCGCCTTGTCCAGGTCGAGCTCGACGGACACGTCGGCGCCGCCGTGACGAGCGTCACGGATTCCGTGGTCGTCGTCGTACCCGTGGCCATGTGCGTGGCGGTCACGGTCCCGATAATGGACTTGGGCGTGAAGAAAATATTCTGATCGAAGTGGAGTTTGACGGCCGCGTTGGCCAGGACCAAATCCGCGCCGATCGCCGCGATTTCGTTGTGGCCGGTTTCCGTGACCAATTGCCCAAGCCCTGTGGTGAAATCCTTGGCCGTAGCCATGCTAAGATCTACAAACTCTATTTTCCACACGGCATTGATGTCCGGTATCGGCCAGGGCAGGTCCACTTTCAAGCGCGGAGTCGCGGAGAGATTGACGCCGAATCGCGTACCGATCCTGCTCTCGTCGTTGATGCCGTTGTAGGACAGCACGATGTTGCTCTTGCCGGTTCCCGCCACGTGCTTTTGATATTGCGCTTTCAGGTTGCCCTCGACATTTCCGACGACGGTGCCCGGGTCGGCCTGCACGGCGCACGAGATTCCCGTCCCCTGGAGCCACCCCGCGGGTATGGCATACTCGTATGGAAACGCATGGCCAGTGTGCGTTCCGGCCTGCCACATGTTCTGGCCTTGGGTGACCTCGGAACGAAAAATCCAGGAAGACTCGTATACGGCGCCAAGACAATGGTCATGGACGACAAAAAGCACGGCAAGCACCAGCAGCGCTCGGGGGTTAATCATACTCTTAAGCATTATTGTTTATCCTTTGCATGATAAGAAGAGACTCGATCCGCGGACCGCGCACGAACCAGCGCGCGGGCGCAGCACGCGGAAACGTTGGCTAGAGCATTTCACGATTGGGTGTATCGATAGCCGCAATGTTGAAACCACCCCTCGGCATCCTCGGCTGTGACGGCCTGCAAGGCTTGAGTGATCGCGCGTAGCAGTGCCCGTGGCGTGCGGGC
>JAAYCU010000236.1 GCA_012729595.1 Phycisphaerales bacterium
GGGATGTCCTTACGAACAGGCGCTCGCGTGGAATACCATCGTAAAAACGATACCGTTCAACCAGCGGAACCGGGCAATGCCGCGACGATTTCGGCCTGAGGTGAGAGATTTCAAAAATTTAAAAAGCCTGTCTTTTCTGGCGTTATTCGCGGCAAAACAGGGTGACTATCGACAATCACGCAATACGCCGATGACCACTCCCTGAATGGTTACGTTGTCGACATGAATAGAGGATAAGCCGGCGTTGGCCGGCTGGAGCCGGATGCGACCTCCCTCCTTGTAGAATTTTTTGAGCGTGGCATCGCCGTTATCGAGTAAGGCCACCACGGTTTCGCCGTTGTCGGCCGTCTGTCGCCGTTCGACCACCACCAGATCTCCATCGCAGATATGCTCTTCGATCATGCTGTCCCCGCTGACCTGCAAGACGAAAGTGTCGGAACGAGCACGGAACATGTTTCCCAGATCGACGATTTCGTTATCCTCAACAGCCTCGATCGGCTTACCGGCGGCAATACGGCCGGCCAGCGGTAGGGCGGTCGAGGATTCATCCGGGAACGCAACTCGTCCAGTAAGCTCCAAAGAACGTGCCCTGTGCCTGGAACGCCGGAGCAGCCCTTTCTTTTCGAGGCCGGAGACGTGTTCGAACACGGTGACCTTGGTTACGCCGAGGACGTCGGCTAATTCCTGCATAGTCGGGGAATAGCCATGCTTGCGCTGATAGTCGCGAATCAGCGTAAGAATCCGTAATTGTTTTGGCGTTAGTCGAGGATAGGATTTGCCTGCCATCATAATTCTCCACGATTCCTTGCAGACCGTCCGGACCCAATACCACGGGCGGAATGGTTGTTACCGCGCGGTGTGAGGTGCCGGATTGGCCGACAAGCCCGCCCATGTTATCCGAGGAGGGAACCCGCGTTCTAAACCGCTGGAGGGACTCATGTTCAGTCGGCCAGGACGACATACAAACTGATATCGCCTTGACCCACTCCCCTAGCCTGTTCCGCAGGTGCCCGGAATAGTGACTCGCCTCGGTGATTCCAGATGGATATTGCTCACCGCAAGAACGCCCCGTCAAGGTGGCAATCGCCTCGGTTGGCAACGCCCCAAGGAAGTCGCCACCCGGGCCCATGACAATCAAGGGTAACTCTTTGCGAACATGCCCATCCGTCACGCGATTGGCCTCCCTGCCCATAACGGGATATATCGCCACTGGAGCCGATATGCGGCTTTCTGAAAAAGACCACAGAGTTGGCTCCGCCTGGGAGATCGTCCCGTGGGCCGAGCCGATGTTCAAGTTCTGTTCGTATGTAATATAACCTAACCTAACCCGAACGTCAAGTTGTTTTTTGTGTTTTTTCATCATATCTTCCAAGGGCTTGTGTTATCGGACTCTACTGTCAATATGTCGTATCCAGGCCCACGCTTATCCCAAGTCCTCGCGTATATCGACCAACGTAATCAGGATGGAAAAAGCTTTTATTGCTTCGTCCGGTAATATCCCATGGAGTCCAGGTTTTACCAATACCCTGAGGCCGATTTGTGTCATGGTGTATGACGAGGTGTCCGAACAAATAAATGGATATTTTGTTCCGGAGAAGGTTCGCAGGTTATGGAAACAGGACTAGTGTAGTACTATATTATCTTGGATACGGAGATCGATCCCGAAAACAGGACATGGACTATGCTGACCCTGACCAGAAAAACGGAGTACGGGCTGATCGCCCTGACGCACATGGCCATAGGGCCCGAGGGGCTATCCAGTGCCCGAGAAATAGCCGGCCGTTATGAAGTACCCCTGGCCCTGCTGATGAACGTGCTGAAGCAGTTAGCCCAAGGTGAAATAATTCGATCGGTGCGCGGGCCGCAGGGGGGATATTCTCTGGCCTTGCCCCCTGACAAAATCACCCTATTGAGTGTATTTCGGGCAATTGAAGGTCCAGTGCATTTGACTTACTGTTCTGGTTTGCAGGATCTGGACTGTAACCAGAATGGCGATAAGAAGAAGAGGTGCCAGATTATGGGGAATTGCCCGGTTGGAGCTTCCATCAGGGAAGTGGACGGCCGGCTTACCGAATTCCTCGAAAGCATTACTCTGGCGGACATCATTGAACACAAAACGGTGGCTAGGTCCACCGCTGATCTGGTGGAGAATAAAACGTGAAGCCGTTTATTTACCTGGACAACAATGCCACCACGCCGCTCGACCCGCGGGTACTGGAAGCCATGCTGCCCTATTTTCGAGAGAAATTCGGCAACGCGGCCAGCCGCAATCACAGGAAGGGTTGGGAGGCCGAAAAGGCTGTCGATCTGGCCCGCGAGCAGGTGGCCGCCATGCTGAATGCCGGGGCCAAGGAGATCATCTGGACCAGCGGGGCCACCGAGAGCAACAATATTGCCATTAAAGGCGTGGCCGAGATGTACAAGGACAAAGGCCGGCATATCATTACTCAAGCCACCGAACACAAGGCCGTGATTGACCCTTGCCAGTATCTCGAACAGCATGGGTTCCGGATCACGGTTCTCACGCCGGATCGGAAAGGACGCATCAACCTCGATGAACTGGCCTCGGCTATTGCCGAAGACACGATCTTGGTGTCGATCATGTTCGCAAACAACGAAATAGGTACGATCCAGCCGATCTCCGAAATCGGTGGTCTTTGCAAGGGAAAAGGTGTGCTGTTTCATACCGACGCCACCCAGGCCTTTGGTAAGGTGCCGATCGATGTGGAGGCGATGGGGATCGATCTGCTTAGTTGCTCGGGGCATAAGATTTACGGCCCCAAGGGCGTGGGCGCTTTGTGCGTTCGGCGCAAGAAGCCGCGGGTAAGGTGTGCCCCGGTGCTGCATGGTGGGGGGCACGAGCGCGGCATGCGCAGCGGGACGCTGAATGTGCCCGGCATTGTCGGACTTGGTTGGGCGTCGGAAATTGCGAGGCGGGAAATGGCCGATGATGCGGTTCGGATAGCTCGGCTGCGCGACCGCTTATGGCAAGGCTTAAGCGAACGCAACGAAGAAATATTCCGGAACGGATGTGCCGACAACGTTTTAGCGAACACGCTGAATGTCAGTTTCGCCTACGTGGAGGGCGAATCGCTGATGATGGGTTTCGAGAACATCGCGGTCAGCAGCGGGTCGGCCTGTACCAGCGCCTCGCTTGAGCCGAGTTACGTGCTCCGAGCCCTCGGCGTCGGCGATGAGCTCGCCCATAGTTCGATCCGCTTCAGCCTGGGGAGGTTCAACACCGCCGAGGAGATCGAGCAGACCATCGGCCAGGTGTCCGCCACCGTGCAGCGGCTACGGGAGATGAGTCCGTTATTCGAGCTGGCCCGGGAGGGCTTGGGCCTGAAACAGACCCAGGCGTTCTCCCGTTAGCCGAGGGAATATCCCCCGCAGGCACGGAGTTAGATACCCGGCTGTGCAAACAAAGGGATATCGTTTTGAAAAGATATTATGCAGATGCCGATGATACTTATACGGCCTGATCGATATGGAGTAGAACATGGCTTACAGTGATAAGGTACTCGATCATTTTAATCACCCGCGCAATATCGGGGTACTCGACAAGAACGACCCCAACGTGGGAACGGGAGTGGTCGGCGCGCCAGAATGCGGCGACGTGATGAAGCTGCAGATCAAGGTGGACGCGGATAATCGTATCGTGGATGCCAAATTCAAGACGTTTGGATGCGGTAGCGCAATTGCCAGCAGTTCTCTGGCCACCGAATGGATCAAGGGCAAAACGGTTGATCAGGCCCTGGAGATTCGGAACACGGATATCGTCCGGGAGCTGGCCCTGCCGCCGGTGAAGATTCATTGCAGTGTGCTGGCCGAGGATGCTATCCGAGCGGCGATTCAGGACATCAAGGAAAAACAGACCGCCTCGGCCGAGGCCGCCACCGGCAGCTTGTCTGAGAGCTGAACAATATGGGCCGGATCAGCCGGCCGGAGGAGTGTCACCATGGGTATTGCCATCACCGAAAAGGCCCTCGCGGAGATTAAAAACATCATTGCCCGGCAGAACCTGTCCGCCGACAAGACGTATCTCCGCCTTGGCGTCAAGGGCGGAGGGTGCAGCGGGTTTACCTATTCGCTCGATCTGGCCACGGTCAAGGGCGAACACGATCAGGAATTCGAGCAGGACGGGATCAAGTGTATATGTGACCCCAAGAGCATGCTTTATCTCGAAGGCGTTACCCTCGATTTCAAGGACGAACTCATGGGGCGTGGATTCGTATTCAATAATCCCAACGCAAGCTCGACCTGCGGCTGCGGTAGCAGTTTCTCGGCGTAATGTGGAACTGTGGAGTACACGGAGAAGTCATAGTTGCATATGAACCAGTGACGCGGATCGTGCGACAGCGAAGGGCTTAGCCAGCCTTCGGCGAGAGAGCCACGCAAAGAGAGTTATAGCGAAATACCTATACATGCTTTCCTATCTTCGTGGTACAATAACCTGAAACCTTGGCAAAACGCTTGCATACAACCATGGGAGTATGATTTTGAATGACAAAAGCCATAAAACGCTTCCCGCGCGGTGCATGCAATGCTCTGCCCCGATGGAATATCCGATCTGCTGCACGAGTTGTGGGACATTAATTCCGCCGCCAGACGGCCTGGATTTCTTCGTGATGTTTAACCTGCCGACTCGTTTCGATATCGATGAGGGCGAGTTGCATCGCAAATACCTGTCCTTGAGCCGTAATATTCACCCGGACATCGTGGATAAGTCCACGGACCAGAATCGTCGTAATTCATTGCAACTTAGTAGCATGCTAAATCGGGCATACGAAACATTGCGCGGACCGGTGTCGCGGGCGGAATACCTGCTGGTGTTAGCCGGTGGTCCCAGTCCCAGGGATGATCGATCGGTGCCGGGTGATACCCTTGCGAAAATCATGGTACTTCGCGAGAACATCGAGGTAGCCCAGGAAGCCGGCGATCAAGTCGCCTTGCAGCAGATTCGTCGGGAAGTTGCCGATCATGGCGAAAATACCCTAACGGAAATTGTCCGTCTGGCTCGAGCCCTCGAGAGCGATGCCCAACGGGATAAAACCATGAAGGAGCTGCGCCGCCAACTCAATGCTATGCAGTACTGGCTGAATCTCGGCGAGCAATTGCCCGTAGCTTGCACGGTCGGCGGAAAGGGGCCGCATGACTGAGCGAAAAGATATTATCGTGGGTATCGACCTGGGCACTACGAATTCACTGGTAGCCTACTGCGATGAGACCGGCCCACGGATTATCGCCGACGAGCAGGGCGATTCCTGTATTCCCTCCGTGCTGACCTTTTCGCCCGACGGACAAGTGGTCATCGGGTGCGCGGCCAAGGCCCACGCGGTTGAAAACCCCACTGCGACGGTTTTCTCCGTCAAGCGGCTGATGGGCAAGGGCTACGAAGAGCTGCTCGCCGAAGGCGAAATCGCGCAATTACCGTACACCGTCATCAAGCGAGTGACCGACAGCGCTGACCGGGATGTCGCCGCTGTGGATCTCAACGGCTCGGTCCTGACTCCGCCGGAAATCAGCGCTCTGATCCTTCGTCAGTTGAAACAGCAGGCCGAAACGTATTTCGGCCGCGAGGTCCGCAAGGCCGTCATTACCGTACCCGCGTATTTCGACGATGCTCAACGCCAGGCCACCCGCGACGCCGGGCAAATCGCCGGCCTCGACGTGGTTCGGATCGTCAACGAGCCGACCGCCGCCGCCCTGGCTTATGGATTAGGGGTCCGCGGCCACCTCAACGGCACCGCCGGCCCCTCGGACGACTTGTCGCTGATGGGCCATTGCCCGTCGACGGAACCCGCCTCCGGCAGCGCGTCCGGCGGACAAGCCGGGGAATCCGTCGTGGCCGTCTACGATCTTGGCGGCGGAACCTTCGACGTATCCGTTCTTCGACTGACCGACGGCGTATACGAGGTGCTCAGCACCCACGGCAATACGCACTTGGGCGGCGACGATTTCGATCGCCAGATCATGAATCTGGTGCAACGCGAGGTACGCGAACAGTTCGGCGTGGACATCGCCTCCCCGGCCATCCGGCAGGCCCTGCGCCATTTCGCCGAGCAGATCAAAATGCGTCTTAGCCGGGATTCGTCGGCGGTTCTGGAAATTGACATCGGGGCCTCCGAGCCTTATCGACGCACGATCACCCGCGAGGAATTCGAGACGATGATCTCGCCGTGGGTCGAGCGGACGATCGCCAGTTGCTCGCGGGCTCTGGCTGACGCCCGGCTCGGGCCGGAGCGGATCGACCAGGTCGTCATGGTCGGCGGTAGCACGCGCATCCCGCTGGTCCGTCGGCGTGTGGAGGAGGTTTTCGGCCGTCGGCCTTACACCGCGCTGAATCCCGACGAGGTCGTCGCCCTCGGCGCTGCCGTCCAGGCCGATATCCTCGGCGGCTCGCGGCGCGATACGTTGCTGCTCGACGTGATTCCCTTATCGCTGGGCATCGAGACCATGGGCGGAGCGATGGGTAAGTTGATTCTGCGGAATACGCGCATCCCCTGCCAGGCCACCGAGCGGTTCAGCACGTTTGTCGACGGACAGAGCAGCGTGAAGATCAACGTGTTGCAAGGCGAGCGCGAGCTGGCCCGGGATTGCCGTTCGCTGGGGGAATTCGAACTGCGCGGCCTGCCGCCCATGCCTGCGGGCATTCCAAAAATCCGCGTGACCTTTCTGGTGGACGAAAACGGCATCCTGAACGTTTCCGCCGTCGAGGAACGCAGCGGCATCGAGGCCGGCATCCAGATCATCCCGGCCCACGGCCTGACCGCCGCCGAGGTGCGGCGCATGGAAATCGAGTCCATCGAGCACGCCCGCGAGGACATGACCGCCCACTGGCTGATCGATTTACGCAACCAGATCGCGTTCGATACGCAAAAAACCGAGGACATGCTGGCCAAGGTCGGCGAGCAGATGCCCGCCCCCGAGCGCTCGGCGGTCACCACGGCCATCGCGGAACTGCGCACGCTGGCCGAAACCTGCTCCGACCCGCGCCGCCTGCAACAGGCCCTGGACGACTTCGACCGCCAGACCGTCCCCCTCGCCGAACGCGCCATCACCGCCACCCTGCGGGCAATGGATACGTAGGTCATTAAGAGCGCATCCTGGAACCGGTGTGGAATCGTGTGGCACCCCGCCATGGCTGGTAAACTGGTTGCGATGTGCCTCAAGCGTAGCGTAAACGTCTTGCCCATACTTGCCATATTGCCAGATTTCTCGTGAAAACAACACGATTTGGGCTTGGCACTCTGTGCCGCAGATAACAACGCAACCGGCTCTATTTGCCCCGGATCGGTGTTCAAGCCCTGTTATGTGCAATACCCCCAGATAGCCCGCTCATGGCTTAAATTATGTAAATTATTAGATTACTTCCGGAGAGAGTTTGTATGGAACGCGCAATGTGCAAGATACTTGCCGGATTATTGCTGATCAAGGTTGTAGATTGTCTCGATCAATCTTGTAAACAAGGAATATGTTTACAATTGCTGAACATTGGCGGCTTGACACGAATGTGCAACTGATTTATAGTAAACAAAATAGCTTCTCGGAGAACAGTTATATGCCTGCAATGCGACAAGTAGCTTTGCTTATCGAAACCTCGCGCGGTTTCGGTCGAGGATTGCTTCGAGGGGTGGCCCAGTATTGCCGCGAAAACTCTAACTGGGCAACCCACTTTCGGCCTCACGGATTGGGCGACGCTTGCTTGGATTGGATTTCCGATTGGCGCGGCGATGGTATTCTGGTCCGAACCGAAAACGAGCGCATTGCCGATGCCGTCCGGCGTCCCGGCGTACCTGTCGTGGAACTATTGGGTAAGTTGAAGCATCAACAACAGGTTCCGATGGTTCGGGTCAATGATCGCAGCATTGCGAAGATCGCTGCCCAACACCTGCTAGATCGTGGATTTCATAATTTCGGCTGTTGCGGATATCGCATTGGTAATTATCCGTTCCTGGATATACGGGTCGGAGCGTTTCGGCAGTATATCGAGGAAGCGGGGTATCCCTGCAGTATGCTTCATGTTTACGATCTTTATGTAGGCAAGTCGCGATTGTCCTGGGAGCGTCAGCAGGCCCGCATCGCCGAATGGGTCAAGCAATTGCCCAAGCCGGTGGGTGTTATGGCCGTCACCGACGATCGCGCGTTTGATATACTGGGGGCTTGCAGAATGATTGGGGCCTTGGTGCCCGACGAAGTAGCCTTAATTGGCGTTGATAACGATGAGTGCATCGGCCAGCTTACTATTCCACCCCTGACCAGCATCGATCCAGACCCTCCCCGGATAGGCTATCGGGCCGCCGCCCTCCTGGACTCGCTTATGGATGGTGACCCGCCTCCTTCGGAGATTATTTATATCGAGCCCCGGGGCTTGGTTAAACGCCAATCAACGGATGTGTTGGCGGTAGACGATGTCGCGGTGTCCGAGGCGATTCGCTACATTCGCGAGAATGCCTGCCATGCGATTCATGTCAGTGACGTGTTGGCGCATGTGCGATCATCCCGTGTTACCTTGGAAACCGGGATGAAGCGAGCTATCGGGCGCACTATCCACCAGGAGATTCATCGCGTGCGGATCGAAACCGCTCGGCAGTTACTAGCCGCGACCAACCTGCCGGTAAAAAAGATCGCGGTCGATAGCGGCTTCCGGACCGTTCAATACCTGACCAGGGTTTTTACGGAGGCCGTCGGTATCGCCCCGGCCCGCTATCGGCGTCAAAGCCGAATCGAGCCCTGATCGTATTCCGGCCGTCTTCATCTCAGGAGAATTGCCGCCATCATGTCATGGTAAGCCGGTACATTAACCGTTCTCTTGGATCAAACCTCCATTAAATGTTACCAGGCACGGATAAGAGATGGTCAACTTGTCGGAAACTGCGTTACGATGGACCAATGTGCTTGGTGGCGGTATTTGCTTGCCATGTGTAACTTGCTCTTAATGCATATGTTATGGTGTTCTCGCTCTCCCTGTGGATGTGGCGACATCTCCGCAAGCCATATTGTGAATTAATGCTTGACAGGTCTGTGTGCCATCCAGTACCATGGTACATGTAGAGAGGTGGGTTAATACGCAGTCCCGACCTCAAAGCAAATCAAATCAAATCATCGCAATTCGGGACGGAGGAGAGATGCAATCGAGAACACATGCCGCTATTTTGCAGGTAGGTATACTGATTTGTTGTGGCGCTGTCCAAGCAATAATCATGGAAACCGTGCCGGTGGGAAATCCAGGTAATACCGCCGATACTCGGTATAGCACGTCTGGTTACGGCTCTGTGGGCTACTCCTATGACATCGGTAAATATCCGGTGACTGCCGGCCAATATACGGCTTTTCTAAATGCAGTGGCCGCCACGGATACCTACGGGCTCTACAACACTAAGATGGGGACGTATGACTGGGGCTGTCAAATCCAGCGCAGTGGCTCACCGGGCAGCTATACATATAGCGTCGCGGCGGACTATGCCGACCGCCCGGTTAATTACGTTTCATGGGGTGACGCGGCGCGGTTCGCCAACTGGCTGCATAACGGACAACCGACAGGTGTCCAAGGGCCGGGTACCACCGAGACCGGGGCCTATACCCTGAATGGTGCAATGACTCTTAGTGAACTTTCCGAGGTGTCGCGCAATGCCGACTGGCGGTGGGCGATTACCAGTGAGAACGAGTGGTACAAGGCCGCATACTATGATCCAGATACTAATAGTTACTACGACTATCCGACCAGCCAGAACTCGGTTCCAGGGCGCGATATGAACGATGTTTTGGGAAACAACGCGAATTATATCGGAGACCCGTTTCCGATCGATTCGCCTTATTACACGACCATTGTGGGCCATTTTCATAATTCCGTCAGCCCCTATGGCACATTCGATCAGGGCGGCAATGTGTGGGAATGGACCGAGGCTCAGGTCGAGTTCCCTTGGGCTTCGTATCGCTGCTTGCGGGGTGGGTCGTTTATCTACGGCGTCCACTCTCTGCACGCGTCGTCTCGCCATTCAGACCTCCCGACCATCGAGTATGACGTTATCGGGTTTCGTGTCTCCCGGGTACCTGAACCGGCTTCCCTGGCATTGCTGGCGTTGGGCGGTGTCGGAAAACTATGGAGGCGGCAAGTTGTCTGCTGAATAAGCTTGGCCCGCCATTCGACGATCGGCTTGGCGGCGGATTGTATACCCACCTGCCTCACGGGGCGCAATCTGAAGCCTTAGCCGTCCTGCCGGACCAGTCCGAGTCTGCCCGGGCGTAGGCCGAAGCAACGGGGACGGACGATAAGGATGTCTTGGCGTCCTGCTTGGCGCTTTCGGATGGATATTCAGAGATTCCGGTAGGCGCGGATGGACGGAATGAATCGGAAGCTGGTAGAAGTATGGCGCATGAAAAAGCCCGATAAACAACGGAATATCCGCATTTTTCGGGCGATTCTCAACGGAGGCGGAGGGATTCGAACCCCCGGTACGGTTCCCCGCACAACGGTTTTCAAAACCGTCCCCTTCAGCCGCTCGGGCACGCCTCCGGGATGATTTCTCGGCCATCGACGGTATCTGATAGAGGGCTCAGCGTCAAGGATTTGCGATTGATTTCTGACATATCGGCTTATTGGGCACGCAGGCTTGCATGGGATTTTCGGCCGCTGGCGTCCCCGTGCCTACTCCAGTTGTTATAAGCTCGCAAATTGATTTTATGATATCAACCTTCATGGAGCGGCGTTGTCATCGTGTCTTGATATACAAGCCCCTCCGGGCGGACGTCCATGATCTACTTTTGGAAAAATAGGGCCCGACCGAATCGAGCGGTTAGTTACCCTTCTCTAGAGCATTTCACGAAATAGCGTATCATTTGCCGATATATATGCATGACCTACTCAATGGATTTACGGGAGAGGGTCGTGCTCGCCTGCGATGAGAAGCGGGGCAGTCGCCAGCACATCGCCAACC
>JAAYCU010000237.1 GCA_012729595.1 Phycisphaerales bacterium
AACGAACACGACTTTGATCTTCTGAGCCCTGGCGTTAAACTCCTGCACTCCCTGATAAAACAGAGCCTCTCCGCTGGAAAGGTCGGGGGTCACCTCGCGATGAACCAGAGGCCACTTCCACCACCGTTCCATATCGTGAATATCGGCGGGTCGTCTCGGACCGATCTCCGTACTCAGTACGAAAAAGACACCGGTTTTGCCCGTTCTTCGAAACTCTTCATCGATATGACCCAGTACTTGCAGATCCCTCCAGAGCCCTTTGCTGACCGCCATACGAGTCACATGGGTAAAAATATGATCCGGCCGATAGCCCAACAGATTTTCGGCGTAATCCTGGAGAAGACGGCGACTGATCTGCTTCTGTTCAAGAGAAATCTTCTCCGAGGGAATTCCGTTGTAAATAATCTCTATGGGCGCGCCCGCGAAGGATGGGCCCAGAAACCGCAACTCCTGAAGGACATAATCCCCTACTGCGAAAATCCGATCACAATGCCAACTATTTTTTACCAGTGCATGACGATAATAATCATCTCGCGGGCCGAAAAACTCCTCGATGGATAGTCCACGCCCCAAGGTTTTCGACATTAGATTATAAAAAGTCAGGTCGTGACCTGAATGCGACTCGACGATCTGACGAATGGTGCTTACTTCATGAGCGTGAAATATTGTTCGATACGTACCCTTGGGATCCATTTTCGCGGCCAAGGCGGTGGGCAAGCCCATAAACTCATGCGCGAAGACCACGCATTCGTTTCCAAAATCCGCTGCCCCAAGAGCGTTGAGGACCGCCCGGGCCGGCTCGGCTAACCGCACAAAGAGCTCATAATCCCAGATGTGCTCATATGGCCGTGAATCGAGCTGGAACTCCCGCCAAAGTCTGGCTTTGAAGGCGTTGACTCGGTCCAGGTTGGCCGCGGACACGTCGATTAAAACCACTTCCGGAGTTACCCGTACTCCGCTATGCGGATCCACAAACTCACGATGCCCATAGACGATATGGACCCTGAAATCGTGACAGATACGATCCAGCAGGGCGCTATTCGGATGCTGGGAGATGTTTTCGATGCTGCTATAGAGAACGTCTATCGGCAGCTTATGGCGCTCCCCGTTCGTCAGTTGTTCTACCGAAGCTGGTCCGATCAGTATGGTCCGTTGGGCGACCGCCCGATAAGGCCCGCTGGTGAGCAGACCCTCCAAAACAGCACCAATTCCACCGTACTTGTGAACGGCTTCATGGGTTACATGTACCAAAGTACGCATCCGTTATTCTCCAGGGCTCGGTCATCCGCTGGCTGCCTCGTGAAACTGCTGATCTCATGCCGGATGACATGTCTCTATGGCACCCTGCCCGTAGCATACAATATATTATCGCCTTTTCTGCTCTCCACTCTTTCTATTATTTACACCAGGACCGATAATAGTCCTTATTTTGCTGTGGTAAATAGCCATTATACCCTAAGGGGTGAAAACCCGAATTTTGGAATACTCGGTATTGCGGCTCTGAACCAGAAACCGCTTGAGGTCGGTCCCGCAAACCTCCCCTTCCGTTGATACTCGCCGGCTAGGGCGCCAAACTCGCAGGCATGCGTAACTGCTGCCATTACACAGTGTTCGATTATTTAAGCAGGCGAACCGATCGATTCCGGTCACCGCTGCCGTAATGCTGGGACCGGGTCTCGCCCTCAGCAGTAACATAAACCGCCCGGCGATCGCCTGCAACCGGACATTCTTTTTCGCAAATCCCACAACCGATACATAAATCGGTGTCGATCTTTGGCACTTGGAGCTCCGTGTAAACCGCGGCCACCGTACCGCGAACCGGCATCCGGGCAAAACTGGATCCGCTCACCAGCTCGCCGCTGGTCGGATCGAGCTCGCCGATCAGCAGCGTATCGCTGTCGTTTGCCCGAATCCGATGCGTCTCGCTGATACCGTTTCGATGTACGATTTCCACGTGGTAGGTTGTGGTCTGATCGCCGCGGAATTCGTTCGGCCGAAACGTGCAAAGCTCGCCTACCGGTTCCCCCGGCGGTGGATAATCGGCCAGCGTTACCGTGGTCGCGGTAGCCGAGAAGACCTGCTTTTTCCCCTCCCGGATCAACAGCTTTTTGTATTCGCTGTGGATGGCCTTCGGCGAGGTCGGACAGACCTCCTCGCAGACCACGCAAGGGAGGTTCTTGGACCAGGGCAGGCAGCGACCAAAATCGTAGTGAGCGGTCCCTATTCTGATTGGTCCCTGGGCGGCATAAGGGCCGAGGCCGAGCTTCTCATCCACGCTGATCCGCTGAATCGCCCCGGTCGGACAGACCTGCCCGCAGGCGGTGCAATTCAATTGACAGTGCCCCATGCGGTAATTCATGATCGGGGTCCAGAGACCCTCGACCCCTGCTTCCAGCATGGCCGGCTGCAGCACGTTGGTCGGGCAGACCCGCATGCATTGTTCACACTTGATACACCGGGCGAGAAATTCCTGCTCCTCGACCGAACCGGGCGGTCGGATTACCCGGGCGGAGAAATCCCGCGTCGATTTGCCGGACAGCTTGGTGAAGGGGAAAAACATCAGTCCGGCCACCCCGGCCAACGCGGCCCGACGGGCCGGAACCTCCGGCCAGGTCACCTCATGCTCGCGCGCGGGCAGAAAAGCGAAGCTCAGCGAGCCGTGCGGGCAATCCTCGATGCAGTTGAAGCATACGAAACATTCACTCTTGCGTAATTGCGTATGCGGATCGCAGGCCCCCTCGCAATTTTTCAGGCACGTGTCACAATTCGTGCATTTGCTCGGATCCCGTTCGATCCGCCAGAGTGAAAACCGGCTGAACACTCCCAGCAAGGCCCCCAGCGGACACAAGACCCGGCAGAAAAATCGCGGTATAACCAGATTCATGCCCACCAGAACCAATACGATGAAACCCGTTACCCAGGCGAATGAATGCAACTTGGGGTCACCGAACGTTTCGGCAACCGGCATGTTCAGGGCGGGCAGTAGAGCGGTGGTCAGAGAGCGATGCAACAGGCAGATCGGGTCCAGCAGGCCGATCTGCAGACTACCGAACGCGGCCGCCACGAGAAAAGCGACCAGCACGTAATATTTAACGGCGTGGTTATGCTGATAACGGTTCGACTCGATTTTCTGCTTGGCGTTGCGTCTGTTGAAAATCCAGCCGGTAAAATGATGGATGGTGCCGAAAGGGCAAATCCAGTTGCAGAAAAATCTCCCCAGCAGCAGCGTGGGAATCAGCAGAATCAACGACCAAGCCAGACCCTTGTACAGCGTGTGCGTGCTGAGGGCCGTGGCCAGTGCGATCAGCGGATCGATATCCAGGAATTTGCTGACCCAGAATTTCAAGGCCGGGGCGCTGTCCAAGTGCGTAAAGGTGGTCACGAATACGAAAGTCAGGAACAAAGCCATCATCAGGATCTGTACGAGAATTCGAACCGTGGTTATACGCATGATTGATCGCTTTCGGTAAACAGTATTCAGCATTCAGTATTCAGCATACAGCAATCAGTATTTGTGCCTGGGGCAACGAAAATCTCCATTCATCGGAGCATACGACGGGCTAAGCGTCTTGCTCGATGATTTTTCCCTGCTGTTCGTATTCCCTCCAACTCCGGGCCACCAGCCGCGCCGGATCATGACCGAATTTCTCCCAGGCCAGGTCCAGATACGCCAGAACCGCCGGATCCCGCCCCAACAGATTCTCGAAACACCATCCGTCGCAGGCTAGTTGATCCACGCTGGCGACCACCACGGGTCGGCCGGTGACTCCGCCGATGGCCAGATCCTCCAGCCGCCCGCCGGTCGGGCCGTTTCGCATCATCACCCGAATACCGTCAGCGATGACCAGGGTCGGCCTCATCATGAAACCCAGGTCGCTGACAATGTTATGAATGGCCTGATGAAATTGATTGCGCCTTCCCCCGAGCAGGCCGTACCAGTTCTTCATCGCCATCGAGGCATGACAAAGATTGTGGTCCTTGACCGGAGCGATACCGATAACCTTGTCCGCTTCCTTGAGCGGTTTCCAGAAGATCGGCCAGACTCCCAGGGCCTCCTGCTTGGCCGGATCGGGTTCGCGATCTCGCACGGCGACCATCGCGTCGTGGGCGTTCGAGTGGATCATCACGGACGCCCCGGCGGTTTCGGCGGCGGTCTTGATACCGCTCTTGGCGAAGCAGGCCCCGGGGTTTTCGATCGGGTTGTCGGCTACGATTACCTTGCGGGCCCCTGCCTCGCGGCACAGTCTCGCAACGGCCGCCACGACCATGGGATTCGTGGTGGCTCCCAGTTCCGGCCCGCGGTCGAAACCCACATTGGGCTTGAGCAATACCACATCGCCGCGTGAGACGAATCCTTTCATACCCTCCGGATGCAGGCCCTCAACTGCTGCCTGGACCATCCGCTCGATGGTTTCAAGAGCACCCCAAGCGACCGAGATTCGCGGGCGATCGACGGGGAAATCGACGTTGGCGAAGTAATCCTTGAGATGGATCGGCTCGGGTAGTTGCAGGCCGGCATCCCCGCGCGGGTCGTGCAGATACCATGCCGCCCCCGCCGCCAGACCGGCGACGGCCGCCGTCTGCCCCCCCCGGACCAACAAATCCCGCCGGGTCCACTCCCGCGACGCCTCGGGCTGGTTATCCTGGTTCGGTTGTTTAGCTTTCATAGGGCCTCACCGCGATTCATCATCCTGTTTTCACGGACCCTGGAGCGGGCCGTTCATTTCTTTTCGCCGGGCGCGAGCCGATCACGCAGCATGGCCGCCCGGGCCTCAGCCAACTCGACGTCCTCGCATTCGCTTACCCCGCCGAAATATTCATCACGATAAAAGGCGGTGGTGAAAAATCCCATCGAGTCGCCGACCATGGTTTCTCCGCCTTCGGTGGCCTCGCGTTTGAGCACCTCGTCATAGTGCTGGGTGGATTCCACGTATTGCTCGAAAAGATCGCGGGCGTGTTCCGCGCTGTCGGCTTTGAGGATGAACATCTGATAAAATTGGCCGTCCTCTTCATAGTCGGCCATGAACATCTCTTGCAGATATTCGTAACCCAGGGCGCTGGTGGCCGCATAACGGAAAGTGTTCGATGTACGATGTTCCTCAGGCAGGACGGCCTCGGCCCAGAAGGGTTGGCCGTCGTCGGCGATGGTCTCGGCGATAGCCTCCGCGATCCGCAGGGAAATGACGAAGGCCTCGTCAGCACCTCCGCTTGGCGCGAGTATATTGATGTAATAAGGCCCCTTCCAGAAATATGCACTCCCGCCCGAACGATAACCGCTACGGCCGATGTCCAGCGCGTCGGCGGTACTTGGCCGTTCCCTCATGAATATTCCCAGAGCGTTGGCTGGTTCCGCCATGTCGTATATGTAGACGTCGTATGCCTGCCGACTGGACTGTTCCAGGTATTGGCCGAACCGCAGGTCCACGATGTGATAAGCTCGGAACATACCTTCCTTGCCGTTGATTTTTTCGTAGAGATCCTCGGCGTAGCGTTCGATGCGGACCGGGGCCAGCAGGTCGCCGCCGGGAATTTCAACGAACCGAGCCCGCCCGACGAGGAGCGGCGTTTCCTCTGCGGCCGTTGGTACACCTTCGACATCCAGTTCGCCCGCGACCGCGGGTGTAGGACCATAGACCAGTTGCCCGGATACCATCGCCCGAGCCAGATTCTGCAGACCACTCACCTCGGCGGCTTCCTCCGTACTCAGTTCCGTGTAATACCGCCCTGCCCAGAATCCTACGCGATCCGCACTTTGCCAGCCGTCGCGCCCCACCGGCAGCGGCCGCGCGTCCGCGGGCCGCCGGGCCTCGCAAATTTCCGATGCCTTTGCCGGGTCGATGGCTTCCACTACCCGTGCCTGAAATTTTGCCGTCTCATGACCGTATTGGCCTTGATATACGTAACGAGCACCATGAGACTGCAAGAATTGCGTGAAATCGTCCTGGCCAGCGCTAACTTGGTGGACCTCAACTTTGTCCAGTGTCCAAGGCGCGGGCAGGGTGGGCAATATGGCCTCGGCCACCCGGTATGCGCGCGGGGGAGCGGGCGGCTCAAGGTGCTGGGCCTCGAAGAGCGGCGCGTCGGAAATACCCACCTGGTCCTTGATCCACTGGAGAGGGCCAACGGCTTCGACCGTGTCGGTATACAAACCGCTGGTCAGCAGGAAAACCAACAATAGCATTACGGCCACCGCCAACGCCAACGCGCCGACGATCTGCTCCGTACGGCCGGGAACTTTCCGCATATACTTCCGTGAAAAAAAGGTCGGCATGGAGATCCGTCACTTTCTGATATCAACAGGTCCGCGTCGTGGTTTCGCCATCCGGCACAATCGTATCCCTGTTCGAACGTTCCCGCCGCCCTGAATTATTGAAGTGCCTTCAGTATCCTCGCATTTATCCGCCCTGTCAAAACTTCGCCTCGCGAAGTAGCGACTGACCAAATGTCAGGGGCACTGATTGTTACAAAATAGGTTAAAATCGTGCCCGGTCGCTGTTCGAAGGGAGGATAAAGGCGGTGATCGTATGCACCGTGGATGATAAATAGCAATTTTCATTGACCGTTGCCGTGGGAAACGTTAAAAATAAGGACAGTGTCGCGCCGTTCCGGATATAAAACCGGCGGCCGAACCGTTGGATCGAAACGACGTTGTTATGAATAAGGGGTTAAACATGAGTTGGAGTAAACACCTCTTGCGCGTTTCGTTGGTAGGCATGTTGTTCGGACCACATTCACAACCGCGGCTATGGTCCGGCATTCCAAGTATCCGTATTATTCCCGGGATGAGCGTCATCCGCCTGGTGATTGCAGCGCATGCAAGTAAGGGCTGGAGAACATGGTGAGTTGGCTGACGAATACGGGCGCCTTGGCCAGCGATCTGATCGCGGCCTTTGGACGATTCTGGGCGTTTTCCGGGCGAACGCTGGGGCGGGTGCTGCCCTGGATGACCCGGCGGCGTGACGTACAGCGATTGTGGCCGCAATGCCATGCCATTGGGACAACCAGTCTTCCGGTGGTGATGATCACCGGATTTTTCGTCGGACTGGTGTTAGCCATCCAGGCGATTGAGCAGTTGATGGCTTCCGGCCTGGCCGATCGCATGGGGGTGATTGTCAGCCTCTCGGTGGTCCGCGAACTCGGACCGGTTCTGGCCGGCGTCATGCTCGCCGGACGGGTAGGTGGGGCCCTTACCGCTGAACTGGGCACCATGAACGTCACCGAACAGCTGGATGCCCTGCGTTCGATGGGCAGCGACCCGATCCGCGTACTGGTGGTCCCGAGGTTTCTGGCCTGCGTGTTACTGACCCCCCTCCTGACGTTGTACTGCGATGTGTTGGGTGTCTTCGGCGGCTGGTTGATCAGCGTACCGGTGTTCGGCGTTTCCAACTGGGCGTACTGGAACTACACGTCCAACGCGTTGGAGATGTGGGATATCTTCTGTGGGGTCAGCAAGGCCGTCTTTTTCGGGGCGGCGATCGGGCTGATCTCCTGCTACAAGGGGTTTAACTGTCGCCAGGGAGCCGAAGGGGTTGGGCGGGCTTGTACGGAGGGGTTCGTTACCGGTTTCATATCGATTCTGGTGATGGATTTCTTTATTACCATGGCCCAGAAGGGCGTTTATGTGTCCATCTGGGGTTTCAAAACGGTTTTTTAATTCGGTCCAAGGGCAAGGACGGTCAGCCGGATGAACGAGAACCATGACATCATCGTCGAGCTGCGGAACGTGCATAAGCGCTTCGGCCCGTTGAAAGTGCTTCAAGGCGTCGACTTGAAGCTGCAGCGCGGTCGGACAACCGTGGTCATCGGTGAATCGGGCACCGGCAAGAGCGTGCTGATTAAGCACATGATGGGTTTGTTGCGGCCGGATTCCGGCGAAATCTACGTGGAGAGCGAGCGGATCGACCATTTACGCGAGAAAGAGCTGGTCAAGGTCCGGCAACGATTCGGCTACCTGTTTCAAATGAGCGCATTATTCGATTCCATGACCACCGGTCAGAATATCGCTTTTCCTCTGCTGGAGCATACCGACTATAACGACCGGGAAATCGAACGCATCGTGGCCGAAAAACTGGAACTGGTGGGCTTGAACGGCTCGCAGGACAAGATGCCCGCGGAACTCTCCGGCGGGCAACGCAAGCGGGTCGCCCTGGCCCGGGCCATCGCCATGAATCCACAGATTGTCCTTTACGACGAACCGACCACCGGCTTGGATCCTATCCGGGCGGACACGATCAACGATCTGATTATCAAACTCAAGCACGAGATCAAGGTCACCAGCGTGGTGGTTACCCACGACATGGCCAGCGCTTTCAAGGTGGCCGACCGGATTCTCATGCTCCATGAAGGGAAGTTTATTGCCGAGGGGGCGGCGGAGGATTTCCGCCGATCAACCGAACCGCGGGTCCGTCGGTTCGTCAACGGTCAATCCACGCCTGATGAGGCGTAAACGGCGGCGGGAGATCAATCATGACAGAGCGGGTACGAAACTCATTAATCGGGTTGTTCGTGTTGGGCGGGCTGGTGTCCTTGGCGGTGCTGATCGTTCTGTTCGGCGAGGGCCGCGGCATGTTCAGCACGGGATATATCGTCATCGCCAAATTCGACAGCGTTATGGGCGTGCGACAAGGCACGGACGTCAACCTGGCCGGTGTATGGGTCGGCAAGGTCAACAAAGTCGAATTGATCGATGAGAGCAATCCGACCGCGGGGGCCCGGGCCCTGATGGAGATCAACCAGAATTACCTGATCGACATCAATTCGATCGCGAATGTCTATACGCCGATTCTCGGTCAGCCGGTGATCAATATCGAGCCGCCGTCCATGCCTTCCCGCCCGGTCGCGAAAGACGGGACCGGCTGGATTCCGGGGGTAGTCAAAAGTCCGTTTGACACGGTTATGGACCCGCAACTGATCAACTCCCTGGAAAACGCGACCGAACAGATCGGCCTGCTGGCGGCTTCATTTAACAAGCTGATTTCTCGACGCACCCTGGCTCCCGGCGAGACCCCGGACGCCGAAGGCCTGGCCCCCAATCTCTACACCGCGATCGTGCGCCTGGATGCCATCCTGAAACATTTCGACACGGTACTCGGCGACCCCGAGGTGCAGAGTAATCTGAAACTGACCATGGCAAACTTCCGGGAGGCCAGCGAAAACGCCAAGACCGCGGCGGCCACCCTCGGGCAACTGGGAGAGGACGCCCGTCTGGCGATCAACGATACCCGCGAAGTGGTGGTCAAGCTTGATCATACCGTCGAAAACACTAATCAGCAGATTGAGAATCTTGGGGCGAAGTTTGCCCTCAACCTGGACAAGCTGTCGCGTTTCATGGATTATCTCAACGTCGTCGGCCGGGATATGGCCGAGGGTGAAGGGGCCATCGGCATGCTTTTACGAGACGCAAAATTCTATGAAGAGCTGATGTTGACCGTGCAGCGCGTCGGCCAGGTGGCCGGCGAACTCAAGGTGTTGGTTATCCAATGGCAACGCGAAGGCCTGCTGAGCAGTTTCCAATGATCGGCTGGGGAAAGCCCTTATCCTCCGATCCGCCACGGTTCATCGTATTGCTGTGTACGTCGTGTTGGGTGGTGGGGTTTTCGTTCATAGCTGGCTGTGCTGTTGCCAACCCACCAAACCATAATGCGCCGATGATTATTGGCCAACCATCGTCAGACCCATTCGTTGCCACCTACAAGGATGTCTCCTCCGGTCGCTATCTGCTGCTGGCCGATTTCGAATCCCCCGAACAGGAACAACTCTTTCGTAATGAACCGGCCTACGCGCCGGGGAAAATCGGTATTACCCGGGACCGGGCTCGCCTCGAAACAGGTGTTGCCTCCATCAAGGTCTCCCTCTATACCTCCGATCAGTGGCTGGTCGCCGCCGACAGCCCCGATGGCCGTTTGACCCTGCCGCGCGACTGGACCGGCTTCGAGATGTTGGTTTTCAGCGTCTTCAGTCCCCGCAAGCTCGGCGGATTTCGCTTCGCCGCCCGTAGCGGCGGCGAGGAACTGGCTTTGACCTACGAGCATCCCCGCATCTTTCTGGAGATGGGCTGGAACCTGATTCGCATTGACCTTGGCGACCTGGCCGACCATATCGATCTGGGCGATGTGCGGGCCATACAATTCGGTTGCAATCCGCTGGATACCCCCGTGGACCTGTATCTGGACGACCTTCTCCTGGTGAACAATACCCGCGATTTGCTGAAAACTCCCGCCGAACAGACCGGCGATCTGTACGTCCGGACCGGCGGGCGACGCATCATCGTAGGCACCCTCGGCCAGTTCGAGCTGGTCTTTTCCCGCGGGCGGATAATCCAATGGTTCGACCTCGGGCACGATCCTCAGCGCATTCACAACCTGCTCGGTACCGGTGTCCTGGGACCGAGCCCCGTGCTGGTGCCGAATGATTCCGAAAACGCCCTCATCCTGCTCGATGACGCGACCCAGTGGGCCCCGCTGGGCGTAAGCGTCCAGACCAACCAGGGCATGCGGGAGGCCAACAACCTTTACGTCGTCGTGGAAGGAGAATGGCAGTACGGCACTCTCGACGCCCCCGCGGATGAACGCAGCCCCTATCATCGCTGGGTCTACACGATTTTCCGTGACGGCCAGATTTTCCTCGCATGTCATGGGACCGCCCGTACCGAACATTTTCGCCCGCCGGGAGTGGGCGTAGCGTTCTGTTGCGATGGGCAACTCGGTTTCGAGGAGAATATCGTTTATCTGCGCCCGCCGGACCCGGCCGGACCCGGCCCGAAGACCAACTATGCCCATTACGTTCGTCGAACGCCTGGACAGGCGGACCTGCTGATCGTTCCCTATGCTCTGCACGCGGTTCGCGGCCTCAAGAACCCACAAGACCCGCGGCGCTGCACCCTGTGGACCTTGCCGATCGTCAACGACTACTTTCTGTTCTCGGCCATGTTCCGGGTATGGCCCGATCACCTGGACGGACGCTCCGTCGCGGATGCGACCGCCGCCGACTATTGCCAGCCGTTGCCTTTGACGGTCATGACCGGCGCTCTGGTTCGCAACGATCCTGGCGATTTCGACAACGACGGATTCAGTGAGGCTCGCGGGTATTACGTCCTCCAGCTCGACAACCACTGGGCCCGGGTCCGTATCGAACGCCGTCCGCCGTCCCTGTTCAACCCGGCTTTCAAGGTCGTGCAGGTGTATGACCGGGAGGTCTCTGTCTATGTCAATGGTCGGCCCATCACCGATCTTTACCGCAACGCCGAGGGCGACGTGATCTTCGCCCTTCCCACGGTCCCCGCTAACGAATTACTGCTGGAAGTGAACGCCCGCCCACGAGACGCGGGCAACCTTTGAGGTTTGTCGGAAAACAGTGTACCTACGGAGTGTCGGCATGAAATCTTATCGCAAGGAATTATGGTTCCAGACCCCCCACCGGCGCGACTATATGAACATCACCGGCGAGGTGGAAGCGGCCCTGCGCGAAAGCGGTATCCGTGAGGGGTTCTGCCTGGTCAATGCCATGCATATCACCGCCGCCGTGTATATCAACGACGCCGAGCCGGGGCTGATCGCCGACTATGACGAATGGCTCGAACAACTCGCGCCGCACGAACCGCTCTCGCGCTATCGGCACAACAATACCGGCGAAGACAACGGCGATGCCCATCTCAAGCGCCAGATCATGGGGCGGGAGGTTGTCGTCGCGATCACCGGTGGACGGCTGGATTTCGGGCCGTGGGAGCAGATTCACTACGCCGAGTTTGACGGGCGGAGAAAGAAACGCGTCCTGGTCAAGATCATCGGCGAGTAAGTACCATGCCCCGGCGCGACAGAAAATCCACCGCCCGTCATCGTTTCGGCGCGCACATGTCCATCGCCGGCGGCCTACATCTGGCATTCGAGCGGGCCACGGCGGCCGGTTGCGACTGCTTTCAGATCTTCGTCAAGAACCAGCGCCAATGGCAGGCCGAACCACTCCAGCCGGAACAGATTCGGGCATGGCAACGGGCCCGCCGCGCCGCCCGCCTACGGCCGGTCATCGCCCATGGCAGCTATCTGCTCAACCTGGCCGGTCCTGACGAGGATTTGTGGCAACGAAGCGTCGCGGCCCTGGTCGATGAGCTGGACCGTTGCGAACAACTGGATATCGGATGGCTGGTTATCCATCCCGGCGCACACCTCGGCCGCGGCGAAGCCTGGGGCCTGCGACGCATCGCCCGGGCGGTCAACACCGCCATACGCCGTACCCCCGGGTACCAGGCTCGCGTTACCCTGGAAACTACCGCCGGCCAGGGGACGAACCTCGGCTATCGCTTTGAACATCTGGCCGCCGTTTTGGCCCGTGTCCGTGAACCGGAACGGGTGGCGGTCTGCCTGGACACCAGCCATGTTTTCGCCGCCGGCTATAACCTGTCGGCCCCGTCAGACTGTGCCGCTACCCTCGACGAGTTCGAACGGCACATCGGCCTCGACCGGCTGGCCTGTATCCACCTTAACGATTCGCGCGGCCCGTGCGGCGGCCGGGTCGATCGCCATGAGCATATCGGTAAAGGTCAAATCGGACGGGCGGGCTTCCGCCGGCTGGTCAACGACCCCCGCTTACGCGGCCGCCCCATGATTTTGGAAACCCCCAAAGGTCAAGATGCCCGCGGCCGAGACCTGGACCGCTTTAATCTGGCCAGATTACGCGGCTTCATCTCTTGAGGATTAAGATCCCACTGATAGTAGTGGTGGATTACACGGGATAGCGGGTGCGCAGAAGCGATCGACGCGGACGTCCCGGACGACGAGCAGGTGCCTGGGGAGCCGTGATCTCGGCAACGTTGGTGATCTTTACGCCCTTGGCGATCATTTGACGAATGGCCAGATCGGCATCGGCCGTACTCCAGTAGCCGCAGGCATCAGAAACCAACGTGACATTTTTTTCGCGTGCTCGCAGGCCAAGAGCCAAAGCTTTAATGGCATGCTCAAGCCCGACTCCGCACAGGATGAATTCACCGGCATCGGAACGTGTCAATAAATGGTCGGCTTTGGGATTGCCGAGAACATCGCGGGTACGTTTGCGAAAGATAATCTGGGCTAATTCCCCCTGCAGATTTGAAGGCAAGGAGAGGTAATTATCCGCCTCAACTACCGCCCGAGGGCTCAGGAGGGTGAATGCGAGTTTTTTCTGGCCGAGGGTGCCGTCTATACAATGTAGCGGGAAACCATTGACCGGTTCGGCGGGTCGATGCGATTCCACCGCAGAACAAACTGCTATATGAGCAGATGTTACCCAACCGAAGAGCTGCCGGAGATTTGAAACAACGCTCTTGAGGTTGGTTACTTGGAGAATTGCGCCCGGCTCCAAGTAGTCCCGCTGGGTACAAATATCTAGCAGTATGCGATCCCACCGCCAGGTTTGCTCATTGATACCCCCCATATTACCTCTCCAATCCGACAGGCTTACGCGGATTACCACAAATGGCAGCCCGTAATCGGCAAGGAAATGTCCACTTCAGGTACGAGCCATTTATGCGAAAGCTTGCTCATCCAATATTATGCCCAAAGTCGAGATTTCTCCGGTTGGAATGTCGTCTTTTTATGATTTTTTGCAGATCCTACTGGCCGCGTAGGCTATTAAGGGTGCTTATCGGGCTACCCACCGATGACATGGATGACAAACCATGGGATCTGCATGCTGCTGTAAGCGGAATCGAGGCCGAATATGCAGGTATAATGCATATAATTAAAGATCAATGGCATATGATTTGCTGATCAGCACGCGAATGGTCAAGCGGAATGCTATATCCTTGGGGACACGGCATATCATATTGGAGCTTGCCGGCAAGATCTTGGCCTTTGAAGGCCCGGTTTTGTTTCGAGTGGAAAGGAAGCTTTATCGAGTGGTTTTCCGCAACGAGAACGCCATTCTATCGCCTTCAGGCATGCGACACAATTACAGGCGCACTGACGGGTCTCCCTCGCGATGCATCTCATTAATATCTGGCTGTAATATGTTGCCATTGAGGCAGGCTGCTATGTTTGATGTAAGGGTATTTGATACCTGCAAATCGTTCCAATTATTCTGAGCGTGGGAAAGAATTTGACCACGGTGCGAGTATAGGCTATAACGATGGCTCGAAGGATGGAAGAAGTAACGTACACAGGATATCCGCTGGTCGCGGCAACCCTTTCGATTAAAAGCAATGATCGTTGACTGTCACACGCATATTTGGGAAACCTCCGAACAGTTGGGGCGGGCAGGTGGATCATTCAGTGATCGGCAGCGCGGGCAGAGGTCCGGGCAACCGCCCAATGCAGCCCCGCGAGACCACCGCTTGGCCAGTGAACCGTCGGATAAGACATTCGTACTCGCCTTACGCAGCTATTACCTTGAGGCGGAGGTGTCCAACGATTATGTGGCCGACTATGTACGACAAAACAAGGAAAGCATGATCGGCTTTGCCTGCATTGACCCAACCCGCCCACGGGAAGCGATCCAAGAACTCCGTCGGGCCAAGGAGGAGCTTGGTCTTCATGGCGCTATGGTCTGGCCTGCAGCCCAAGACTTTCATCCAGCGGCTACATCCGCCATGCGGGTATATACGGAGGTGTCCCGGTTACGTATGCCGTTGATCTTTCACGAGGATTCCCAGGCCGCTCCACCCAGTAAGATGGAATACGCCCGCCCGGCCCTGATCGACGAAGTGGCCAGGGAATTTTCGGATCTAAAAATTATTATTTCACAGTTCGGCTACCCCTGGACCGAAGAGACTATCGTGTTATTAGCCAAGCATCGCAATATTTTCACCGATATCAGCGGCTTGGCTCGGCATCCGTGGCACGCGTATAACGCATTGTTATCGGCCTACCAGGCCGGAGTCATGGACGGTCTGCTTTTCGGTAGCAATTTCCCCTTCTCGACAGCGGCCGAGAGCATCGAGTCTCTCTATAGTATTAACCAGTTCTGTCATGGCACCAACCTGCCGACCATACCGCGCGAACAACTTCGGCAGATCGTGGAGCGAGATGCCCTTGCCTTGCTGGGGATCGAGAACACGCCTCGCCCCCCTGTGCTCAGCCAGGACACCAGCCTGATCCGTAGCGAGGAGTAATCAAACACCCCCAAGGTGGGGTAGCTTCAGGAAGCTCCCTCCGTGGGGGCGTTGGGCTGGTTACGGCCCCGTTGGAGCCGGCTAGAGCATTTCACGATTGGGTGTATCGATAGCCGCAATGTTGAAACCACCCCTCGGCATCCTCGGCTGTGACGGCCTGCAAGGCTTGAGTGATCGCGTGTAGCAGTGCCCGTGGCGTGCGGGC
>JAAYCU010000238.1 GCA_012729595.1 Phycisphaerales bacterium
CATCGCCTTCTTGCCGCGCTCAGATACCTCCCCAAGCTGCGTGGCCAACCCCTGGACGAAGTATTCCAACCAGCCGGTCAGGTCCATTCCACCATCGCGGACGCCCTGTATCGCCGCGTAGAACGCCGCCCTGTCGCGGTCGTAGTACTCACTGATCGTGAACAGCCGCTTGAAGTCATACCCCGCCCGGTACAGGCACAACGTCGACAGCAGCCGCGATGTCCGCCCGTTGCCGTCCAGAAACGGATGGATATGCACAAGCTGGAACTGGGCCACGCCACTGACCAGCACCGGATGCACCTGGCCGGGGCCGTTCAGCCACGTCACCATCTCCGCCATCAACGCCGGGACATCGTGCGCGGGCGGGGGAGTGTAGACCGTCTGGCCCGTAGCCCCGTTGACAACATAGTTCTGCACCTTGCGGTACTGGCCCGGCGTGGCGCTGCCGCCGCGCACACCCTCGACCAGTCTCTTATGAATCTCGCGGACCAGCCCTTCGGTAATCGGCGAGCCGCTGTCGAGGTACTCCGAGACGAACTCGAACGCCCGGCGATAGTTCAACAGTTCGCGCGCGTCGTCCGGATCGGCTTCGGGAACCGACTCTCCCTTCATGAGGCGTTCGGCCTGGTCCAGCGTAAGTTGCGTGCCCTCGAGATGCGTCGTGTGATGCGCCTCGAGCACCAACGCCCGCTCGCCCATTGCCCGAACCCAGTGCTCCGAGAGAGTCGCCGCCTCCAGGAAGCCACGGGCTCGCTCGATCCGCGTCAGCGCCTCCGTGATGGCGTTGGTGATTGTGAACTTCGGCTGCAACCCGCGCTTTGCCATCAGTGGACTCCTTCCTCACCCGGCCGCACTGGTGGGTAGGGCCGCAACTTCCGCGGAAATCTACACGTGCGCCTCACTCCACAGGCCGTTAGCACAAAAGCCTTTCGCGCTTTTCGGAAGTCCGACTTCGCGTGTTCCCCTGGGTTCGCTATGGCCACAAGGCTCTCCCTAGTATCGAGCCTGGCAGGCAGCGTGCGCTCCGGTAAGGCGCGACCTGCGATACGGGGATTCTTGATTACGAGGTAGCCCTTTGATCTCCCGGTCATAAGCTTCATAATCGGCGTATGTCGCACTACCCTCCTTGGCCATGAATCAAGGATAAAGCCGACCATCTGGATCGTCACCGGAAAGCCACTCAGGTTTGTAACCTCAACAGCGATTGACTGCTTGCTAGGCAGACCGTCACTCCTCAGATCCTTATCCTCAGGCTCGAACGTCATCATGATCCGAACGCGCAGACGCACTCGCTTCTGCCATAACGCGAACACAGTGCTGATAATGCCGAGAACAGCACCGACCGCAGCGATGGAAATGGTGACGACTTCTTTTGTATTCCAACTCATTGGCCCTTTCTCCCGTCACTTGGGCCACGAACATCGATCTTGCCGGTCACCGCTTTAGAAATAAGGGCGGTGCGACACTCCTGATTGGCGTCAAAACGAAATTTCATTACTCAACGGGCTCCGCAGGGACTTCCAGACTCTCCACCTGTTTGGGCAACCGCTTTTGCTCTGATTTTAATCGACGCTCGACTTTCTTGACGTCTTCGGCCGGCGGCAGACTCTCGGGCACGATGCCCCGGTCCACCAGCAGCTTGCGGACCTCCTGGTTGTTCTTGACATGTTCATCCGTAATTCCGCTCTCGTGGCCCAGATGGCGTTGTTTGATATTGAAGTTGGTGATTTCGTTGGCGAAATCCTTAGCCTTGATCGTGATCGTCGGCAGGAAATCGGCCAGCGGCCGCCCGTCAGGCACGCTCAGCTTGTTTTTCATGTCCTGCGTGGTCCGACCGCCGAAAAGGGCCTGGTCGCCTTTGCTGCGAATACGACCGAAGCTCTCGTTGTTGCGCAAGCGATCGAAGATAATGCCGGACAATTCCTTTTCCGAGCGGGTCAGCTTCTTGCGGGCGCTGAGCCGCTCCGCCTCGGCCAGGCGCCTCTCGATGATCTCCTGCTTGCGGGTCTGGACGGCAAAGTACGTCTGAGCGAAGGCGATTTGATCCTTGGACGGGTCGCCATTCTGGGCAATCAGATAACAGGCATAACGGGTCAGGGCTATATCCTCTATCTCCCGCCTGGCTCCCGACCCAAGATCGACCATTTTGCGCGCTTCGGCAAAATGGTCCTTTGGATCGTATCCACTGTTCTGGCAAGCGGTTATGGCTTTATCAATAACCGCGGAAAAACTTCGCCACTGGGCATATCCCAACAACAATTGAAGGTCTCTGGCCAACCAGTACTCCACGCCGCTATCAGGATCCCTCCGAACCATATCCTCGAAACTCGCATGCAATCGAACGACGATTTCCTTATCCATTTTTTCACCCTTCTATTGTCGGGTTAGATAAAAAGCATTGCTGGTGTTGCACGGCTGGCCGATATAGATCATCTTAACCCGCCCAAGTGAAGGAATACCGCTCCGGCCGCTCGTCGAGGAAATCGCCCAGGGTTTCCCGGAGTTTGTCGGCGTCCACCCGGCCTTCGGTGAAGATTTGCGGCATCAGCTCGCGCAAGGCCGCGAGTTGTTCGGCCAACAGGTCCGGCGTCCGCCGCTCCACGCGCTGCGTTTTCGCTCTGGCCATTAGCCATGCCCTTGTTAAGACCTGACGGGGGATACCGCCGCCCCGGCCATTGCGGGTACTGTGCCGCCCCCGCGGATGACCGCCAGCGGGAAGCGCGGTTTATTTGAACTCGCGGCCGGTGAGGTATTCCCAGTATTCCATGGATTCGTGCATATGATCGCGTTCGTCGAGGCCGATGCGGCGGAACAGGTCGGCCATGGTTTTCTGACGCGGGTAATATTCGAAATAGGCGGTTTCGACCAATTCATTGTCCCATTCCGGATGCTCGGCGACCATTTTCATGTATTCATGCTCGGCGTGAGATTCGAACCGGGCATTCATAGCAAACGACCAGGCCGGCCTCACAAAGAACATCGCCCGGGTCAAAAAGAAATACCCACAAGCCAGGAGCTTAGGGAGCAGCCGCCGCCTGACCAAGCTGAGTCGAATATCTTTTTGCCGCATTATATCCTCGATGATCAGCATATGATGCTGTTCGTTGTCCTGCGATTTGCGGCCTAGCTCAATCAGCCGAACCAGCCGATCGGAATCGGGTTTCCTCACCCAACCGGCCCGAGTGTAGAGCTTGGTAAACCAGATGTACGCCCGGTTTTCCCAGGCCCAATAAGGATAACGAGCCAATATCTCGATCACCAGGAACTTGGGCAATGTCCGGGCCTGGCCATAGATTACATCCATCGCCATGAACATTATTCGAAGAATAATATTGGCAGGTAACAAAGGGCTGGCCAGCGATTTGGCCTGTTCGGCCTTCAAGTCCAAGTCCTTACCCATGGTCAATTGATATTTACTCATGGCGATATCCCTAAAAATAAAAGTGCCCTACGGAAACGATGCCGCATTATAATGGATTCCTTGACCGGTCAACAGATCCCTGCAAAACCCGGCGACGCAAAGGCGTCACCCGGAATACTACATACCATGCACCAAGGCCGCTTCGCCCTCCTGATCGCGGGTTGCTACGTTCAACAGCGACGACTAATATATTGACACCACGTCACGGGTCGGCCGGACGGTTGAACGGTTCTAATATGTCTTTGAAATGAGACAGACACAGGCAACATCGAAAGCCGACCACACAATGAGCGAACAGTCACATGCGAGGTTGCAACCTTGACCGGCACCCCCACCATTTGGATCGAGCAAACCGTCGGCCGATGGAAATGGCGCCTTACTGACGAGTGGGCCGGTATTTTACAGGCGACCAACTGCCCGGATTGGCTGAATCTGGATAATGATGCACGCGCCACGCTGATCAAAGCCAACCCAAACCGGCGGGTTTGGCGGGTCCAGCTCAACGATCGCCTCATCTTCGCCAAAATCAGCTCACCTGCACACGACTGGGCACGCTGGGGGCGTCTCCTGCGAGGCTCAGATTCCACCGTGGAATTACGCTGCGCGACATATGCCGCGGAACATGGCATCGAGGCCGTTCAACCGATTGCCGCGGCTGATTCGCCCTGGACTGATCGCCGACCTGTAAGCATTCTTTTAACCGTCGGCCTGGCCAACGCGATATCGCTGGACGATCTCTGGACCAAGCTCGACCTGAAGGCAAGACAAACCCGCTCCGTTAAAAATCAGATTATCGACGCCGTCGCCCGGCTTATCGCGCAGGCCCATCAGAACGGTTTCGAACACAGGGATCTGCATCCCGGCAACATCCTTGTCGAGCCGCTCGGCAACGGAGATCATCGCGCCCTGTTCGTAGACCTGCATAACATACGCCTCGGCCGGAAAATCGACGACGCCGGAGTGATCCGCAACCTGGCACTGTTTAACCAATGGTTCGAGGTATGGGGCCAAGGCACCGACCGCATGCGTTTTCTAGATCGCTATCTGCAATTCCGGGAGGCGGCGCGGCCCGGCAGCGCCTACGGCCACCATCTGCATAGCGAGCGCCGCGAATTGATCCGCCGTATTACACGGGCTACGGAAATACATGCCCACGCGCTCTATGCCAAGCGCGATCGTCGCTGTTTGCGCAGCGGCCTGTATTTTGCCCGTCTCAAGCTCATCGGCGGCTGGCGAGCCCACGTTTATCTTGAGGCCAAACACCCAGTTCCCGGCTCGCGGGCATCAGAAATCAGCCTGACATCGCAACAATGGCATGATTGGCTGAAACAACCAACCGCCTTGATCGATCGCCACGATGCCCGGCGGGTAATCAAAATCTCCTCGACCGCTGTTATCTGCCGTACCGCCCTACCGCTGCCGGACGGAACTGGTCTCGAAATGGTATGCAAATATACTCGCGAGGTACCCGGCATAAAACTCGTGCAAAACATTTTTCGCTCGTCGCGGGCCATGCTCACCTGGCGGCGGGCCCATGCCTTACTCCAACGTCAAATCCCCACCGCGCGGGCGCTGGCGTACGCTGAACGACGGTGGCTCGGCCTGCCTCGCGAAAGTCTGATAGTCACCGAATATATCGACAACGCCCGCGATCTGGATACCGTACTATCCCTGGATATACGCGGGCTTACCATCCCGCAACAGCGCCGTCTCAAGAGCCAGCTTACCGACGCTCTGGTAGCGGTCATCAAGCGCTTGCACGCCCGCGGTTTTTCCCACCGCGACTTCAAGGCCCCCAACGTCATCGTGCAGTGGAATGGACAACCCGAGAACGTGCCGCGTATCTTCCTGGTCGATCTGGACGGCATTCGTCAGCACCGATGTGCGAGCGAAGGAACAGTACTCCGCGCAATTATGCGGCTCAATGTCAGCCTCGACCATTGCCGCCGGCTCACCCGGACCGATAGGCTGCGTTTCCTGCGGAGGTACCTTGAACGAACCGGACGATGCGGTAAGGACTGGAAACCGCTCTGGCACGAGCTGGCCGCCCTGTCCGAAAAAAAACGCAGCCGGCGAGATCAGGCCCAGCAGATTATCGCCGGCCGGAATAGATAACCTGCGGAAGTAGCTTATTCGTCCTGATTCTCGGAATCGGATGACGGGGGCATAAGTTGTTCACTTTGCCGCTCGACGACGACCGTGCGGGCAATCAGATCTCCGAGCCGTTGCCGATTGCGGGTAAACACTATCAACATGGGCAGAGCAATCAACATCGGTTCCAATTCGACCAGCTTGGTAACGTTCCGAATGGCAATCTGGGCGGCCATGGGTTTTTCAAGCGTTTCGGTACTGACCCGACAGCCCAACAGCAGCTTGCCCGGCGTGGCCTTCAGAATCAGCTCAAACAGCAGACAATAGCCCATATACAGAGCCCTGAACCAGATTCCCGCCCACCAGAGATCCATCGAAATAGGCAACTCGCCGATCTGCTCCCGACTCAGTTGCTGCATCTGCTGATGTAACTGTTGTAATGGCTCATACCAATACCACATCACCACGGTGGCGGCCGGTAGAATATCTATCAGCGCCGCGGCCAGCCGCTTATGCGGACCGGCCAGAGCCAGTCCCGGGGGCAGCGCAATGGGCACCGCTATACTTTGTTGTCTACGCCACCAGATCAACAGCAGCATCAGCATCACCGCCAAGGTGGCGATGATCTCCTTTAAGCCCTGCCGCCGAGGTGAGATCGTCTCCCGTTTAGTTTCCAGCACCGGGGAAAAATCCAAGACAGGGGAGCCTCCGGCTATTGGCCAATACCCGATCTCCGCCCTACCCTGACGCCATTGGGCAATAATCAGTTGGTTTGCAAAACCGGCTATCGCCGCGCCGGGCCTCAACCGAAGATCCTGCTCACCGAGCCGCAAACCTGGCTGGGTAACCCAGTTGCCCCTTGGGGCTCCGCCAGGATCGGACGACCAGACCAGATATTCCACAAGCCTATGCTCGGCATCGGACGGATCCTGCTGCACAACAGCGAAATACAATTGCGTGTTAGTCACGAAACAACATGCCGATTCCAACAGTTGCGATAAGTGAAAAGTATTGACCGTCGTCCACTGACTGTCGAAGTAGACCGCATGGTGGATGGTCCGGTTTCCGGCTTTGATCTGCCAGAAAAGATGAATCTCATGCTCCCGGCAGGCCAACCAGAATCGTTCGCTGGCCGCCGCGCTTGCGGGAGCCGCCGGACCCGGTTGCCATAGCCCGTCCGCATATGAAACCAGGTGAAAACTGCCTGGATCCCGCACCACCGATGAGCCGACTTCCGTCGCCGAAGCCATCTCCGCGTCCGGCTGGCTTTCAGTAAGCGCCGTGCTCCGTTCGGTACTCCGGGCGAGAACTTTTGCCGCAAGCCAATTACGCTCGACCTCGTCCGCCGTCACCGCGGAAACTACCGCCCACAACCGTGAAGGCGTCCCTTCGCTCTCGCCGGCGATGGCCGCGGGCATCGCCCGATCTGGCAGTTGCAGTTCCCGATTCGAGCGAAGCGGTGTGTATCGGTAGTGGCTGGCATCATCGAAAAATACGTGCAGCCGATCGCCGGCCACTGCCGCCAGACGAATCCGCCCCACCTGCTCACCGACCGGAGCTTCGGCGACCTTATTCATCTGCCGATCCTGATAGGCCAGACGCTGATATAAACGCAGGTCCGAGGCTCCCGACTCCTCCGTCAGCGAACGCCCAGCCATCAGCCAGACGACTTGATCGTTCCCGGCTAAGGTTAACTGATAATCTTCGGGCGTGCCGGGCAAAGCCATTTCCTGACCGAGCGCATTCCCCCCACCAAGCTGGAGCAGACCAAGGCAGAACCATGAGATGATTAACTTCTTACGCAACATTTATAACTCCGTGGATGGCCCCGTGGCGGGGATGGTGGCCGGCAGGGTAGCCGGGGGAGGAGCGCCAACCCGCTCAACCGTTCCAAGATCAGTCCGACGGCGTATCCGGGGTGATTCGAGAATATACGCGTTTTCCGCCCGCCTGGCCTGCTCCTGCCCAAAACGCCGCATGCCTCCGAAGGTCAATTCCGACCAACTCTCATCGGCCAGCCATTCGATGCGTATCTTGCGCGGAGCCATTACCGCCGCCCCATCCGTATTATCGATAGGGCCATAATTCGACAGAAACGCAGCAATCTCCCGGTACCCGCTCGGGCGGAAGTAGTACAGCTCCCGGATTAAATATGGGGGAAACCGATCGATGGCAATCCATTTGGTGTAATACAATTGCCCGGCCATATCCTGGTCGACATACCCCAATACGAAACGCTCCGGTTGCACGTCGTACAAGGGCCCGTGCGGGCCGACGGTATCTATCGGAAGATTACTCAATCCGAGAATCTCCACCAGATGGTCCGCCCGGATAGGGATGCCCATCAAGCTACTGTCCTGAATAATGTCGCCATGCTGACTCCACCAATAGTGGTTGTCCACCTGGTTCCAGACCCACCACTCCTGGGCATTCGAGCCGATTTCAATAGAACCGGTCAGGTAGCTCAATTTCAGATATAAATCGCGCGGCTTACGAAACAGGAGCGTCCCGCCGGCATCGAAGGACTCCAACTTACCGCCCTTACGATATTTCCCGACCGCCCGTACGTTGCCGGCTCGCAACATGAAGTCCATCCCCTCGCTGTTGCGATTAACGCGGGAAATGACCTCCGGCAGGGAGGCACGGGACGGGTGTTCTGAAACCATTTTCTTTCCAGGCGGGCAACCGAGTAGAAGCGGAATCAGCATGGCCGGAAATAGCAGCTGCCAACGGCCAGACCGATACGTCCCGCAATGTTCATGTTGGCATAGGGGCCGCAGCGGAGACATCAGATATTCCTTTCGTAAGTTCCAAGCCTACCTGTCCGACGATACCAAAGGAGGGCAAAACGGCTGCTTTCGAGTTATTCGGCAGGGATTTGCTCTTCTTCCTGAGCCGCTTGGGACTCTTCCTCGCCCCCCGTCGGCAGCCCATCCGTTGTCGTCGAAGCGGATACGGGCTCCGGCTCTTCCAGTGACTCGATCGCCTCGACCTCGCCGCTGAGTATGGCCGTCAACTGAGCGCTGAGTCGATCCACTTCCTCATGGGTCAAACGGGGGTTGACGACCCGATGTTCGCTCTGATCGTCCGTCAGACGCAGGGTCCAGTATTCATCAGCACCATCCTGAACGGTGGTAGTCAGCTTCAACCTGCGCTTCCGCATCAATAACAAAGCCAGGACAAAGCGAAATTGCTGTTTATGAGGGTTATCCTCGTCCTCCAACCGGGTGAACAAGTGTACCAACATCGTTTGATCGACCGCCAAGGCCGACCGTTTCCGGTCTCGCATCGGCACCCGGGCCCGCCAGTAGCAAAAAGTGTTTTCCGGCGGTCCGCTCCAGGCGTCCAGTGAAATATCCTTTCGCTCGAAGCCCTCCGGACTTTCCATCAAAACCGCGTAGTACGCCTCACCCTCGACGAAGTCACGTTGGGTTACCGCACATTTACCCGAGGATCTGACAATTTCCCATTCACTGCTCATCCGTGATCTTTCCGTCCTATTTTTCTGCCTAATCCAAACCGATCTCCAAGGTAAACGATCTGTCGAGATTCGTAAACCGGCCAAAAAAAACGGCCGGCGAACCGGCCGTTGTAGAAGTCGGATAAACACTGACCCAGGTGGAACCGCTTATGCGCTACCCGAATAGACCCTGCGGAAAGCCCTTTGGGGAGCTTTGGAATCCACCCCTCAACTATTCGGCCTTGCCGCCGGCATCGTCAGGCTCAACCGGTTTGGTGGGAGTGCCAGCCGATACCCCCGTATCTGGCTCCGGCATTTCCTCGACGGCCTCATCCCCGTCCTTTTCTTCCTCGAACACATCTTCAAGATCCGTAGCGTCTACCTTGCTCCGCAGCAGGAAATAAATAACCGTAGACCCGCTATAATAAAACGAGACCAGGAAGGCAAACAGCAGCCCCACCGTCAGAATCATCCATACGTTAATGAAAACCGCGCCGGCAGCCTCCCAGCCCTTCAAGCCGAACGCCGTTACCGTCGGCATCAGGTTTTCGAATGTGGGGCTAGGCCACATTGCGTCCAGTTTGGATGCATCCGTCAGCCCGGTACCCGGCCTATCCGAGGCGGCCCCCATGCCGATCCCCACGAAAAACCGCGTAGCCTTCAACATGACCAGTACGAAAAAGCGGGCGAACAGGAAACATATTGCTCCATATATCGTTGCCACCATGGCATAAAAACCCGCCCGCCACGGCTTCGAATAGACGTAGCTATAACTGCGTGAAATGGCGTCAAAAGCGTCCGACCCTTCGACCGCGATCGTTGGCCAGAACAGCGAGCCGCCCGCCGCCGCCCCAATAAAGATCAGGGCGATTACAAACCCGCCCAGCATGGCCAGGACCATGGCAATTCCCGCGATCAGCTCGCCGATATACGGAATCGCTCCAAACAACCCGCCGAGCAAGAGGCATATGCCCACACCGAAGATCATAACCATCGGCAGTAAAGGCGCTGCAAGAAAGGCCAGGAATTTACGCCCGGCAAAATCTATCGCCGCTTTCGGGGCGATACGTTCGTCCCGGGCAAAATGCAGGGCCGCCATCCGACAAATCGCCCCGCCCAGAATCGACCAGATAATCAGGCAACACAACATGAACAAAACGAAGAACAGCGGATAATGAGTAGCCATCCACAATTTGCCGCGGGCCATCAGGATCAACGAGGGAATCACTCCGGTCGTCCGTACATCTTTTTGGACATCGCGCAAAACGCTTCGGAACATCCCCGCCATATCGGCGCGTTCAATCGCCCGTCCTCCGTCGATCACTTCGTCGAATTCGCCGAGGAAATTAAAACGGCAGGCCGCGTTGAGCAACTGATGCACAAGATCCAGCTCGTAAGTCACGAAACTCTCGAAAACCCCGCGATTTTTAAGGCGCTTAAGCTCCAGGCATGTCGCGTTGATCGCTCTCGCATCAGCGGCGAAGTCCTGCTTAACTTCGTCGCGTTTTTTTGCATCTCCCCGGGCGTCTTTAAGCTCTTCTGCATAGCGTTCCTGGCGTTCCTGGTACACTTTGCCCAGCTTGACGACTGCCTCGCTAATCACCTCGCCTGAATCACTGGCCAGGTCTTCCTGTAAATCGTCGGTCTTCAAGCCCAAATCTTGATAGATGGCCGTCAGTCGTTGGAGACGATTAGCAGCCTGCTCATTACGCCAGACCTGCAGGTCGCCGACCTTCCAGTAAACGGAGATTTCATCGCCGATCGGTTGGCACCTGGTCGGCCAGATTCGGTCCAGAAACCATCCGCAGAAACCCATGAGAAGCAGGCCCAGCAAGGCCAGGCCCAGTTTGCCGGGAGCAATGGCTATCCGGAATGTTCGAAATACCTTGACGAACGACATCGCCTCAAGATACTTAGTCAGGGATGTGGGATTGGGTTGATCCGCCATGGATAGATCCTCCAACATGGCAAGAAAAAGTTATCAATCGGCCGTCGTCGGGCGTCGCCCGGTCGTGCCGACCAGCCTACGCTCGATATCGTAACACAACATATTGTCTAATTGCATGCGCACTTCGACCGCATTTGTTTCGATGAGACGGTATTATACGCCCCCTACCGTCCTGGGCAACACCCCAAAAAACATAGAATTACGGGCCTCGGCGAAGCCGGCCACGGAAAGCCCGGATCGATATCTGCCATGAATTGCACGGCCCGGATAACCGTCACTGATTCACAAATCTACATTCAAGCTTGTTAAGACAATGGAATAGTCCGACATTTTCCCAACTTGCATCGCTCTTATGGCGAACAATCCGGCTCATCAAGGTCTTGTTCGGACAAGCCAGAACCGCCCGGAGGTGAATCAAAGGATGATGACTGATCCAGAGGGGATGCGGCCAGCTCTTCGCTGACCCGATACTCCTCGTTTAACCACTTATGCAGGTCGATAAGCTTGCACCGCCGACAACAGAAAGGACGGAAAGGAACCTCGGTTTTCGAGCGGTATTCGACTCGACGCCCACAGGTTGGACATTCCATAAGCGGCATGGCTGCTCGTATTTTCCCAGCCGTATACACCCCAGCGACGGCCATAACTTGATTTTCTCGCCTCGGCCCAGAGATAGAGCGCAGTTAATCAGGCCGCGCTGACATTCTTGGAATCGGTTTTCTTGGTCTCCGCCGGCTTATCCTTGCCCTTATCTTTACCGGCAGAACCGGCTTCGCTATCGGCTTTGGCGGCTTTCTGGTAACTATCGCTGCGATAATCAGTTTGATAGAAGCCCGACCCCTTGAAAATAATCCCCCCACCCGTGCCGATCAATCTTCGAGCTGTTGCCCGCCCGCACTCGGGGCATTTGCGCTTCGGTTTGGCCGTTATCGATTGAAACAGTTCCCAACGGTGACCACAATCGGAACATTCATAATCATAGGTCGGCATATTACACTCCAGGATATCTCACACCCCTAATGTGGTAGTGTGCTCAATTACACCCACTTTTCCCGATGGTTAAGCGTTGCTGTCCGCCTGCGCCTCACCGGTTTCCGACGGCCGCGATACAATCACCCTGGCCGGTCGGAGAACCCGCTCGTGCAGCTTATAACCTTTCACCAGTTCCTGCAAAACCGTCGGCACCGGATAATCATCCGAAGGTTGTTGCATCATGGCCTCGTGGATCTGCGGATCGAAAGCCTGCCCCTGGGCCTCGATCGGGACCACCTGATGCTCGCCTAAGACTTTTTTGCAATTACCCAAGGTCATTTTGACGCCGTCCAGAATACTCTCGGCGTTATCCTGGTGTTCCAGACCAGAGGCAACTACTCTCTCCAAATCGTCAAGAATCGGCAGCAAGGCCCGCACCAGGCTGGCATGAGCATAGCGCAAGGCCTCCTGATGCTCTTTCTGGGTCCGCTTTTGATAATTAAGCAACTCCGCCTTGGCCCGGAGGCATTTCTCTTTCCACTCTTCCAACTCTGCAAGCTGCGGCGGCGTAGCCTTTGTGCCCTCGTCGGCCGCAGACGCCGGCTGGTCGGACGAGGTCGACGTCGCCTCCGCATCGGCCGCGGCACCCTCCGCCTCGCCACCGAACTGGGCGACTTCGTCCTCGGATGGTATCACGATTTTTTTCTTGCCCTTGCTCATGACCGATTAACACCCTTATTTTGCTCATCCTGACCGGCGCCGGAAAAGAATTCCGTCAGCTTATCTAAAAAGCTTTTGGATTCCGGGAGAACATCCTTATCTTCCGTATCCGCATATTCGCGCAATAACTGTTCCTGCCGTTTGTTCAGTTTCTTGGGCACCTCGATCCACACCTGCACGATCTCGTCGCCTTTGCGCTTGGAGCGTAAGGCAGGCAAACCGCGACCGGCCAGCCGGAACATCTGTCCATGTTGCGTACCTGCCGGGATGGTCACCTCCACCCGGCCATTCAACGAGGGCACTTCCAATTTTCCGCCCAAAGCCGCCTGGGCAAAAGAGATCGGCACCCGGCATAACAAATCCTGTCCATGCCGCTCGAAAAACGTATGCGGCCTAATCCGCACGTAAATGTGCAAATCGCCGCGCCGGCCACCAGGACCACCGGGTTCACCTTCACCGGCCACACGTACCGCTTGTCCTTCCTGAATACCCGCGGGGAAATGCACATTGAGAACACGATGCTTCTTCTGAGTTCCGCTGCCGCCGCAACGCTTACAGGGCGTAGCGATCAGCTCACCGCGGCCCCGGCAGGTCGGACAGGTGGTAACCACCCGGCCGAATAACGCACCGAACCCGGTGTTCTGCTCGACCTGCCCATAACCACCACACGTCGCGCAAGCCTTTTTGCGCGACCCCGGCTCCCCGCCACTTCCCGAGCAATGCTCGCAGGAATCACGGCGGTCGAACTCGATGGTCTTTTCCACGTCGCTGGCGACTTCCTCCAACGCCAGCTCTATCTCCATCTGCAGATCGACGCCCCCACCGCGTCGGCCACCTCGCCCACCACCGAACATGCCGCCGCCAAAAATGTCGTTGAACATCGAAAAGATGTCATCGACACCCATCCCGGAAAAATCGTGGATTCCCGCCCCGCGCACGCCCTCGTGGCCGTAACGGTCATAGCGGGCTCTCTTCTCAGGATCGGAAAGGACTTCGTAGGACTCGGCCGCCTCCTTGAATTTGGTTTCCGCATCCGGATCATTGCGGTTCCGGTCAGGATGGTACTTGAGCGCGGCCTGTCGGTAGGCTTTTTTTATCTCATCGGCACCGGCCTCGCGGCTGACGCCGAGCACCTCGTAATAATCGCGTTTTTCAGCCACCGGCATCTCACTTACCCATCAGCGGAGGGATCGCTAATGCACAACATTCAAACGATCCCGATCCCAACCTACAACGGCGGGAGGACGGACGGACAGACGGAGGGATAGAGCTAAAGAGAAACACGGAAGGCAAGGTTGTACCCCAGCCAAACATGCCGATCTCTCAGTATCTCCTTCCCTCCGTCTGGTCTGCACGCCAGAGAACTCCACGGCGTAACCGTCCACCGTAATCTATATATATCGGCACAAACTAGCAGACGGCCCCGACCACCGCTTCCTTGTCGTCTTTCAGGTCAGTCATGCTGACCTCGGTGGTCAACATCAGGCTAGCCACGCTAGCCGCGTTCTCCAGCGCCGTCCGGGTCACTTTCGCGGGGTCTATGATGCCCGCCTTGAACATGTCCACGAATTCATTGTTGCGGGCGTCATAACCGATTTTACCGCCGCGTTCGATGATTTCCGCGACCACCACCGCACCGTCCTGACCGGAGTTGTCGATGATCTGCCGGGCCGGAGCCTGCAGGGCGCGAATCACAATATCATGGCCGATTTTTTCTTCGCCACGAGCCTTGTCCCGGGCTTTCTGTACCGCCTCGATCGCCCGCAGCAGAGCCACTCCGCCACCGGCCACGACGCCTTCCTCGACCGCCGCACGGGTAGCATGAAACGCATCGTCCACCAGATCCTTGCGTTCCTTAACTTCTATTTCGGTAGCTCCGCCGACCCGAATGATCGCCACTCCACCGGCCAGCTTGGCCAGCCGCTCCTGAAGTTTTTCCCGGTCGTAATCGCTGGTGGTCTTCTCGATCATGGAGCGAATCTGCTCGCAACGGGCGGTCAAATCCGCCTTCTTACCCGCCCCCTCGATCAATGTGCAGGAATCCTTGTCCACCACGATCTTCCTGGCCCTTCCCAACTGGGCCAGCTCGACGTTTTCCAGCTTCATGCCCACGTCTTCGCTGATCAACTCGCCGCCTGTCAGAACGGCGATATCCCCGAGCAGATTCTTCCTTCGATCACCGAAGCCCGGGGCCTTGACCGCACATACGTTCAAGACGCCGCGTAACCGGTTGACCACCAGCGCCGCCAATGCCTCGCCTTCCACGTCCTCGGCGATAATCAGCAGCGGCCGAGAGGAACCGGCTATCTTCTCCAACAGCGGAATCAGCTCGCGCAAGCTGGAGATTTTCTTCTCGAAAATCAGGATACAGGCATCTTCCATCACGCATTCCATCGTGCCCGGATCGGTCATGAAGTAAGGTGAGATGTAGCCTTTGTCGAACTGCATACCCTCGACCACCTCTTTTTCGGTGGTCATGCTCTTGCCTTCTTCGATTTCCACGATCCCTTCCGTACCGACCTCCTCCAGGGCCTCGGCCAGCAACTTGCCGATTTCCTCATCACCGTTGGCGCTAATCGTGCCCACCTTGGCGATGTCGTCGCCCTTTACCTTCACCGCCTGCTCCATGATGTGCTTGACCGCTGCCTCGACGGCCATATCGATTCCCCGCTTCAGGGCCATGGGGTTGGCCCCGGCGGTCACATTCTTGAGCCCTTCGCGGTAAATGGCCTCGGCCAGGACCGTGGCCGTGGTCGTGCCGTCGCCGGCCACGTCGCTGGTCTTACTGGCCACCTCGTTGACCATCTTCGCGCCCATGTTCTGGAACGGGTTCGGCAACTCGATCTCCTTGCTGACCGTCACCCCGTCCTTGGTCATCCGCGGCGAACCGAACGATTTGTGCAGGAGCACGTTCCGCCCGGTCGGTCCCAGAGTAACCTTTACCGCCGCCGCCAACTGGGAAAGTCCTTCCAGAATTTCCCGGCGGGCCTGGTCCTCAAACATCATCTGCTTCGGCATCGAATATCTCCTCGCAATTAGCGATATTTCGCATCAATTACTTTTGCCAACACCCTGCAAGTTCCTCAACGATCAATGATCGCCAGAACATCGTTCTCCTTCAGGATTACATACTTGTTGCCGTCGACTTCCACATCCGAGCCGGCGTACTTCCCGTAAAATACCTCATCGCCAATCTTCACGCTCATCTGGCCCCGCGATCCGCTATCCAAAAGCTTACCCGCGCCGACCGCCAGCACCTTGCCGCGTTGCGGTTTTTCCTTGGCGGTATCCGGCAGTACGATCCCGCCGGCGGTCACTTGTTCCGCCTCACTTTGTTCGACGAGAATACGATCATCCAACGGTTTAACTCTGATCTTGGCCATCTTAGTGATCTCCTGAAAATCGGCCGACCATTAGCGCCTCGGCCGTTATTAACACATTATCCTTGTATACACGTAGCGACGTAGTGACATATCCGTGACTATTACATCATGCCGCCCATGCCGCCCATGCCACCCATGCCGCCCATGCCTTCCATATCCGGACCGCCGGGGCCTGGCGTATCTTTCTTGCTCTTGGGTTTTTCCGTAATGATGCAGTCGGTGCTTAACAGAATCCGGGCCACACTGCTGCCGTTTTGCAGCGCGGTACGCACGACCTTGGCCGGATCAATAACCCCATCCTTGAGCAGGTCGCCGTAAGTATCGGTCTCGGCGTTATAACCGAAAGCACCATCCTTGCTCATGACCTTGGCCAATACCACGCCGCCTTCCTTGCCGGCGTTCCTGGCAATCTGCCGCAACGGCGCGGTCAGTGCTTTGCGCACCGTTTCGACACCCGTCTTGCGGTCACCGTTGGCCTTGATCTTGTCCAGTGCGCCCAGGCACCGCAGCAGCGCGACTCCGCCACCGGGGACAATGCCTTCCTCGATCGCCGCCCGCGTGGCATGCAGGGCATCCTCGATCCGGGCCTTTCTCTCTTTGAGTTCGGTCTCGGTAGCGGCCCCGACATTGATCTGGGCGACGCCGCCGCTCAGCTTGGCCAGCCGTTCCTGGAGCTTCTCCCGGTCGTAATCACTGGTCGTGATCTCCAGTTCGCGCCGAATCTGATCGCAACGGGCCTGAATCTCCTTCGTGTTGCCCGCACCCTCGATAATGGTCGTATTGTCGTTGTCGACGCGGATTTTCTTGGCCATACCCAGATCCGTGATGGCCACCTTATCCAACTCGAGCCCCAAATCCTTGGTAATGCACTTTCCCCCGGTCAGAATCGCGATATCCTGCAACATCGCCTTGCGGCGATCGCCGTAAGCCGGCGCCTTGACGGCACAAACATCCACAATCCCGCGCATCTTATTAACCACCAGCGTGGCCAGGGCCTCGCCCTCCACGTCCTCGGCAATAATCAACAACGGCTTCTTCGCCTTGGCCACTTTTTCCAGAACAGGCACCAGCTTGCCGATGTTCGAGATCTTTTCCTCGTGGATCAGCACATAGGCTTTATCCAGAACCGCCTCCATCGCATCCTGGTCGGTAATAAAATGGGGGCTGAGATACCCGCGGTCGAATTGCATGCCCTCGACCAGATCGTAATAGGTCACCGAGCTCTTGCCTTCCTCCACGGTAATCACGCCGTCCTTGCCGACCTTCTCGAAACAGTCGGCCAGCAATTCGCCGATCCCGCGATCGTTGTTCGCCGAGATGGCCGCGATGTTGATCAGGTCGCTACGACTGGACACCTTAATGGGTTTGGCCAGCTTGCCCAGAGCTTCGATAATCGCATCCACCGCCGTCTTGATCCCCCGGCAAAGCTCCATCGGGTCGGCCCCGGCGGTGACATTCTTGAGACCCTCGCGATAAATCGCCTCGGCCAGGACCGTGGCCGTCGTCGTACCATCACCGGCCGCATCGCTCGTTTTGGAGGCTGCCTCTTTAACCAGCAATGCTCCCATCCGCTCATACTTGTCCTTCAGGTCAACCTCTTCGGCGACGGTCACGCCGTCCTTGGTTACCTTGGGAGCTCCCCACCCCTTGTCCAGAAACGCGTTACGTCCGCGCGGACCAAGGGTACACTTGACCGCCCGAGCCAGCTTTTCCACGCCGGCCAGCAGACTTGCACGGGCTTGTTCATCAAAGGCCATTTGTTTCACTGCCATCGTCGTCACACTCCTTAAAGCTTTACGACCCGGATACTAGCACCCGGGCACTGCGTTTATGACAGGGATTTTTCCACGTCGAATGACCATGAGCAAAGACGATGCCAGATTGACACAATGCGCATTATTGGACTTATCTTCATGCAAGTAATAATGTTACAGAGACACAAAGACACCCCGACCCCGCCCTGCTCCATATGCCACCGTGGCAGCCGTAACTCCGACCATGCCATACTGACAGTAGAATGGCCTTCACCCTGACCCTGGCTTACTTAGTCCGCGAGTATAAGAATAGAGTTATGGTGCTGCCTAATGGCGTCACCCGGGCGCAGCCAACCTAGCCGAGCCAGAACAGTGCCGCATAGTCGCCGATCTCGCCTTCGCTGATCCTCAGTTCCAATCTCAGCATCAAGCCATCAGTCGCGAGATGCGCGGGCTTTCCCCACCTTGGGCAGTTCTCATGCCTTGACGTAATTGTTCTTACGCTTGAAGGATCAGGACATCATCTATTCCAGCTCCACACAGACCACCGTGGCCAATGTATCGGGTGCCGTCTCCGGCAGCGCCAGTACCATACGACCATCACGATCAGATATGGCCAGGGGAGTTCGAGCTGGATCGGCCAGCAGAAAGGCACGCGCCACCGGTCCCATGCCTGAGGGTAATTCGAATGCCGAACCAGGCCACCGAAAGATATGAAAGTAGAGGCGGCCTGGTTTGGTCGTACACCGCCAGTCTGTTCGCGCCGTGAATACAGGTCGTCCCGAGTCATCCTTCCGTTCTGGGTCGAAGGCACCTAACTCGTCGCCAAACGGGGTACGTTCGGCACCATAAATGGCCTCACCGTTGACTTTCAGCCAGGCTCCGACCTTCCGCAAGATATCCTGGCTAGGTTGTGGGATAACCCCATCCGCGTCAGGGCCTACGTTAAGCAGATAGTTACCACCCTTGCTCACAATATCTACCAGCTTGAAACAAATATCCTCGGCCGGCTTCCAGTTGTTATCATTCTTATGAAAACCCCACGTCCTGTTAATTGTTGCAGCAGTCTCCCATGCGCCGGGCGTGACGATATTAGGAATTTCATTATCGCCTCGCGACCGATAATCATGATACCCGCCCTGCCCGACACGACTGTTAATCAATGTGTTCGGCTGAATTGAACGGACCAGATCAACAAAACGCTTTGAGATATCGGGCGTCACATCTCTCCCCATATCGAACCAAATCAAGCCGATCGGGCCGTAGTTCGTCAGCAGTTCACTAACTTGCGGCAATGACTTTTCGCGAACATAGCGGTCAATATCCTTCTCATCGTTCGGCTTAAAGTCCCAATCGTTCCCGAAACCGTCCGGGGCGTGCCAATCGTAGAAATGCGAGTAGTAGAAACAGAGCTTGATACCATGGCGATCGCAAGCCGCACGCAATTCCGCGAACGGGTCTCGTTTCCACGGAGTCGCGTCGTACACATTGAAAGGGCTCACCTCCGACCGGTACATGGCAAAGCCGTCGTGATGCTTGCAGTCAAATACCAGATATTTCATGCCCGCATCCACGGCAAGCTGTGCCCACTCATTCGCATCGAAGCGCGTCGGATTGAATTGCTCAGCCAGTCGTTCATATTCCTGCACCGGGATCTTCGCCTTAATCATGACCCATTCACTGCTTCCACTGTAGACTTTGCCCTGCCATTCTCCCGCATTAATAGAGTAAAGGCCCCAGTTAATGAAGAGTCCGTACTTGGCCTCGTGGAACCATTCCAGCCTTGCCCGTTTCTGCTCTTCCTCGATAAACCCGGCCGGAGGGGATGCCCCGGGGCTCAGCACTAGAAACTCCTCGATGGTCGGCACATCGGTTGCCGAAAGTATATTAAGCCGAAACGCGCGGGCTTTTATTGGCGAGAACTCGTACATTCGACGCCCCGAGATAGTCATCCCTGTAACCAAGGGTACCCAAGTATCTCCCGCCCGATATTCGATCGCGAACTCTTTCGTTCGAGGATAGCCGATCTCCATTACGACCGCTCGATCGATCTCGGTATCATTACCCAAATCCAACTCGATCCATCCGCTACGCGCATCCCGTGCAGCCCCCCAGCGTGTCGTCTCATCGCCATCGAATGCCTTGTCCGCCTCGTACCCTTGCTTGAGTTCGCTTGAAGCTTTGGCGCGGATCATATTGCCAACCCTGCGGAGTGTGGTAACATCGACATCGCGGAGGCGGCCTCGATAATCAGGGGCAACAGAGATGGAGAAGATATTTCCGTACTGCACGGCTCCGAGGTAATCCTGGTAGAGGTTTCCCGGAGCGATGACAAGATGGTCGTTCTGGGGCGATGTGTAAAACCACTGCACTTTACCATTGATCTGGGGATAAATCGGGTAGGTGAATTCGGCAATCCGATAGGTTGTCGCCGGCTCATCTTTCATGTGTGGTCCGGCCGCGGTGTGATCTTCGAGTGGTCCCGGACGCCCCCTCTCGCCAAGACGAATATCCGATCCCTCCTGAACACCGTGGTTGAAGCCTACAAAGCAACCGGGCTGGAGCGACTTGCAGAACGCAATCGTATCCACGTGGCTCAACCCACCATCCCCAACCGCATGATCAAACCAGATGTACTCGATGGGCCCGTATTCCGTCAGCAACTCCCGAAGCTGGGCCTTCTTAATCTCCGGGTTCCGGCCGATACCTTCCCGCCTACTTTTACCGTCCACCGCGCCGGGCCAAGTCCAGTCGCCTTCGGAATAATAAAGCGCGAGCTTGATGCCATATTTATCGCAGGACTTCTTCAATTCAGCCAGCACATCGCGACCCAACGGTGCATTCGTCACTTTACGATCAGTTGTCTTGGTATCCCAGAGACAAAAGCCGTCGTGGTGCTTCGTTAGGAATAGTATGTAACCCATTTCCGCTTCTTTCGCGGTGCGCGCCCACTGATCGGTATCGACCTCCGTCGCCCCGAAGAAGTCGATATCCTGCACCCCTCCGGTCCACCCCCTGCCGGAGAAAGTACTGAAAGACCAACAAATAAACATACCCCAACGCTGATTCTTCAACTCTTCGGTCCGAGCCTGCATATCGATTGCATCAGCAGCGACAAGCGTGCCGCATAAAACAGCCATAATACATGCAACCAAAGATGCACGGCCTGTTTTCCAATTAATCATCATCATCTCCTTCCTGACACATGAACCAATACATTGCAATATGAGCGTATCAGTTCGTTTGGTAACAACCCTGCCCAGAGCTTTCGTACCCATTTGATCGATAAATGCTTAAGTATTGTATCGACAAAGTTGCGCCGCGCCAATCGACCTTGAACATAGACCGCGCGGTTCACAAGTGTTGCCTGAAGGGATAGATATTATTTCCGGTCAGGAGCGTTGGCGGCCATCAATGGTGTTCTCCAGGCTTTCAACAGTCCAGAATTAACACTTATGAATCAGGGAGCGTGTAAGATGGCCCACCAAGCGTTCGACCGCATGAGATTCGGAGCATCGGCGGGGTACTGGGGCTCTTTCCGGGACACAAGGACTCCATTACTCGTGGGCCACACCCATCGGAAGATTGTGATACGATGGCAACCTGCTGTTCAGCATCGGGCCATGCCGACCGGCGAGATAGAGCCGAGCCAGGTTGAGCGACTGGAGGAAATGGGGCGTTGGCCGGCAAAATACGGCCGGACCATTTACGGAACCAGGGGTGGTCCGTATCGCCCAGGAATCTGGGGCGGTTCAACGCGTCAGGGGGCCACGATACATGTGCATATAGTGATATTGCCTGCTTGATGGCAGATGGCGCGCCACCACCAAGGACGCCGCATGGCCTGACCAATCGGCGCCCTTGGTGGGTGGTTGTTACCACCTTATTGGGCAGTCATAAGTTTTTGGAGAGTCGGCAGCATGGCCTCGCCCCACAACTCGTAGCCCTTTGCGTTGGGGTGTAGCAGGTCGGGCATCACATCCTGGGTCAGCACGCCCTCCTCGTTCAGAAAGGACTTATTGATATCCAGGTAATATATCTTGTGACCATCAGCCAGTCGGGAGGCCAACAGGCTGGCTTGATCGATCTTGGCCCACTCCGGGTTATAGGTGGCGTCCGCCTTGGCGTTGCGCTGTTCATTTGTGCCGCGTGGAAAGATTGCCAGTAGGAGAATTTTCGTCTCGGGCAATTCCGTGCGCAGCTTGCAGACGATGGCTGCGATCCCCTCGGCGATCTCCTCGGCGGTCGCTGCAGGGGCGTTATTGGTGCCGATCATAATGACGACAACCTTGGGATTAATGCCCGCGATATTGCCGTTTTCAATGCGCCAAAGTAAATGCTGCGTCTGGTCGCCAGAGAAGCCTGCATTGACGGCGTTCCATTGACCGAAGTATTTAGTCCACAACGCCTCGTGTCTCTCCCATCCGTGGGTAATCGAATCACCCAGAAACAGCAGATCGACATTGCCCTGCTGAACCCGGGCATTGACGGCATCCTGGCGCTGGGCCCACCGTGTATTGTTATTACGTGATACCGGCTGAATCGCCTTGTTTTCCGAACAGGCTAGTTGTTCCTGAACCTGTGCACAGGTCCATTCTGCTTGGGGTCGTCCGCATCCAACCAGCCCCAGCCCCACCGCACATACCGTGAGTACCAACTTAATACACTGCTTCGTCATCGAACCCGTCCTTTCCGTGGTTTGCTCTGTTACCCGAGATTTCCCATTTGACCTCGCCCGGCAATGCCGCCGGGCCGTGTTCTGTTATTGTACCAGCGCCCCCCGTTGCGCCTACCCCGTTTTCGAGTTTTCTCCCGTCCCGACGGCTGAAATAAC
>JAAYCU010000239.1 GCA_012729595.1 Phycisphaerales bacterium
GCCCGCACGCCACGGGCACTGCTACACGCGATCACTCAAGCCTTGCAGGCCGTCACAGCCGAGGATGCCGAGGGGTGGTTTCAACATTGCGGCTATCGATACACCCAATCGTGAAATGCTCTAGCCGCGGCAGCCGCGGCCGAGGAGATCAAGTACGCGGCCGAAGCGCGGCGCTACGCCGTCGATGTCGAGCGCTACCGATTGCACAAGCTCGAACTGCAAGTCACCATCGAGACGGATCGGGCCCGATTGGATTTTCTGCGGACGCGGAGGGATTTGTTCGACAAACTACGGGGGCTACGTGCTGTCTCCGAACTCGGATTCAAATCGGCCGAAGCGGAATTCGTATCCCTGGAAAAAAGTCTTGAAGAAAACGCGAAAGCGCTGACCCAGACGCGAGCCGATCTCGAACAAGCCCGGCAACGCCGGGAACAATTCGCTCAATACCATGTCGTGCCCTTGACCCTGGATCAGGCCCTCGAACCTTTGCGGGCCGCGGTCACGGTACAGGAACGATTGATCGACGAACTTTCCTTGGAACATACGATGCTCGTTCTGAAAAGCCCGATGGATGGGGTGGTTAGCCAGATCCTGCGGGGGGCGGGCGAATCCGTGCGTAGCGGAGAGCCGATTTTGACCGTGGTTTCAACGCGCCCGGCCCAGATCATTGCCTATATCGCCCCCGCACAGGCTTCACGGCTTACGGCCGGAACACCGGTTCGTTTGGAAACCATGCGGGAGAGTAACTCGCGACAAACCCTGGACAGCCGTATCGAGGCGGTGGGGCCTCAAGTTGAGCAGATCCCCACCCGGCTGTGGCGTAACCCGGCCGTTCCCGAATGGGGTTGGCCGGTAAAGATCATGGTCCCCACAGAACTGGAAATCCTCTGCGGAGAAACGGTCGGAGTCATCGGTTTACGGCGTGGGCTAAGTGAGGATACCAGCGGCATTCCCGCATCGAAATCAATGTGAATCATGGTTATCAAAAGGGACATAAGCTGGGTTCGATGGATCGTGTGTCTGGGGATTGCCGGATGCACGGTCGGCCCGGACTATCAGCAACCGGAGCGCCCTTTACCGGACCGCTGGAGCGCGGCGGAACCAGGAATAACCACCACCCGACCCGCCGAGGTTACCGAATGGTGGACCGTCTTCGGTGACCCGCTTATGAACGATTTGATCGAGCGGGCCGTACGGTCCAATCTCGATCTGAAAATCGCCGCGGCCCGCCTTTGTGAAGCGCGCGCGGTCCGCAAGGGCGCGGCCGCCGATTTTTGGCCTCGGGTGGAGGTGGCCGGGGCCTATGCCTCCAAAGGCCGAAGTTGGAATCGGCGACCGGATAAACCAAACGATACCGTAGGCCGCCAGTTTCGCGATTCCGTCATCAACGAGGCGGCGGACCACGTTTGGGATGCCTCTCTGGACCCGGCCGGGTTCGCCACGGATGTCATGGGGGATACCGTGGGTTCCATCCTGACCCGGAGGAATACCGGAAATGAACGCCCGCGGGATCAGAATCTATTCGAGGCCGGTTTTGACGCAAGCTGGGAACTGGATATTTTCGGCGGAGTACGCCGAAGCGTGGAGGCCGCCGAGGCGGAAACCGCCGCCGCCGGGGAAGACTATCGTAACGTTCTGGTCACCCTTGCATTCGAGGTCGCCCGCAATTACGTGGAAGCCCGGGATTACCAGCGACGCATCGCAATCCTTCTTCAAAACATCGAGATGCAGCGAAAGACGCTTGATCTGACGCGAACGCTTTCCGACAACGGAGCGGCCAGCGAGTTGGAGGTAGCCCAGGCCCGAACGCAACTCTCCGCAACAAGCTCCCAACTCCCCATTCTGGAGACTTCGTTTCGTCACGCGGTCCATCAAATCAGCCTCCTTGTGGCCGAACTCCCGGACGCGACCTTGAAGGAACTCGATCAGGAGGCCCCCTTTCCGGCCGCGCCGCTGGAAATCCCATTGGGCCTGCCGTCCGATCTCCTGCGGCGCCGACCGGACATCCGGCGAAGCGAACGCCTTCTGGCCGCCGCCACCGCCCGCATCGGCGTGGCCACCGCCGATCTGTTCCCCCGTTTCTCCCTGACCGGTTCATTCGGATCGGAATCCTACGACCTGAGGAGTTTCCTGGATCGACGCAGTCTGTTCTGGTCGGTGGGGCCTGCCGTCCGTTGGCCGATCCTGGACGGCGGACGCATTCGAGCCAACATCGAGGCCCAGGGCGCGGACCAGCAACGCGCTTTGGCCGAATATGAACTCACCGTCCTGAATGCCATGAAGGAAGTGGAGGACGCCCTGATCGCGTATCAGAATGAGCACACTTGTTATCAGCATCTGCTCAACGCCGTCGAGGCTAACCGACAGGCGGTATCCCTGGCGAACGTTCAATATCAGGAGGGCATGTCGGATTTCATGGTGGTGGTCGATTCCGAACGAACCCTCTGCAAATACGAGGATCAACTTGTACAGAGCAAAACCCAAACGACCCTGTATGCACTGGCCGTTTTTAAGGCCCTCGGCGGCGGCTGGGAAGCAAGAACGGATGCCGACGGCAAACAGGCAAAGGCCGTACAACGAAAGTGAGTACCAGGATGCACCAGATTCGTATCGAGACGAGCGGTGGCGGCAATGAAACTCGGATGAGTACCAGGACGGAAGCGACCGAGAACGCTTCCCTGCTTACCCAACTGGCCCGGCGGCCGGTGGGCAAGGACCCCTTATCCGATGTTCTGGAAAGCCTCGTGCTGCATAGTTGGATACCAGGTCCTTTCATACTGGGGACGCCGTGGGGACTTCGCGTGTCCAACCATCTGGGGTGGTTTTTTATGCTGACGGCGGGGAATATGCTGATCGAGGTCACGAATCAGGAGGGGCCATTGACCGCCAACGCGGGCGATCTGATCGTGGTCCCCCAAGGCCACGCCCACCAGCTTCGCGACCGTTCCGGATCGCCGGCCACGCCGATCGAGACCCTACTCAAACCGGAACACTTCGAGCAACATCAACAATTGGTGCATGGTGGGGACGGTGCCCTGACCTTTATCACGTGTGGCTGCTTTATCTTCGAGGATATGGAACGTAGTCCGTTGCATAAAACGCTGCCCCCACTGATTCAAATCAAGGGGCGTAACGAACAACCCCTGCATTACGTCGATCACTTACTTCGTTTGATCGCTCAGGAAGCAGCATCCTACAACCCGTGCGCTCCGACGGTAATCAACCGGCTGGTACGCATTCTTCTCATCAAGACGTTCCAGGACTGTCCTCCACGATTGCCGGAAGGCAACGGGAACTGGCTCAAGGCCCTGAAGGATCCCTATATCGGACGAGCCCTTGGATTAATGCATCGCGAACCGGAAACGCCCTGGACGGTGGGCACCCTCGCTGAACGGGTGGCCATGTCCCGGTCGGTTTTTTCCGCGCGCTTTTCCGAACTCGTGGGCAAGCCGCCCCTGGAATATCTGACCGAATGGCGTATGCGGAAAGCTTGCGTGTTTCTACGAACCAGCCAAGCAGGGTTAAAGGAAGTGGCCGACCAGATCGGCTACGAGTCCGCCGCGGCTTTCAGCAAAGCCTTCATCCGCCGGGTCGGCATCGCGCCCGGTGCTTATCGACGCCTACGGGACACGCCCCTGATCGCCCGTCCATCCCGGACCCCTCCCATTTAGCACCACGGACGTCGCTCCGCGACGTCCGCGCCTCTTGATCTCTGGCTCATGCCGTTCCACGGCAACGTGGATGGATCAGGCTTGCTCATCAAGAATCTGCAGCAACCCGGCCAGCCATTCATAGGAATCCGTTGATTCCTCGGAGGTGTCCAGATAGTCGAGCAGCGACAAGCTTAGGGATGAGTTGCTTGTTTCGCCGCCGCTTTCGGGAGGCGGTCCCGCAGGCCTGGAACCCATCCCCGCTTCCATGGTCTGATCGAAAGCGTCCTTGTCGATACCGTAGGCGTCAAGCACTTCATGGACGGCCGATTTGACGGCCTCGGGATCGCCCTTGCCGTCCGATTTTTGCTGAGCCTCGGCAATGGCTTCGTCAATCGCATTCTTGATTTCGTCCAGCTTGGAGGAACCCACACCCGCAGCGGTCAGGGCTTCGGTTATTTTGGCGTCGAAGTCACCCCCGCCGCCCGGCGGCCGCGAACCCATTTCCGGCTTCAATTCCTCCTTCAGCTTGTCCGTGTCAACACCGTACTTCTGGAGCGTCTCATCGACGGCCTGGGCCACCGCCGCGCGCGGGTCCGTATTCTGATCCGTCGCGCTGAGCGCCGAGGAAACGGCCTCCTTGATCGCGCTCTTGACCTCGTCTACTTGGGATTCATCGAGTCCCGCGGCCACCAGGGCACCCTCGAATCGACTGTCGAAGGTGGCCTGTCCGCACGCCCCACACTGCGTTGACTGCGCGGATGTGGTACTGCTGGACGTCTCGGCCCGCTTGAGGGTGAGTTTCTGCAGCATCTGAAGAAGCTGCGAACTCGACGAACTGCTGACTCCGGCTACGCTCGTCATATCTGTTCCTTTCAAAATAACGATGGTGCGTGTTTGTGCCAGGCTGTTCCGTGGCCACAAACTCCTCGGCCATGGCCCGGCCACTTGCTTATGATCGACTTTCATCATTTCACCCTACATGTTTGTACGTCTCGAAAGAATGTTCGAGAATCCCATATACCACAGAATGCGAAGAAGGGGCAGATTTTGCGCCTGGATATGGCGGTATTTACTCCGATCCTCTAACCA
>JAAYCU010000240.1 GCA_012729595.1 Phycisphaerales bacterium
AAAAACAAGGACGCCGGAAATGAAGATACTTGCCAAACCCGGCCGGTTTAAGGTATAGAAGATGATAGAAAATTGGCCGGTTTTAACCCGCCCAGTAGTGGCCGGTTTTAACCCGCCCGGCGACACTGCACCAGTGTAAGTGTAGATGCGTCAACACGACCGAGGTACCGAGACAACCCCGGGCCGCACGCTGCTGGGCGATATACCCGAAAAGATACTTGATAACGGTTCAGACAGCCGCATTTACCAATCGACCAGGTTCTCAATCCGGGCTTTTACCCTCAAGATAGGTGTAACCTTCAAGGCCGTGCTCGTATTTTCTTAGAAAATGGCCTGCCTCCTCAAAGGAAATAGTCCCGGTACGCACGGCGTCCTCCACAGTACGACGGAGACGATTGACCAGCCCCTCGGGCGAGTATTGCACGAAATGGAGCACGTCCTTGATGGTGTCCCCTTTAACCACGTGCTCGATACGATAACCGCCCTGCGGATCCAAACGCACATGCACCGTATTGGTGTCGCCGAACAGATTATGCATATCGCCGAGTATCTCCTGGTACGCCCCGGTGATGAACACCCCGATGATATAATCCGCCCCGTTGGGAGCATGTAGTTCGAGTACGTCCTTCACGTCGCGTAGATCAATGAAACGGTCGATCTTGCCGTCGCTGTCACAAGTAATGTCGGCCAGGATGGCTCGCCGTGTGGGCTTTTCGTTCAGCCGATGGATCGGCAGGATAGGGAACAACTGCTGCACCGCCCAGAAATCCGGCAACGATTGGAAGCACGAGAAATTGCAGAAATAAGTATCGGCCAGGGAACGTTCCAAACCCTCCAGGTCGTCGGGCACGTATTCGAGCTGGCGCACGATACGTAGGATCCGCTTCAGGCAAGACCAGAAAATCGCCTCGGCCAGACAACGGTCTTCCAGCGAAAGGTAGCCGTGGCGGAAAAGACTAAGACACTCGTCACGATAGTGCAGGGCATCATGGTAGCTCTCCTGGAAATTCTTCCGATTGATGTTTCGGCGGACCTCCATGATATTATGCAGGGGATCGGGCTTGTCGTCGGCAATAGCCTGGGGCACGGCTGGGTCCGGAATAGTACTGGTGCCCAGCACGTTGAACAGCAACACTGAGTGATGAGCGGTAATCGCCCGACCGGATTCGGAAATCACCACGGGATGGGGTATTTCCGCCGCCTCGCAAATATCCAGAATGGCGCTGACTACGTCATTGGCATATTCCTGCATGGAATAATTGGTACTGCTGAGAAAATTGGTTCGCGACCCATCGTAATCGACGGCCAGTCCCCCACCCACGTCGAAAAACCGCAGAGGAGCCCCCATCTTGTACATTTCCACGAACAGCCGGCAAGCTTCGGACATGCCCTCCCGCAAAGAACGAATGTTGGTGATTTGGCTGCCCAGATGAAAATGGAGCAGTTGTAGGCAATCGAGCATTTCGTGCTCGCGCAGATAGTGGATAGTCTCGACCAGCTCGGTCGCATTAAGACCGAACTTGGAGCGGTCACCAGTGGACGACTCCCACCGACCAGAACCGCGGGCGCTGAGCTTGGCCCGTACCCCGATACGCGGAACAACATTCAACTCCCGGGCGACTTCCAGGATCAAATTCAGTTCCGTAAATTTTTCCACCACGATGATTACGCATTTGCCCAGCTTGGTGGCCAGCAAGGCCATCTCGATGTATTCCTTGTCCTTGTAACCGTTGCAGATGACCAGGGATTCGGTCGAATCCAGCAAGGCCAGGACGGCCAGCAATTCGGGCTTCGAGCCGGCTTCCAAACCGAACTGGTAAGGCTGGCCGTAATTGACAATCTCCTCCACCACGTGCCGCTGCTGGTTGACCTTGATCGGGTAGACGCCCAGATAACGATTCTTATACCCGTATTCCTCGATAGCCTTGCGGAATGCCTCGTTGATCGCCTCAACCCGGGCTCGCAGAATATCCGAAAAACGGATCAGGATCGGCATGTGAATACCGCGACGCTGCAACTCGTCGGCTATCTGCTTCAGATCGACGGTCGGACTGCCAGACCCGCCTGGATGCACGCAGGCGTTACCTTGCTCATTGATGCCAAAAAAGGGCGTACCCCAGTTGCGGATATTATACAGGTCCATGGCATCCTGCACGGTCCAGGTCCGCAAAGCGTCTTCCTCATGGAAGGTGGGGTGATGTAGTTTTCCCATGCGCGTATTCCTCATAATGACTCTTCAAGACACTCTTGCATTTTCCCGTCGGAAAAGAGAAAAGGCCGACCGACCGGTTAGGTCGTCGGCTCATTCGCGGGTCACGAATACCTTCATTGTGTAAAAATCCGCCGATGAGTCAAGCCAGATCCCGCTCGGCCGTCAAATTATATTCCGCCCCCAGCCTCCGCCCGGAGTATGGCGAATAGCTGCTCACTCAACCGGGCCAGTGCCTGCCCGCGATGACTGATCGCATGTTTCTGCTCCGACGACAACTCCGCGGAGGTCTGGCCAAGAGCCGGAACAAGGAAAAGCGGATCATAACCAAATCCGTTGCTGCCCCTCGGCTGGTCGATGATGCGACCTTCTATTGCCCCCCCAGCCGCCGCCAGGATCACGTTGCCGTCGCTGATAACCGCGGCACATCGAAACCGGGCAGCCCGACGCTCCGGCGGCACACCGACCAGCTTCTCCAGAAGAAGAGCGTTATTGGCCGCATCGTCTCGTGCTTCACCGGCAAAACGAGCGGAAAGCACGCCCGGTTGACCATTCAGAGCATCGACCTCCAACCCGGAATCGTCGGCCAAGGTCCATAGCCCGCTCAGACGGGCATAGTGCATCGCCTTTCGACAGGCGTTGGCCTCGAACGTATCACCATCCTCGACCGCTTCCGGCCATCCGGAAAATTCCTCCAGAAAACGCCACCGTACTTTGCCGGTCATCGGCGAATCTTCCGGGATCAGAATTTCCCGCATCTCCCGTGCTTTACCGGGGTTGCCGGTGGCAATTAAAATCTCGCGCATAGTCCTACACTCATTCTCCCAGCGTAAACTGCGATCACCGTCCGACTTTCGCCGGCCTCGGATAATCTTCCTTGATAATCGGGAACGGCCGCGATCAGAACCCGGGCACGCGAATCAATACTGCTCCATCACGGAAAACTCATCGGCCCGTGGCACCTGCCGCAGAACGGATTGAGGCGCAACAAACTGTCCGTCAGGCATGCGTCGTTTACGTATCACGCCGTTCTCGGTGGTATGCCGGAACTCCGCCTCATTATTGGATACGAATTCCTCGACCCGCGGCCCCCAATGGACTCCTTCCGGCGTATGGATGATATCCGCTTCCTCAAAATCACCCACGAAAACGTGGCTCTTGACCATACCATGATAAAAATACGCCGAGAACCCCGCCTCGCGTAAAGCCCCAACATATTGTTCGGCGGCTTCCCGCCTTTGGTCGAAGGTGCCGGTATTATAGAAAACCGCAATATGCAGAGTGTACTGCCCCGAAGCGTTGAACACACTCCATTGTGGATGCCGAGGAGCATCGCCTCGTTCCAGCAATTCGGGCTGAGCCCCGAAGAAGGGGGTACTGTTACCCGAGCTCAATCTCCTGATTAATTCGATATCACGCTGGTATTGGGTCGGAAAAATCAAGCGGTCAGTTTGCGGTTCGCTGATCTTGGTATATTCACCGTAATAGACCGCGCTCGAGGTGGCGTCGCTGACCACCCGTACCTTGCCCGCGTCGAGTTCTCGGACCCGTCGGAGCAGGTCGGCGTACTGATTGCAGATAGCCTCATGATCGAGAATGCTGACCCGCAGGCAACATATGGTCCAACGGTCCTGCTTGCCCTGCAGCGACCGAAACAGGCCGCCACTGTTACCAGGAGAGTCGCATCGAAAAAACACCACCGTCACCAGCACGATCAATGGCAACAAACTCGTAAGCAATACACGAGAATGAATCCACTTATGCCGGATCATGATCGAATCCCACCGGGCAAGCGCCGAGCTAACGCCCGTTTCTGCTCTGTAATCAACCGCCCGATTCCCAGCCGGGCCGCCCGAAGCATCCCCTCCAGTTCCGCTTGGTCAAAGGGGTCGCCTTCGGAAGTGGCCTGAATTTCCACATAACGGCCGGCCGCGGTCATGGCAACATTAAAATCCACCTCGGCCCGCACGTCCTCCGTATAATCCAAATCGAGCAATATTCGCCCATCCACCTTACCTACGCTGACCGCAGCCACTGGTTCACGAACAGGGGAGCGACGTATTATTTTCCGACCCTGTAGCCAGCGCACGGCATCGACCAAGGCTACGTATGCCCCCGTAATAGCCGCCGTACGCGTTCCTCCGTCGGCCTGGAGCACGTCGCAATCCAGCCAAATGGTCCGCTCGCCAAGCTGGTCCATATCCACTACCGCTCTCATAACCCGCCCGATCAAGCGTTGAATTTCTGCGCCGCGCCCGTCCACGCCCCGCCGGTTGCGCGCTCGCCGCCGACCGGTTGAAGCAGGTAGCATGTCATACTCGGCGGTCACCCATCCGCGACCTTTGCCGGCCATCCAATCGGGGACCTCTTCCGCGACCGTTGCTGAACAGATAACCGCCGTCTCCCCCATACGAATCAGGACCGACCCGGGTGCAACACGCGTATATCCACGGATTATCTCCAGCGGTCGTAGCTCGTTCACTCTTCGCCCGTTGGCTCTACATTTACCACCGCTGTTTTTCATTGGCCTAGAAGAACCTCGAGCAGAGCCCGCTGAGAGTGCAGCCGGTTCTCCGCCTGCTGGAAAACCAACGATTGCGGACCATCCAGAACATCATGGGTTATTTCCTGCTGACGGTGGGCGGGCAGGCAATGCATGATCACGGCGTGCGGTTTGGCCCGCTTCATCAGCTCGGCGTTGACCTGAAAACCGGCGAAAGCTTTTTCCCGATCGGCCTGCTCGGTTTCCTGTCCCATGCTGGTCCAGACGTCGGTATAAATAATATCCGCCGCCGCCGCCGCCTCGGCCGGCTGGTCTGTGACCAGTACCGAGGCTTTCGTCTGATTGGCGACTGAACGGGCGTGCTCCAATACGCCGGCATCCAGGGCATAGCCGCTGGGCGATGCGATGGCGAAGGAAACCCCCAACAAGGCGCTGGCATTACAGAGCGAGCGGGCCACGTTGTTCCCGTCTCCGATAAAGGCCAGCTTAAGATCCTTGAACTCGCCGAAATGCTCCCGGATCGTCATCATATCCGCCAACGCCTGACAGGGATGAGACCAATCGCTGAGCCCATTAATCACGGGGATCGTGCTGACCGAGGCCAACTCGATAAGAGACTGATGGGCATAGACCCTGGCCATCAACCCGTCGCACATGGAGGAAATGACTCGGGCAATGTCTTTAACATCCTCGCGATTGGCCAAGCCAACCTGATGATCTTCCAGATTGATCGCGTGTCCACCAAGCTGGATCATGGCCGCCTCGAAACCAAGACGGGTACGCAACGAGGATTTCTGAAAAAGCATGGCCAGGATTTTGCCTTGTAGCACTTGCTTGAGTCGCCCGCTTTTGAATAACTGTTTACGCTTTACGCCGAAGTCGATCAGGGCTTCGATCACCGGCGCCTCGTAATCGCGCATGGACAGAAAATGTCTCATATTCCTCAAGATATCGGGCATATCGCTTTGCATTGTAGCCCTCACGAAGAGACCAGTTGTTGTTCCGTTTCCTCGATTGCGGCAGTCAGTATATCAAATCCTTCGTCTACTTCCGCCGTCGTAATCGTCATGGCCGGCAACAGCCGCAAGACCGTATCCTGGGTACAGTTGATTCGTAGCCCTTTGGCCAGGGCGGCGGACACGATCGCCTTACCCGGCAGGGACAACTCAATTGCCAGCATCAGACCGCGCCCCCGTATTTCCTCAATAAAGCCGAATCGATCCTTGAGCTGCTCAGCACGATTCATGATATAGGCCGACATCTGCCGCGTCTGTTCCAGCAGATTGTCCTGCTCGATGGTTTCGAGGGTGGCAATGGCCGCCGACACCGCCAGGGCATTGGCCCCAAAGGTCGTGGCATGCGTACCGGGGACGAGAGCATCGGCCACCTCGGGACGAGCCACCATGGCCCCTATCGGGGCACCGTTGCCCAGGGCCTTGGCCAGGGTGATGATATCCGGCTCGATCGGGTAATGCTGGTAGCCGAACCAGGTGCCCGTCCGCCCGCAACCGGTCTGGACCTCATCGAGAATCAGCATCATTCGGTTCTCGTCGCACATTTCGCGCAGGGCGGGAAGGTAGTTATCGTCAGGGATGTTTACGCCGCCCTCGCCCTGGATCGGCTCGACCATGATGGCCGCCGTTTCCCGGTCGATTGCCTTGGCCACCGCATCGATATCGTTGAAGGGTACATAGACGAAACCGGGCACGAGCGGTTCGTGGCCCTGATGGGTTTTGGATTGAGCCGTGGCGGACATGGCCCCATAGGTACGGCCGTGAAAGCTGCGTTCCATCGTGATGACTTTGTATCGGCCTTCGGGCGCTTGGCGGCGGGCTAGCTTGATTGCCGCCTCGTTAGCCTCGGCCCCGCTGTTGCTGAAGAAGCTCTTGCCGCCAAACCCGTGCTGATGCAGCAGTGCCGCCAGGCGACCCTGTTCTTCTGTATAGAAGGTGTTATCGACATGGATCAACCGACCTACCTGCTCGCGAATAGCCTCTACCACACGCGGATGGCAATGCCCCAGCAAGCTGCATCCCCAGCCGGGAAACATGTCCAGGTAAGACTTGCCGTCCGCGTCCCACATCCGCGAGCCCTCGGCTCGGACGATGACCACCGGCAGCCTGGCGTAATTGCCGATCACGCAACGGGAATATAGGTCCAACACCTCCTGCGTCGTCATTGAATCTCTCCATGCAGCCAAAGGCTTCTCGATGCCCCGCTACGAGGCGAATCCGGTATTGTAACGAGTACCCGGCTGACGGCAATATGCCGAGAGAAAAGATATGGGACATACCAGGATAACTTTTTATTGTCCGACCCCGCTAATCGGCCTGCTGATCTGAACACCGGGCTCCTCGATGGCCAACACAATCATCCCCAGGGCTTCATCGACAGGGTTGCCGGACCTCTGGCCCAGACCCGTATCGTTCCAGGATATCACCAGATCCAGGCTGGGAATCACTACGCATGCCCGCTGGCCGTTAGCGTGCCCAAAGGCCCCGTATGCGTCCAGCGGGATGTTTGGCCAGTGTCGCTTGCCCTCCCGATCTACGCCATTGGTCCACCACAACCAACTGTAACTTCCGAGGTGATCGGTCTGATTGTCTGGGATCGAACGCGAGCCCAGAGATCTGGGAACCGGGCACATTTCCGCAACTTCCGCCGCGGTCCTGGGTATGCTGTTCGG
>JAAYCU010000241.1 GCA_012729595.1 Phycisphaerales bacterium
GCCTCCTTGCATAACTTGGGTTGATCCTTGAACCTACCCATTTATACGCAAAACCAAGGGCATTTCGAGTACTTTTTTCAAAAGAATGCGCGAAAATCCTTCGCGCTACGCTTGATCAGGGCCTAGGTAGGTATTCCTTCCTATGGCTTAATGGGGGAACCGCGATGTCCCAATCATATGCTTGCAAAAGGGTATTGCTCCAGGTCATTATTTGCGCAGGGCTTATGCTGGCCTGCACACCGTCCGCCTTCGGACAGCGTTCCGCCCGACGAGAGAGTGTACGGCAGCAGGTGGCCGAACAGATCAAGGCCATCCTCGATCAACTAGAGCTTGATCAGGAATACGCCGTGGCCGAAAAAACCCTGACCAACCTCTTCGATCAGGTCATAGGGTACGGCCGCGCAAGCGAGTCTGAAATGTTTCGCGAAGCGGGGCTGGCCTTACGGATGGTACGACAACTTGGCAACGTCGACGAAGACCAACAAGCCACGTTATTGAAGTTTCTCCGGGCTAATCCTCAACTGTCCAGCAACCTGGTTTTTCTCTTTCAGCCGGCTGACGAGGACGAGGCCCAGGTGTATTCCGTGCTAAATCAGCTGCGTGCCAACCGAGGCGATCAACTGGAAAAAAACCCCACGCTGACCGCAGCGATCTGCGTGGTCCATGACCAAGCCACTGGCCGTTCCCCCGGCCCGGGCGGATCACCACCAGCCGGCCCCTTGGAAATCTTCGACTACTACACGCGCAATGAAATGTACTTTCCAATAAGGCCGCTGGCGAGAGTACCGGCGGAACTTCTGGTCTGGTTGGTCGATGTCAACGCAGGCATCGATGAGCTGGCTTGGGCGGCGGAAAGGCTGGGAGGAATCCCCCTGGACGAGCTATTTCAACGTCTACTGAGCATTTCCCACCAGCCCCTTGCTATCCCGCCACCCCCTTCGGCGGTTGGCACCGGTCCGCAACGGCTCGAAACCATGCTTCAGACCGGTGGGTCTGACCAGGATCGAGCCGCCCTGGTAGCCTTAACGGGCAAGGCTTTGGGGATTCCCAACGTATTGGTCACCTTGGAGGTGGACAAATTAAAATATACATGGGTAGGTTTTCTGGACATACGAGGTCAGCGATCATGGTGGAATTTCACCACCGCCCGCCTGGCCATCCCGCCTATTTTATACGAGGTCGGCGGAGAACTCGTAAACCCACAAACCAGTCGCCCAATATCCATTCAGACCATCACTCTGCTGGCCGGGCTGCTGAGCCAAAATCCGGCCGATCAACAAGCGGCCATCGCCATGTTCGATGGGGTCCAAAGGCTTATCAAGCTGGAAACGCTCGGCGAAGTATTCGAGCCTGCTCCCTTGGGAGAGGGACAGCCGGGCCGTCGTGCACCTCGCCCCCGCCAGCCGGATATCCGAGGACAATTGGATCTGCTGGCATTGGCCATCGATGCCTCGAACGGCCTGTATGCCCCAGCCTGGGGTACGGTGGCCGAATTGGCCCGAGTGGGAAAGCTCGACTGGGCACAAACGCGCCGCTGGGTAGAACTTGTCAACCGGATCTGCGGCCGGGCGTATCCCGATTTTACGCTCGAACTGGTCCGGTCCATGGTCGCGACTGTCCCGGAGGTCGAGGGGCAGAATGAACTTTGGGAAACCACCTTCCGCAGTTTCCGGACCATCCGCCCCGACTTGGCCGCTGACGTGCGGATCAGCCAGGGCGAGATGTGGGAGAAAGCCGGCGATTATACCATGGCCATGGAATGCTATCGGGACGTAGTCCGGCTGTATGCGAACACAGGTCCGTTCATCGTCAAGGCCTTGGACAAGGCCGAGCAATTGCTGGTCCGGACGGGCCAGATGGGCGCGGTGGCCAACCTGTATGGAGAGGCCTGGGAGCAGATCGCCTGGCCACCCAAGAGCGAGCAGTCCGTCAAGGAAAACACTGCCTGGTTTCAAATCGGCATGATGTATGCCGACCGGCTCGACAAATCCGGGAGATCCGGCGAGGCCCGCCAGACCCGGCTGCGACTGACGGTATATTGATGCAGGCTGGGCCAGTATTGGCTGAAAACCCTGGATATCGGTGTCGCCTTTTTGCATACGGCGGAAAAACCGGCTATTATTCATCTTATTGAAGGGCAATATCCCAAAATAACAAAGGCACTGTGTAGATGACTCTCGAGGAACTCCGTCAACAGATCGATCAAATCGACCTTAAACTCGTTGAGTTGCTTAATGAGCGGGCCAAGATCGTGGTTGAGGTCGGCAAGCTCAAGAGCACCAATAAAGGGCCGATCTACGCCCCGGATCGAGAGAAGGCCGTCCTGGACAAGATATGCAAGGCAAATAAAGGTCCGCTGCCGGATCGCACCCTGATGGCCATCTACCGCGAGTTGATGAGTGGGTCGTTCGCCTTGGAAAAACCCCTGCGGATCGCCTATCTCGGCCCGGAGGGGAGTTATTCGCACCTGGCCGCCGTAGGCAAATTCGGGGCTTCGGTCGAATATGAACCGGTGACCGATATCCGAGGGGTATTCGAGGAAGTGGCCCGTGAACATGCCGATTTCGGCATCGTGCCGATCGAAAACTCCGTCGGCGGAGGCGTCATTGACACCCTCGATGCCATGCTGGAGACCGACCTGAGCATCTGCGCGGAGATCAATCAACAGATCCACCATAACTTACTGGCCAACTGCCCGATGGAGGCGATCGAGCGGGTGTATTCCAAACCGGAGGTATTCGCCCAGTGTCAAAGGTGGCTCAGCGAGACCAACCTGGTGGGCAAGACCATCGCGGTGGCCAGTACCTCCAAGGCAGCGGAGATGGCCCATAAGGAAGAGAATACGGCGGCCATCGGCAGCACACTGGCGGCCGAACTCTACGCTTTGAAAATCGTCTGCGATAACATCGAGGACAACCCCAACAACGTGACCCGCTTTTTCGTGATCGGTCGGGAGGCCAATAAACCCACTGGTGACGACAAGACCTCGCTGGTCTTCACCACCAAGGACGAACCGGGGGCCCTGGTCACGGTGCTGGACGCCCTTCGGGACAAGGGCGTCAACATGTCCTTCATCGAGTCGCGACCGAGCAAAAAGCGAAACTGGGAATATTATTTCTTCGTGGACGTGGTGTCTCACCGCACCGATCCGAAATTTATCGAGGCCGTCGAGGAGGCCCGCCGATCCTGCCTGCGGCTGAATATTCTGGGTTCCTATCCTCGCGCGACGGATGCCCTTTTGTCTTTTTGAACAAACGGTACAATACCGGTTTTCCACCGGGTCAGCCCCGGTGAAGGGAGTATACTATGCGACGCAAATACGTGGTTGGTAACTGGAAAATGAACCTGGTGCTTTCCGAGGCCACCGCCTTGGTGGAAGGCCTGAAAGACGGGTTGTCCAAGGATCTTACGGTCGATGTGGGGGTATGCCCGCCTTTCGTTCTGCTGGCTCCGTTGAGCAAGGTCGTGGCCGGTTCGCCAATCGAGCTGGGAGCCCAGAATTGCTATTTTGAACCCAAAGGGGCCTTCACCGGCGAAATCTCGCCCCAGATGCTCAAGGACGTGGGTTGCTCGACGGTTATTATCGGACATAGCGAGCGTCGGCATGTTTTCGGAGAAACCAACCCGCTATTGAAAAAGAAGATCCAGGCAGCTCTGGCGGCCGGACTGAAGGTCATTTATTGCGTGGGCGAAAAGCTGGACGAGCGGGAGGCAGGCCGAACCGAGGCTGTGCTGCATGAACAGCTTCATGAGGTACTCGGGGCGGATATCAGCCTGGCACAGGTCACCATCGCCTACGAGCCGGTCTGGGCGATTGGTACAGGCAAGACCGCCACGGGCCAGCAGGCCCAGGATGCCCACGCCTATATTCGCAGAGAAATTGAAAAGCTATATAATAGCCAGACTGCCCAGGAAGTACGGATTCAGTATGGCGGTAGCGTCAACGCCGCCAACGCCCAGGAGTTGATGTCCCAACCGGACGTCGACGGGGCCTTGGTGGGTGGGGCGAGTCTTAAGGTGAATGATTTCCTGGGGATAATCAAAGGAGCGATGGCCGCCACGGGTGCATAATACCCGGTTAAGGCTCGGCCTATACGAGATCAAGCTGGAAAGGAACGAGGATGATCGACACCTTGGCTCAAATGGGAGTTAAACACTACCTGGTCGCCACATTGTTTATTCTGATCTGCCTGCTGCTGATGCTGGTGGTTTTGCTTCAGAAAGGGCGAGGCGGCGGCTTATCGGGAGCATTTGGCGGAGGCGGTGGGCACAGCGCTTTCGGAGCGAAAACCGGGGACGTGTTCACTTGGATTACCGTAGCCTTGGCGGCCGGTTTCGTAATCGTCGCCTGCATTGGCACTTTCGTTTTCATCCCGGAACCTTTGGCGACCACTCCGCCGCCGATGCTGGTACCGGTTGGCGATGAGACACCGGGGGCTGATGGCAGTACGGCCGCACCTCAACCGTCCTCCGCGGAGCCAACTACGGAACAGGGTGAGTAATCCTTAGTTAATACATAGGCACTGCTTTCAGACCCTTCTGATTCAATGTCGCGCAGGAGTCCGCCTTTCCATGATTCTTTCCATGACCGGTTATGGCGATGCCCAATACGCCGACGGCGAGATCGCCTACGCGCTGATCATCAAGAGCGTAAACAACAAATACTTCAAGGCCAATATCAAGCTGCCGGAACATCTATCCATCTTCGAAACCGAGGTGGATAAATTGCTGCGTTCGCGGCTGAGCCGGGGCAGTGTTAATTATTCGCTGCGTGTGCTTAACACAAGTGCCGACGCTGCCCAGGAGCTCAATCTTTCGGCCATGCAAAGCTATCTTCGCCAACTGGGTCATTTGTCCGTCGCGGACAATGTGCATATCGACCTGGGAGCGATCGTGGCCTTGCCCGGAGTCTGTCAGCCTCCGGAGCTGGACGAGGCCGAGCGGCAGCAGGCTTGGCTCATCATTGAGAATCTGACGAATCAGACGATCGATCGGCTGATGGAGATGCGTCGAACCGAAGGCCAGGCCCTGCGCGAGGATTTACTCAGCCAGTGTGCGCAAATCCGCCAGGAGCTGGCCACCATCGTGCAGCGGGCCCCGGGGGTACTGCGGGAGTATCAGCAGCGTTTGTTGCAACGGGCCAACGAACTGATCGGCCAGGCTGGCCTACCCTTGGAACTGGACGACGTTCGCCGCGAGGTGGCCTTGTACGCCGAGCGCAGCGACATCAACGAGGAAATCTCCCGTCTCGGTTCGCATCTGGATCAGTTCGCCAAGTTGTGCGACAGCCGCGAGCCCGCGGGGCGTAAGCTCGACTTCCTGGCCCAGGAACTGTTGCGGGAGGCCAACACGATCGGCAGCAAGGCCAACGACGCCGAGATCGCCCAGCATATCGTGGCCATCAAGGGGGCCATCGACCGGCTCAAGGAACAAGTGCAGAACGTCGAGTAAGAGTCGGTCAGGGAACCCTCGGGAGCGAAACATGCTTCTGCACAGCCTGAAAATGACGAATGTCCTTTCTTTCGGTCCGGATAGCCCGGCTTTGGAACTCGGGCCGCTCAACGTATTGATCGGGCCAAACGGTTCGGGGAAATCCAATCTTCTGGATGGAATCGCCCTCTTGCAGGCCGCGCCCAAGGATATGGTTTCCGTGATTCGCGAAGGCGGCGGGGTCCGCGACTGGTTATGGAAAGGCGCTTCGGGAACGCCGACGGCCTCCGTCGAGGCGGTGGTGGATAACCCCAAGGGTTCCATGCCCCTGCGGCACGTGTTGTCCTTTACGGAATCGGCTCTTCGTTTTCAACTGGTCAATGAACGAATTGAAAATCAAAACCCACATCCAGGAGAGGGGGAGCCTGACTTTTATTATCGACATGGGCCCAGTACTCCGATACTGAACGTCAAGGGCCAGAAACAGAAATTACGAGATACACTGGATCTAGAACAGTCGATTCTATCTCAAAGAAAAGATCCTGCGCAATACCCGGAAATCACCTATCTTGGTGAGATTTATGCAAGAATCCGTTTTTACCGTGAATGGTCTATGGGGCGACAGACTCCGCCACGTCTCCCGCAAAAACCGGACTTGCCCAATGATATTCTCACGACGGACGGACAGAATCTGGGCATGGTCCTTAATCGACTACGCAGGGAGCCTGCCGCGAAAAAACGCATATTGGAAACCCTGCGGGACTTTTATGAAGGCATCGACGATTACGATGTTAGCATTGAAGGTGGGACGGTGCAACTCTTTCTACAGGAAGGGCGCATGACCATCCCCGCGACGCGATTGTCGGATGGTACGTTGCGTTTTCTCTGCCTGCTGGCGATTCTTTGCCATCCGACACCGCCGCCGTTGATTTGTATCGAGGAGCCGGAACTGGGGTTCCATCCGGACGTGCTGAATACCCTGGCCCAATTGATGATCGAGGCGTCCGACCGAACCCAACTGGTGGTTACCACCCATTCCGACATCCTGATCGATGCTCTGTCCGACATGCCGGAAGCCGTCATCGTCTGCGAGAAGGTCGGCGATTCGACCCAGACGAAGCGATTGGACCGGAAAGAACTGGACGACTGGCTCAAGCGGTATAGTCTGGGCGAAATTTGGCGCATGGGCGAAATCGGGGGGAAGAGGTGGTAAGCGAGATACGCATTTACATCGAGGGCGGCGGGGATCAAAGAGCCACCAAGGCGGCGTTACGCGAGGGGATGGGCAAATTCCTGTACTCCTTGCGAGAACGGGCCAGGCAATGTGGTATTCGGTGGAATATTGTGGCCTGCGGAGGACGCAACTCCACATTTGACGCCTTCAAGACCGCCATGCGACAGCATGTGCACGCCTTCAATGTCCTTCTGGTCGATGCCGAGGCCCCGGTTTCAAAAGAGCCTTGGGCGTACCTTCACGAACGTGATCAGTGGTTCATGGATGGCCTGCATGACGAGCAATGCCATCTTATGGTGCAATGCATGGAGGCCTGGATCATCGCGGATATCGACGCCCTGGCCCATTTCTACGGGCAAGGTTTTCGGCGGAAAGATATCCCCGGCTCGCCGAACGTGGAGGAAATTGATAAAACAAGGCTCGCGGATTGCCTGAAAACAGCGACGCGAGCAACCCGGAAAGGGGAATATCATAAAACCCGGCACGCACCCCAAATCGTCGGATTGCTGAACAAAGATACCGTTTGCCAGAAGGCCTCGTATTGCCGTCGGCTGTTCGACACGCTGATTCGCAAGATGGAGAACGGATGAACGGGACCGGCATAAACCGAGAATGCGGGAGATGAAGGTGGTTCTTGAATAGCGCTCGTGGTATTTTGCTGGTTATCAGCGGGCCCAGTGGGGTGGGTAAGAGCACGGTCTGTCGTCGGCTGGTGGATCGGCTGGGGGCGTTTTTGAGCGTGTCGGCCACCACCCGCCAGCCCCGGGAGGGGGAGGTCGAGGGGCGAGACTATATCTTCATGTCCCGCAAGGAGTTCGACGAGCTAGTTGAGCGGGGCGGGTTTTTAGAGTATGCTGAGGTGTACGGCGGGCACCGCTACGGCACGCCGGCCGAACCGGTCGAGCAGCATCTGGCCGCCGGGCGGGTGGCGATACTGGAGATCGAGATCGAGGGAACCTGCCAGGTGGTTCACCGTTATCCGGAAGCGGTTACGGTTTTTATCATGGCCCCCAGCCCGACGGAGCAGAGAAACCGTCTGGCGGGCCGACGGACCGAATCGCCGGAGGCCATGCGTGAACGACTCGCCAAAGCCGACCGGGAAATCCGTCAGGCCCGGGAAACCGGCGTTTATCGCTATTTCGTGGTCAACGAAACCGTCGAAGAGACGGTGGAGAATATCATCCGTATCGTGCGGGAGAATGAACAAGCATGATCGAAACCCTTAAAGACGACAAAATCATCCACATGGCCGGCGGGCGGTTCAAGCTGACCGCCTTGATCCAGAAACGCTGGGTGCAACTGATGCAAGGTTCGCGGCCGCTGGTCGATCCGGATGGCCGGAACGAGCTGGAAGTCATCGTCCAGGAAATCCTCGAAGGCAAGATCGCCCCGGATTTCTCCGCCCCGCCGGATACGGAAGGCGAGGACAGTGCCTGACAACCATCCCCATCCCGCCGCGGGGGACTTGGCCGGCTACGAGGTGGTAGTTGGCATCGGCGGAGGTATCGCGGCCTACAAGACCTGCTCGGTGGTTTCGCGGCTGGTGCAGCGGGGCTGCGGCGTCACCGTGGCCATGACCGAATCGGGCGCGCGCTTCGTTTCTCCCCTGACTTTTCAATCCCTGACCCATCGGCAGGTGTTTACCAGCATGTGGGCGGTCGAAGGTTATTACGATCCACAACATCTGGCCCTCACCGAGTCGGCGGACCTGTTTCTGGTCGCGCCGTGTACCGCCAACCTGATCGGCAAGTTTACCGGCGGCATCGCCGACGATCTGGTCAGCACGCTGATGATGGCCCGCGATTGTCCGGCCCTGCTGGCCCCGGCCATGAATACACGCATGTGGGAAAATCCCATCGTGCAGCGTAACGTGGCCACGTTGCGTGAATTGGGCTATGTCTTCGTCGAACCGGCCGAAGGCTGGCTGGCCTGCGGTACCGTCGGTCGCGGCCGCATGGCCGAACCGGAAACGATTATCGACGCCGTGGTGGCCCTGCTGAAACAGAGAATTCCACGTCGAACAGTGTAACAACATAAACGGCGAACCGGCCGATGGAGAGATGGAGGGAATGAGGGACAGAGAGAATTCTTGTAGCGGTTCAATTATTTCTCTCTGTCTCTCATTCTCTCCGTCATATCCGTTAATGATGTCGTCTTTGTCCAGGTAGGTTCTGCAAGGGGCTTCATGCCGTGCGTATTCTGATCACCGCCGGGCCGACGCGTGAATATTTCGATACGGTGCGGTTCATCTCCAATCCCTCGTCGGGTAAAATGGGTTACGCCATCGCTCGCGAGGCGGCACGACGCGGACATGAGGTGACCCTGGTCAGCGGGCCGGTGGCGATCAAGCCGCCGCCGGGGGTCAAAGTGATTCCGGTAACGACCGCCGCCGAGATGGCCCGGGCCTGCAAGCGGGAGTACAAAAGCACCGACGCGGCCGTCATGGCCGCCGCCGTCTGCGACTATCGGCCGGCCGAGCCCGCCGCTCGCAAAGTGCCTAAAACCGGGCGGGCGGTGCGGATTCGCCTGGAGCCGACCGAAGACATCGCTGCTGCCCTGGGTCGACGCAAGGGCCGGCGGCTGCTGGTCGGATTTGCCTTGGAGGACCACGATCATTATGTTCATGCGGAACGTAAGTTGAGCAGGAAGCACTGCGATCTGATCGTGCTGAACGGACCGGAAAACGTCGGAACCAAGCTAGCGACTGTGGAGTTTTATACTCCGGCCGTCGGCTGGTCCGGCCCCGTTCGCGGAAGCAAAACCGTGGTTGCCCGGCGGCTCGTGCGGATGATCGAGTCGCTGTGGGCCTCGCGCTGAAAGGCGGGTGGGTCATGTCGAACCTGTTTGATGATTTTCGTCGCCGGCTGGGATACGTGATGTCGCTGCCCGAGCGGACGCTGCGGTCGCTGGTGGCCGTCACCGGCGGAACGACCTCGCTGCTGAGCGAAACGCTCTTCCCCGAAGTGCTCCGCAACACGACGCTCTATAAGATTTTCGTGGGAGATACGCAACGGTTCATGATGGCCAAGGTCGCCCAGATCCGCCAGGAAGGCACGCCGCCCGAGGAACTCAAGGAACCGCCGGCCGACTATCTGCAGCGTAAGATGGTCGGAGGGGCGTTGGAAACGGCGGGCCTGCTGGCCATGCATTTTTCGCCGTTGTGGGTTCTGGCGTTGGCCGGCGACGCGGCTGCGGGCACGGACGAGTTTTTCCGCCGGCTGGTGGCCCAGTTGAAGGCCAACGGTGTACTCCCGCTCGATACCGAGGTAAAGGGATTATCCGACTTGCTGGAGGCCATGCAGGACACCTCGCGTAAATCGGCGACGGCCGTCGATACGCCGCCGCTATCGCGCGAGGAGGTGGCCAAGCTGGCAGAGGAAATGACCGAAAGCTACCGGCAGATGTTCGCCAAGGCCGGTAATCTGGTGCCGCGTATCGAGGATATCTGGGCCCGCATGGAAACCCTGGCCGACCGCGACAAGGTTTCGCTGGAGCGGCTGGGAGGCATTCTGACCCTGGACGTGGCCGAGTGGGGCCGCAAGGGGATCGTCTCGGCCCTGGCCGTCGGCCAGACCGGGGCATCGCTGTTCGGCGAAAAAATCCTGGACAGTTACGTCAAGACCCTCGATACCATCGCCCACGAGGGAACGACCCGTTATGTCGGCGAGCGCATGCGGCCGTTTGTCCAATCGGCCATCGCCCATTTCCACCCAGAAACGAAGACCCTGACCGAGGCCCTCTTCGGCGGCGGCAAAACCCCCGAGCCCGCCCCGACCGCCGTCCGCGTGGAAATCAAGGTGGAAGGCGAAGCGCCGCCGCCCGCGGAGCCGCCGGTAGCGGAGTAATACTCATGCATAGAGGATGGGCATCCCTCTTGCGCATCACCATTCAAAGGGCATACGACAGCATCCAGGCTACGGTTTGACGAAACGATGGAAGGCCTCGATGCACTTTTTTACATTCGCGACCTGGTCGCCGGACTTATTTTCATATTCGATGGTAATGACGCCCTTGAAGTCCTGGCGTTTCAGCTCCTCCAGCATACCCTCGAAATCGCATACGCCTGTGCCCCAGGGAACATCGACGCCGGCCGGGTCGAATTTGTCGAGATCCTTCATGTGTAGGGAGATGATTCGGCCCTTGAGGATTCGCAGAGCCTCAACCGGCTTAATGTTAGAACGGGCCCAGTGGCCGGTATCGGCACAAGCCCCTATACGCGGATTGTAGCTCTGCACCATTTCCATGATAAAACTGGGATCCCAGTTACGATAGTCTGGACGATCTTCCCGTCGGGGATGGTTGTGGATGGCAACCTTAATATCATATTCCTTGCTCAGCTTGTCAATCAGCGGAAGCTCCGCGAACATCGGCTCGGTATTAATAGTCTCGATACCCATAGTAAGGGCGAAATCAAAGAGCTGACGGAGTTTGGTTTCGTCGCTATCCATCCCAGTCACACCAAAATTAACCAGTCGTACTCCAGCCTCTCGAAGAACCTGCTTGGTCGCCGCCAGGTGCTCCGGGGGGCAATTCGCGTCAAACCGGATATCCGGGTGCTCGGGGCTCAGTTTTTGACGGGGGTAAGCTTCCAGGTACTCAATACCGAGACTCTTGCACATCGCAATGGTTTCATAAAGACTCAGATGATTGAAAGTCCACGCCTGCAGAGCCAGCGGCCAGTCGGGCCGATCGCTGGGCATAGGCGGTAACTCCTTGACTCGTACATTGCGGAACTCGATCCACCCGTTGGCGGCATGGCTGTCCTGCAAACCGATAAAACCGCGCATCGGCCGGGCGAACAGGGCGGGTACTTGGCGGGCATCGACATCGATCACCGGCACATTGTCAACATAAACCTTGTACATAGGCCCATGGCAGTGGATTTCGAAATCGTGCCAGACCTCGGGAGTTTCGTCCGGCCGCGGATTAACGGGGACAATTCCATATAACGATCCGGTACAGTGCAGAGAGTCGCGGGGATGATTGGTGATCTGAATTTCGCAGCCGCTGATCCAGGGATTACCGGTGGTCGTAGCCCGCACGAACACACCGGAGTTGCCGCCTGGACTGACCCGCCACTGGAGGCGCAGGATGAAATCACCGTAAACGCGGTTGGTACGGAGCCAGCCGCCGATGAAACCTACGTCGGAAACGATCTTTTCGTCCTGGACCTTCCAGCCCTTCGGATCGCCCATAATGGTCCAGCCGTCTAAATCGCGGCCGTTGAACAACGGCGAGAAACCCTCCTCGGACGGATCAGGCAGTCTGGGGGGTGGATTAACCTGCGACTCGGAAGCCAAGCCGGAAAAGGACTGGGCAAGCAACAGCACGGCGGCACAGAGACAATGTTTAATCATCGTTTTTGTCCTCATGGAATGATCAATACCGATATTTCTCGGGGCCATTATACCTGATCAAGACGGGGTTCGCCATCGAAACGAAAACCACGCAATACGGCCGATTACCATATCTCTTCCATCTGGGGGAGCAATTCGCGGATGCGTTTCATGATCCGGTGCTTGGCGATGAAGACGGCGTTGGAAGTCATCTGGAGATGCTCGGCCACCTTGGCGGCCGGCCAACCCTGATGGGCGAACAGCTCGAAGGCCTCCATGCTCTTGGCATCGAAATCCCGGCGCACTTCCTGGAGGCATTGCTTGAGCACGGCGTTGCGCCATTCCTCGTCCCAGAGCTGTTCCATCCGGTCGTCGTCCGGGCGGCGGTCGAAGAAGTTGGTTTCGCTGGGGCTGTCCGCCACCTGGACCTCGCGGCGTCGGCCTTGCCGGCGATAGTTGAGAATCTGGCGCTTGGCGATGCCGAACAGCCAGGTGCGCAGCCGGCCCTGCTCGCGCTGGTATTTGCCCTCGGTGTAAGCCGAGCAGAAGGCGATCAGGGCTTGCTGGGCGGCGTCCTCGGCGTCGGTTTGACCCAAGCCAAGTCGGATACCATAACTCACGATCATCGGTCTATACCGCTCCACGAAACTGTTCCAGATCGTCTGGTTGTTCGGCACGCGCAGACCCTCCAGCAAGGTCGTGCTGGTCATCGTCTGCATATAAGTGGGTTCGTGCGAGTCGCTCATGGCATGATCTCCCTGCCGCTCAAACGACGGATAGAATCCGATGCAACTTATGCACATCCGGCCGCAAAATACCTCACCATGACCATTCCAGTTGCAGGCCGTAAACCACCTTGTCATAGGTGAACGGCCTGGTCAGGGTCCGCCGGGCGACGATGTTCGATTCCGCATCCATCCAGTCAACGATCCCGCGCAAAACAAGTCTGCCGTAATCCGGATCGTCCATCAAAACCTGGGCCACGCAGAAGGTCAAGGTGGTAATGTGGTCGGATCGTTTGCGGCGGGCTCGGTCCATCAGGCTGCGGTTGCGGTAATCGTCGATTTCCCAATGAGCGCTGAAGGCGAAGGTCAGCTCCTTATCCGGAAGAATCAGGTAGCGGGCCGGATCGGACGGATTGACCAGGGGCATCTCCAGGCCGGTGTAGAAATCGTGGGTCATACGGTCGAATTCCCGCCCCTCGGTCGCGATATAATCGAAACGATATCCGATCATGACATCCCAGAACCACACCCAGTCGGACACCGGTCGAACGGTGAACCATTGTTCCGCGGCCACGGAGTTGACAAAACCGTCGCGATCATAGGCCCGGGTCGTTTCGTACAGAAAATCCTGCGCCTGCCACTGGTAATACAACTCCGTGCGGTTCAGTTGCAGGGGGCCCTCACCCCTCGCCCAGTAATAGGTCAGGCCGGGCGTGAGGGCATGATTGGATAGAAACGAATCGTTGCCCAGGAACATCATGTCATAGTCGTAGCGCAAGGTTATTTCCCAATGATCGCCGAATCGCCGGGCATAACGCAGGTAGCCGCCGTAATCCTGATAGTTGAACTGTTCCACGCTGCAATGCCAGCTATGGGCCAGGCGGGCGCCAAGGGCAAGGGTTTGGGTTTCGTCGGCGACCGGGGCGTAATCGATGCGGGCGCTGCTGGCGAATTTCCCATCGCTCCGCCCGGAGATCAGGCCGAGGGTCTCGCCCCCGGTTCCGACGTAGCTGACGTTGGTATCGTAAGCTAAGCCGGCACTCAGCGAGATATTGAATACCTCCCGGCGGGCACGATGCCGGTATCGGCGGATGGTTTCGGCAAGGGCAGGATCGGGATGCCCCAGGTCGGCCAAGATGTCCGCGGCCAGGTCGTAGCACTCCATGGCCCGGTAGGGATTACCCCTGCGCAAATAGGCCGACCCGCGGTAAAACCACAACCAGGGATTGTTCGGTTCGACGCGCTCGACGGCCTCCAAAGCCACCAGGGCATCGACCGGCCGCCCCAGTTCCAGGGCCATGGCTGCCGTCTCCAGATCCGTTCGCACCCAGGAACCGGCAATCTCCGGCTCGGCCCCCACCGCCGACGCTCCGCTCAGCGACAACCACGTCGCCAGCGCCCACCACATCGGTCGTGGCCCCAACGTCATGAAGCTGTACTCCCAAATCGAATATGAACCGAATGGGCCCTTTCAAAACACGCATTTTATACCATATTCTTCCGTCGCGGGGTATCCACAAGGTAATTTCTCGCTTCCAACGTCTGGGTTGACGAAAGCTCCATGAATAGTAATGAGCAAGACGCCTGGCGGACGGCCATCGACCAGGGGCTCGATATCAGCCAACTTGATTATCTGCTGAGCCTGGCCCCGACGGAGCGGTTTCGGCGACATGAGCAGGCCTTGACTCTGGTCCGGGCCCTGCGACAGGCGAGTATACGCTATTATGGCTTCGACCCTCGATATCCTGAAACGCCTGCGGAACCACGGGGTTGAGTTTGTCGTCGTGGGCGGCACGGCCGGGATTTCGCATGGTTCGTCAATAGTGACGAAATTGATTCGAGCCAGGAAGGCCCTTGGCCGAGCCACGGCTCTTTACGTTGCGGGCGAACTGATCGGCCGGCAAACCGGACAAGTCTCCGGCTGGATTACTTGCCAATCTGCACCAGGCCCCAGGCCATCAGGAGCATGCCCGCGACCACCAGCCAAGCCAGCGCGAAGCCGATTAAATCCTCGTGGTAGCGGCGCCAGAAACCCCGCCATCGTTCGGCAGTGAGCCAGCCGGGCATGTCCAGGAGAAGCATATCCTGTCCGCGATCGGCGGCCAACGGCTTGGGTTGACCGGTCGGTAGGTTTTCGTCGTCGGTACTGCGCTGCATATTATCGAAGAAGGTGTCAATCCGTGTGCGATCTTCCGCACGCGTGAGCAGACTAACGATGATGAGGGCCGCCGTCCCGGACAACATGGCCCAGGCAAACGGCCAGGCCTCCCACCGGTAGACCAACTTAAGCTCGTCAACCATGCGATAGTTAACCACATAATAAACCGCGAACGCGGCCAGGGTAGCGGCCAGGGCCCCGTGTCGGTTGGCCCGTTTCCACAGAACGCCACCCATGAACATAATCCCCATGAAAGCGGCGATAGTTTCGGTGAACAAAAAAGCATCAATCACCTGCTCGACACTCAAGGCGAAAACAACGCCCATACCGGTCAGGGCCAGACCCGAAAAGCGACCGGTCCACATCAGTTCACGATCCGTCGCCCGGGGGTTCACGTAAGGCTTATACATGTTGCAGGTGAACAGGGCCCCGGCATTGACCATCATATTGGAGCATCCGGACATGTTCGCGGCAAAGAGGCAGGCGACCATCAGGCCCAGCATGCCCGGGCCAAGCAATTCGCGACAGGCATAGCCGAAAGCCTGCTCCGCATCCTCCAGGTTCACTCCCTTTTGAATAATCAGGGCGGCCACGATCAGACCGGTAAACGCCCAGCCGATCGTGCAGAAACGCTTGGTCATCGAGCCATATGTCATGCCCACCCGGCCGGAACGTTCGCTTTTTCCTGTTGCATGCATGGACATCATGTGCGGCATGGCGGTAATGCCCACCAGGCCGTTCAACGTCAACATGGCAATGGTGAAGGCATCGAGCTGACTGGCCTCGCTGTAGATCCGAAAAAAGTCGGGAGGAAGGGTCTCATGCAGACCGCGAAAACCGCCGATCACCCACAAACCCGCGGGAATGAGCATGAACGCCAGGATAATAATCAGAAAAGACTGGACAAATTCCGTATAAGCCGTGGCGATCAGTCCACCGAAAAAACTATAGAGAATAAAGGCGGCGGCCATGACCAGGACCACGACATTGGGGTCAATAAAGTCCCCGCCGGTGGCTGCGGCCACGATTTTACCCGCGCCTTTAAGCATGGTGCCCTGGTTACTGATAATAAAGGCCAGGGAAAAGATCGTATATACATTCGCCAGTTGCGACCCATACCGCTGCCCCACCATCTCGGCCACCGTGGTACTTTCGCTGCGTCGATACCATGGGCTCATCAACCAGTAAAAAGGGGTTATGAGCATATTCTTCCATTGATACCAGATAGTGGCAAAGCCATATTGACTGCTGGCCCCGGCCTGAACCACGGGCAGGTCGGCCCGCGTTCCGGTACTGAACGCCTGGCCGATCATGATCCACCAGGGCAGCTTGCGTTCGCCCAGGAAATACCCCCCGCTGCTCTTTATCCGACGGGTAAGATAGAGGCCGAACAGGGTGATCCCAACGAAATAAGCCACCAGCACGGCGACATCAAGCCAGGTGAATCCGGATTCGGGCATTATTCTCTCCCGTCATATGTCATGAACGATGATCATCCGCAACAGCATCTTATGTAGCACCCGTGGGGCGGCCATACTATATCCGAGACGAGCGTCGCCAACCAGTCGCAACACAACTCTTGTGATCCAGTGGATTTTCGCGTTTTCCAGAGCGGATTAATGTCACTGGCCACGCCGTCCGCGAGTACCATCAGCCACCCCTTTAAGCCGCCACTAACGCATGAAGATCGAAAACAGTCCTTGCATGCAGGCATGGCGGGAGTACAATAGCCGCTCTCTTAGGAACCAGCCGGCCGCGGGGCCGGTCAAAGCGCCAACCCGATACTGCTCGTTATAGCTGAGAATCGCAGGTTCACGAACTGATCTTACCATAGTGCGAGTTAACCCAATGAGTCCACGAGAACGCCATATTCAGACTTTACTTTTCAACCAACCGGATCGTATTCCGTTGTACCCCGGTGAGCCGCGGGAAGCGACACTGGCCACGTGGTACACACAAGGGTTACCGAAGGAGGTCGACTGGCGAACCTTTCTGGCCGAGCAGCTTGGCATCGATCCGCAGGCCGTGGTCCGGCCGGAAATGCTTGACGTGGACTTTCGCATGATGCCTTGGTTCGAGGAAAAGCTCCTGGAACAGAAGGACGGGCATTCGATCGTACAGGACTGGAAAGGTAACATCTGCGAAATAGCGGATAATTTCGATGTCACTTACTTGCGCAATCCCAGGGATTTCGTAACCCGGCGATGGATCCGCTGCCCGGTGGAATGTCGGGCGGACTGGGAGGAGATGAAGACGCGCTATGCTCCGGACGCGCCCGCCCGGCTGTCGGCGACGTTATCCAAGCAGGCAGAGCAGGCCCGGCAAGAGGGGCGGCTCTTGGCCATGACACTTACCGGGCCTTTCTGGCAGATGCGGGAATGGTGCGGATTCGAAGGTCTGTGCATGATGATGATCGAACAGCCGGATCTGGTGGACGAGATGGCTCTGTTCTGGCGCGACTTTGTCTGGGCGGTATTCGAGCGTGTGTTGGCCCAGGTGGTTCCGGATAGCGTATTGTTCTGCGAGGACATGGCCTACAAGGCGAAAATGATGATCTCGCCGGAAATGGTCCGGCGCTTTTGCATGCCCAGTTGGCGACAATGGAGCGAGCAGTTGCGTAAGGCGGGTTGTCCGCTGGTCGACGTGGATTCTGACGGGTTTATCGGCGAGCTGATTCCCTTGTGGATCGAAGCCGGCTTTAACGTATGCGAACCGATCGAAGTCGCGGCGTTGAATGATATCGCGGAGTTTCGCCGGAAGTACGGGCGGCAAATGGCTTATATCGGCGGGGTAGACAAGCGGGCCATGGCCAAGGGGGGGGCAGTTATCCGAGAGGAATTGGCTCGCCTGGAACCGGTGATCCGGGACGGCGGTTTTATTCCGAGCTGCGATCATGGCGTACCCTTCGACGTATCGTGGCCCAACTATGTAGACTATTGCCGCCTGCTGGCGCAGCTTACCGGCTGGCTGTAAGGAATCGTCAACCCCCAAGGCAACCCGACTGTCGAACATCGCGGACACCAATACAAGCGTGCGGGGCTGCTTGAATCAACCTAATTTGCCGCACTTGAACGCTTCCATGATCTTCATGGCCGCTGGTCCTACGAGCACCACGAAAATCGACGGGAAGATAAACAGAATCAATGGAAGCATCAGCTTAACGGTGGTTTTTTGGGCCCGTTCCTCGGCTTTCTGGCGGCGTTTAACCCGCAGGGTATCCGCTTGGGTCCGAAGGGCCTTGGCTACGCTGGTGCCGAACTTCTCGGCCTGGGATACGACCGCCACCAAGGCTTGCATTTCCTCCAGCCCGCAACGGCGAGCCATGTTTTCCAGGGCCTCGGTACGGGGTACCCCCATCTGGGTTTCCAGGGTGGTAATTCGCAACTCCTCGCTTAAGTCACCATGCACATTGTGCATTTCGTCGCCTACACGCTGGAGACTGGCATCGAGAGCTAACCCGGACTCCACCGAAACGACCAGGAGATCAAGGGAATCGGGCAGGCCGTTGCGGATTTTAGTTTGCCGCTGGCTGACCGCGATCATGAGCCAGATATTGGGCAGCATAAACCCAACACCACCCGCCATGGTGAGGTAGCCGATCACCTGCTTGGGCGTATGCCCCTTACTCCAGCAGACAATAACAGCGGTAATCGCCAGCATGATTCCAAGCAGGGTTTTGCTGGCCAGGAAATAACGCACGGCGGTTTCGCGCCGCAAGCCGGCCTGGGCCAGTCTTTCGCGGAGATTGGACATCTCCTCGGCACTTTTGGGCATTACCGGCTTCATGGCATAGGGGGCGACATGCTCCAGCACCTGCCGGGCGGTGGAGACGCGGGGCGACCCGGGACCAGCCTCGGCATCCTGATGGGCGCGTCGGCCGGACATTCGGCGCAACAAGCGTTCATGTTCCTCTTCCGACTTTCTCGGCATGAGGGCATAGGCAATCATACCAATACTGATCGCCACCATAATTCCAAGCAGTATCATCTCGTTCATGGCATCACACCTTGATATTGACGATTTTCCGAATCATGGCCAACCCCATGAGGTCCATGGCCGCCGCCGTGCCGAGCATTATGCGCCCTTGACGCGTATTGAGCAGGGTTTCGGCATACTCCGGACTGACATAAAGAGCCACGAAGAAAACCAAAACGGGTAAACCGAGCAACACCCACCCGGACAGGCGGCCTTCCGCGGTAAGAGCCTGGACCGCCCCGAACAACTGGATCCGATCGCGGATCACGCTGCCGATCTTATCCAGCACTTCCGCGAGATCGCCGCCAGTCTGCCGCTGAATGAGAACAGCAGTGACAAAAAAGCGAACATCCATCTGATCGATCCGCTGGGCCATGTTGAGCAAGGCCTCCTCGATCTTGATACCGAGGTTCTGTTCATGGAAGACACGCGCGAATTCTCCACCGATAGGATCGGGCATCTGCTGACTGACCAATTGGATAGCGCTGGCCAGCGAGTGCCCGGCTCGCAGGCCCTGGCCCATCAGCTCGAAAACATCGGGGAGTTGGCCGATCAATTTCTTGATCCGCCGTTTGCGGATAAAGAGGATGACCATCAAGGGCAAGGTGGCGACTCCACCGGCCGCCAGGACCGCCGACAACGGGCCGAACCCGAGAAACAGTATGCTTGCCCCCAACAACAGTCCTACCCCGGCCATATTGATAAGCAGCCGGGAAGCGTACCAGTTGATATCCGCCTGGTCCAACAGCTTTTGCAGCTTAGTTACCACGTGCAGATTGTCGACCAGACCCTCCAGGGCATTACCCCGGATTTCCGCGGCTCGCTTGCGCAGAAGGGAGTCTCGGCTTTCATTTTGGCCGGGCCGGGCGGCCGACTCATTCAGGCGGTCTATGACCCGGCGTTTCTTGGTGGTGCGCAGGTCCATTACGACCTGGAATACCCCCAGACTAAGCAACATGGCCCCGGCCAGCGGCATGATTAACAGGAGTATGTCGGATGACATGGATTACCCCGTTCTTTCTCGATGTTCCGTGTTTCGCGATTCTCCGATGATCTAATCCTCTTGGTCATGCAACAACACCTGACGTTCGAACAAATTGGGATTGATCTCACATCCCGAGTGTTTTAAGCGGTCCAGGAAAGTCGGGCGGATACCGGTAGCCACGATCTGACCGAAGGCCCGCCCCGTTCCGTCTATGCCTATCTGCTCAAACGAAAATATATCCTGCATGGTCACGACATCGCCCTCCATGCCGGAGACTTCCGTCACGCTGGTGATTTTTCGAGCCCCGCCGGTCAGACGCTGGGCCTGTACGATCAGGTCGATAGCGGAAGCAAACTGCTGGCGAATAGCCCGCACGGGCAGCTCGAATCCGGACATCATCACCATGGTCTCGACTCTTTGAACCGAATCACGCGTACTGTTCGCGTGCAAGGTGGTCAACGACCCGTCGTGGCCGGTGTTCATGGCCTGAAGCATGTCGAGGGTTTCGGCACCGCGGCATTCGCCGACCACGATTCGATCGGGACGCATACGCAGGGAGTTGATGAGCAGGTCGCGAATGGCGATCTGACCTTTGCCCTCGATGTTAGCCGGCCGGGTTTCCAAACGAACCACATGCGGCTGACGCAATTGCAATTCGGCGGCGTCCTCAATGGTTACGATGCGATCACCGGCCGGAATAAAAGATGACATATTATTAAGCAAGGTGGTCTTGCCCGAACCAGTACCTCCGATGATGAGGATATTCAGCCGGGAGATTACACAAGCCTTGAAGAATTCTACCATCTGCGGGGCGCAGGATTTAAAGGCGATGTAATCATCCCAGGCAACCGGATCGGCTCCGAATCGGCGGATGGAGACGCTGGGCCCGTCGATGGCCAGTGGAGGAATAATGGCGTTGACCCGCGAACCGTCCCGGAGACGGGCGTCTACCATCGGGCATACCTCATCGCACCGACGGCCGACGGCACTGACTATCTTGTCAATCAGATGGATGAGATGAGCATTGTCCCGAAACTGTACCTCGGCCTGTTCCAGGCGGCCTCTTCGTTCCACGAAAACACTGCGTGGACCATTGATGAGAATATCGCTGATGTTCGGGTCGTTGAGTAACAGCTCCAGCGGGCCGAGGCCGAAAGTCTCATCCAGAATTTCCTTGACCAGCTTCTGCCGCTCATTGATGTTAAGCAGGACGTTTTCCTTGTCGCATAATCCAAGGATCAAGTCGCCTACCTGGTCACGAATCGTGGGGTCGTCGTTGTCTATCGCGGCAAAATCGAGTTGTTCAACGAGTTTGCGATGGATACGGGTCTTGAGTTCGTAATATTTTTCTAGCTTGTCCTCTTCGATGACCTTATTTTTCTTCTTATCTGGCGGAGGCGCGGTGTTTTCCGCGGTACGGTGGGCATCCTCGCCGGGGCGTGGCCCGAGAACCGATTTTCCGGACCTTGATTCCGGGGAGTGTCCACCGGGGGCGGGTTTCAACGGCATTTTTACTCTGCCGAACATGTCTGCTTTTCCTCTCTTGACTTATTTACGGACCATCAGGACTGCCGGGCGTATGTATTTATGACGCCTTCTGGAAGATCCGGCCGAACAATGTTCCTTTACGAACGTTTGATTCCGTGGGAGCGGATTCGGGGGCAAGGATCTTCTCCGCCAGCTCGCGGATGGCCATTCGCACCCGCGACTTCGGGGCAATATCCATCAGGGGCACTCCCATATTGATGGCCGTTCCCACGTTCTTCCAATCATCCGGAATCTGATGGGCAATCTCCATGCGCACGGTCTGTTCCACATGCTGAACTTCCAAGTGTGTCGAATCCCGCCCCACGCGATTACATACCAGCATAAAACGACTCAGGTTATATCCTTCGCTGCGCAGCCCATCGAGCATACGATGCAGATTGCGCACTCCCGTAACCAACAATTGAATCAGCAGGATGTTGATATCGGCCATATCCAAAACGGTAAGCCCACCGGGATCGAAGCGCATGGGCCCGTCTACTACCACATACTTATAAACCTGCCGCAAAGCGCTCAGCACGGCCGCGCAATGGGCGGCGGTGATCTGATCAGCCTGGGCAAAGGAATTGGGCCGGGCCAATAGATGCAGACCCGAGGCATGCTTGACCATGGCCTTTTCGATCATGCCGGTATCAACCTGTTCCGGCGTATCGGCCAGTTCCGCGATGGTATAGTCCGCCTGGAGATCGAGCATGGTCCCCAGGTGGCCATAGCGAAAGTCCAGATCCACCAGAGCCACTTCGCCGGGCTGAGACAGATTGCTCATTTCGGCGGCCAGGTTCGCGGCCAGCACGGAAGCGCCGGCTCCCCCAATAACCCCCAGGATCGAAATCAGCGTACCATTTTCCCGATCGTCGATCCGGGAAACCAGCAATTTATTGGCGGCCATCTCCAACTGGGCCCGGTCCACGGGCTTGGTCAGGAACTCCCGAACCCCGGCCCGCATGGCCGTCAAAATATGTTTGCCGTCCGTACTCTCGGATACAACGTAGACCGCCAGCTCTGGGTGAGCCTGGGCCACGCCGGTAATCACCGGCAAAATCGCATCCGGCTCGGGATCGAGATGGGCCACCAGGATATCCACCGGAAACTGGTTGATGGCGTGCTCGATCAAGGCCGGCTCGTCCACCTCGGCCACGATATGCATACCGGAGATACTCAGAAGATCACCCCGCATGGTCGCGGCATAATCTTCGTCCCGATTGAAAATAATGGCAGAGAATGACTGTTTCATAAGCTATCACATCCATCGACCCGTTCACCCTCAACCTTTATGAACGGCTGTGTCAAATAAGCGATGGATGACTATCCCCCTAACCAACGATAACGCCCCCGGCCGCGAACCGGTCAGATGACGATCAGCCCGCGGAAAAACGGCTCGATTATTGGACCTCCAAATCGATCCGTTCGGTAGCTCAGAGGGCGTCAGGCTACCGGTTAATCGATCAGCACCACCGGGCGCTTACCGCCCAGGTCTCGAAATATCGTGGTCAACTGCTCGGAATAATCGCTGATAGAGCCCTCGGCGTGGAATGATTCGCCGTCGCCGATTGCGGCCACCTCGCTCATCAGAGCTGTATCCGAATCAACACCAACGCTCACCGTATAGATACGAATCCCCTGGCCCCGGGCTTCTCGCGCCGCGGCGAGGGTATCCATTCGAGCCTGGGGTTCATCCCAATAGGTCGGGTTGCTGCGCGTCTGATTTGCGTTTCCGTCGGTCAGGAGAATCATGATTTTGGCAGCACCCGCGCGGGCCTTTTCGCTGTCATACAATACCCTGACCCCCTTATCGACACCTTGGGCGATGTTGGTGGATCGGGTCCACATCCCGGCCTGGAGACGATGAATCTTGGCCTCTACCTGTGCGAATTCGTCCGTCAGCCAAGACAGATCGTGTGGCTTATCGGCGGGGCCATAACCATAGGTTCCATACGCCGCCAAGCCGATCTGGTCACTACTGTCGAGGCTGCGCACTATGGTAATCAACTCGGCCGCCGCTTCCTTGACCGCCTCCATGGGTTGCACGGGGCAGTCGGCCAGTTCGGGGGTGTTAACCTGTTCCGGATATTTATCCAGCATGTAATTAACCAATGTCTTGAGCCCGTACCTATAGCGGAAGTTGCCATTGGACAGGCTTACCATGGTATTAGCCTTCACGTAGTTGATATAATCGTTCCATGAGCCGCCGTTGTACGGCCATTCGACCAGCCAGGTCAGTTCGGTGTTGCCCACCACTGGATTAGCATTACCGGCCGGTTCCCCCAACTTCTGCCATAGACCGCCGGGAATACCACTGCGCCAGCGGGCTAATCCCAAAGCCACCGCGACCCGCGGAGGGTAATAACCGCTGCTGTCGTACCCACTGCTCATCAAGGCATCGATTTCGCTTTGGATGTAACCTTGCGCTCCCAACCAGCTTCGCAGATTGCTGTCCGACCAGGTCTGGTTATAGGGCAGGCGAAGGAGACCTGTATCGGCGGAGGGGTTATAACGGCTGTTCAGCGTCTCCGTACCCCAGCGGTTCATGTTCCCAAAGGTCGGCCCCGGAGACAGGTAATAGTCCGCCCCGCTTATATCCTGACCTGCCTTGGTGGCCACCAGCAGGTTTACCTCGCTAACATACGCGCTGTCCACGGTGAAGGAAAAATCATGGGTTTCAACCGCCCCATCCTCGCCAAGACCGTTGCCGATGGCGTCAAATTTGATACCCGCGACCCCCGTGGTTGGATCAACTCCCAGCGAGGGCGCGGCATATGAGCCGGATGTGGTGGCCGATGCCGCCGCCGTGGCCCAGGCCCCCTCGGGAATACCGAACGTTACGTGACTTAACGCCTTGGTCGCCTCCGAGGCGTCACTGGACAGGCTAATATGAATCGTCGAGGTGCCGTTAAAATTATCCACCACGGAAATAGCCGAGGTAAACCCCAAGCCGTCGGTCTGAGTGGCTTGGTTATTATTGGGCAGATGGGTCCATACATCCCGAAGGTTGATGCTGGTTTGTTTCATGCTTCTGAGCTGACTGTCGTAAGTGTGCGAGGCACTTAAATCGGCAACCACGACGATGTCCCGCGGAATTAATACTGCGGTGGCCGACGCGGTAAGGTTACGGGCGGATATACCCATCGCCTGGGCAAAATAGAGGGATACCGGTTTATTTAACGACCCCTCCGCCCGTCGAGCAATCACCCGTACGGCGTTGGGAAATGGCTCAGCCGCATCGGGGACAAACTGATACCTGCCGGTCTGAGAATCGATGAAGGCCCGGCCAAAAACAATGTCGGCGCCGGGGTCGAGTAGAATACCTTCGCTGAGTACCTGATTACCCGTTGCGAACTGCTGGGCTTTCTCGCGGGCTGATATCCGGACGTCCCCAGATCCAGCGTTACCCAATTCGGTGGCTGCCGCCAGAGCCGCGGCATCGGCTGATTTCTGCAGTTCAGCTTTGGTGTTATAGAGCATACCGACATCAATGACCAAAGCACCGACTCCCAGCAGAGTGGTCATGCAGACCAATACCTGTACGGCGGCCGTGGCCCGCCTGGCATGCCCGATTGAGTGAATCCCTGTAACCGATTGGCGCAGCGTAAAACTTCTCATCAGAACCCCCCCTTCTACATTGAACCCCTTGGAGCCGCCGCGTTGCCGCGACGGTTCCAGCCCTTTATTAGATCCCTTTGGCGCAACGGGTTGCGCGTTCCCGCACTGCTCGATCTACGACTATTGGACCGTTTCGGCCGCGTCGGCGATCCCCCATGGGCCGTGCAAGGACATCTGTTCCGGCGAACAGGTAAACCTGCGAAAGCTCGGCGGCTCATCCTCGAGAGCCTGTTCCGGATCAGCCAGGTCGGCCACCGGTCGGCCCTCAAGCATCTGCAGGCCAAACAATTCAAAGTCGTCCGGTTCGGTCATATGCTCGCCCGGCACTGACGGAACCTGGTCCGGATGCATGGCCCCGACCAGTTCCGGGGTGACCAATACGACCAGCTCGGTCAAGCTGCGTTGATATTCGACGGAGCTGAACAAAGCACCCAGTACGGGGATATCTCCAAGGCCCGGGATGCGCTGGGACATGCCGCGGATTTCCTCACTAAGCAAACCGGCAATGGCAATGGTTGAACCGCTGGCCATCTCGATAGTCGTACCCGCTCGACGCTTGGTAAGACCGGGCACGGAAAAACCGGTCAGGGCGACGGACACGGAACTATCCAGGGCGCTGACCTCTGTACCGACTAACAGACGAATTTTATGACGGCCAATAACCGTGGGCACGAAAGTCAAAATGATTCCATAATCCTTATATTCCACGCCGACCGCTCCGTTGCCTTGAGCAACCGGTATGGGAAACTCACCGCCGGCCAGAAATTCCGCCTGTTGCCCGTTGAGGGCCACCAGATTCGGCTCGGCTAGCACGCGAAGCAGGTTATTCTGCCGCAAAGCCCGCAAAAAGAACTGTATCTGCATTTTGGTGAATCCGAAACTGAAATCGGGCGTGGCGGTCAATGGCAGGCCGGCGGTGTCCGTGGCGAAGACCAATCCGTTACGAATATTGCCCGTCGGGCCCGCCCCGATGTTGACCGGGTTGATACCGCCAATCTGATTCACGAAAAAGAAATCCCGGGTATGATCGCCGGCCATCCAGGAGTTAACACCCAACTGTCGGGTGGAGCGTTTATCCACCTCGGCGAACGTACAACGCAGTAGAACCTGTTGTTGGCCGGCCACGTTGATCTGGTTCTTGATTTTCGGAACGATGATTTCAGCGATCTGGGTGATCCGCTCGGCATCCTCGACCTCGCCGACCTGGCCGGTAAGGATCACCGTATCCCCGACCGCTTGCACATCAACACGCGCAGTTGGAGCGATTTTGCGGATCGTTTCCCTCAGGATAGTCAGGTCGGGTTCCACGCTGACTGCAAATACCAATTGTTCCTCATCTTCATTCCAGAGGATGATCTGAGTTTTACCCACGGCCCTGCCGGTCACCAGAATCTGACGGGGTGAGATAACTTTCACCTCCGCGATTTCCTCGGTAGCCACCGCCAGGCGTCTAGGCGCGAAGGTCAGATCCATGATACTACTGACTCCGACTTGGACCACAATATTACGCCGGGATACATCGACCTGTTTGAGAGTAGCTTGCATATCAGCCACGGAGCCGGCGAATACTGTTTTCGCGTCTGCGTGTTCCTCCGCTCCCGGGCCAAAGGCGACCGGTTCGGCCGCGACCCGCCCTATGCAATAGAGACTCCCGAACAGAACAACCAACAGTTGACCGCTAATCCCGACACGCCGGACACCAACTGCTGATCGTGATTTGTGCGTCGTCCGTAACTCTACCGTTGAAGATGCATCCTTGCGTCCGCTCATCGTGTTTTACTCCGTTGCCGTAAGTGGGGATACGGCATCTCCCGTCGTCTCTGCCCCTGTCCATCGGCCTTCGCCGGCCGGAGGAAGAACAGAGGGCATCGGTGCTCTCATAGATTCGCGTGAACTCTTATCGTCGAGGCGTCTGGCGCCTTTCCGATCATTCTCAAACCGCACTTGATAGGTTTTAGTGCCGGACATCACCTCTACAATCCAGTCCGATGGTGGCGGTTGAGTCGGTAAAGCTGAAGCCATCGCCAATGACGTAGACTTGTTATCGGCCTGTTGGGTCTCACTCATGCATTGTTTGCCCAACCATCTTTGGAGAAATCCTGTTGTTTTTTGCTCATTTTGCGTTTGGGGCTGACTTAAACCGAGCAAGTCTGTCTCAGTCGCGAGTCTTTCCTTGCCACTCTGGCTGTCATGCTGACCACGCAAGGCCAATCGCAATTGGCCCTTGGAGGCGGCCAGATGCAGCTTCGGCACATCATTCGGACGGATCATCAAGGTTACTGAACGCGCGATTGAGGCCCCCGTGTTTCCTTGGGCCTGAATAGTCTGTCCGATCGCTAGAACCTGCACGTTTTGCAGCACAACCTTGCTGACCGTTCCGCGGTTGTTATTACACTTAACATCCATTACCACCGCGACATCCACGTAGCTGCCGGGTTTCACCCAACCACCCACGCCGACAATTTCGTCAACCTTGACGGCCACCGCTCGATAACCTTCGGGAATACGAGATATCATGCCTGGCGGAGTACCTTCAGGAGCCAGCATAGCATTGAAAATAGTGACCCCCTCCGGAATGGTCTGACTAGCAACCCGACGGATGACTTTCTTCTGATCGGTAATGCTCCCGCGAGGAGCCAAGGCCTGAGGCACGGTGACCATTTCCACCATATCAGCAGTGATTTCGCTGGTCGCCGGAATTTCCTGCTTGGCCTTAACCACTTCAACAGTATCCACGTTGCTAGCACCTTGGGCCTTTTGCAGGACATTCATGAACATTTTGATAGCAAATATGCCAAGACCTAATCCAAGAGCCAATGGTATGATTGCGCGCATATTCATCGGACGCTCCTTTGGCCCGAATCCTGATTCTGTGAATCAGGCCCTCGGGCAACGCTGTTCGTGTTCCCACGGGGGACAGAAAAGAAAAACGCTCCCCACTTGCTATACTAAACTTCGCTCAGCAAAATACTTGAGTCTGACATCCCTTGACTTAGCCGCTTCCGCCCCCCATAACCCCTTCCTTGCGCATGGTGCAACTGGCGTGCAGACTCCGCTTGAAACCGATCACTCTGGCCAGGCCGGCCAGCGACACTTTCGTATTCGGCACCGTAACAGTGATAGTCACGGTTTCATTAGCAGAACTGCGATCATCCAGAACGGCCTGACTGGGTAAGTTCAGGGTCCAGTCACCACAGGCTGAACCGGCTGGGCAGGGGGCCGTCGAATCTCCGTCTTTAATCTGCCCGTCCACGAGACCGGTACCTCTCATCGCGCTGCGAAAATGCTCAATAATCGCATCTCGATCAGCCCCTTGCAGGACGGCCATGCGACAGGCCTCGCGGGCGGAATTGGTCATGGTCTGCTGAACCAGAAATATCCAGCCGAACTCAATCGCCCCGAAAAGGAGAAGCAGTAACAACGGAGCAACGACGGCCATCTCCACCGTTGCCACCCCCCGTCGTCCAGGCCTGCGAAAGATCCGTAACCCCATCACCTTTCCCCTCTTGACGCCCACCATTTTCCGCCTCCTAACCCAGCCACCAGGGCCGACTGAAAAAGACAATCAGGGTACCGATAGTCAGCGGCACGCCGTAGGGCAAAAGTTGCGAGCTGTTGCCGAAACTCTTGGCCGAGCCGAATTCACTGAACACCGTATTCCGGTGGCTGACTTTGAAAGCAATGGTGGCCAGATTGCCATAAGCCTGCCAGAGTCGCCCCGTGGACAGGATCATAATTACCGCGATGATCCCACCGGCTACCGCTCCCACGCAAAACGATAGGAAGGTCAGCCATGGGCCCAGCCATACCCCGATGGCCATCATCAGCTTGACATCACCCGCACCCATGCCATGCATCAGCCAGGGAATAATCAATACAGCAAAGCCGACGCACAAACCGGCTGCCCCAACCCCTACACCGGACCATCCGTTAAACCAAGCCTGGGCCAACAGACCCGCGACCGCGATGGCCGCATTCAACCAATTTGGCACCCGGCGCTGCTTGTAATCGATCCATGACGCCAACAGAATCCCAGGAACCAGGACCATACATGTGGTCGACCAATACAACTCTGACATACTGATATCTCCCATCCTGCTTCCTGGTCCCCACCCCGAAGGCCACTCTCGGCCGCTTCCCCCGCGGTCCCACTACACAAAACAGGGCGCCCGTCCAAACCGGACGGGCGCCCACCCCTTACC
>JAAYCU010000242.1 GCA_012729595.1 Phycisphaerales bacterium
GACCTGTGTGGTTCTGGCAGGCAGGTTATGTCCACCGAGATAATCGGCCAGGACGGCCGCATCCATCTGCAGGTTCCTCTGCAATTCCTCGAAATCCAGATAAACACTGATGGAGTCGATATCGTAAACCCCGGTGCGCACGTCATCGACATATCGGAAGGTACGTGTGTGCGCACTCAGATCGCTGATGCGGCCGGTATCACTGAAGGGAACAAACGTTACCGAGACCTCCTCGCCCCGGTAATAGAAACGTTGATAATTCCCGCTTGCATCTCGGCTGGCACACAGATCGCTGCCAAGAATCACGCCGTCGAGGGCCGGTCCCACCCACGCCGGATCGAAAGACCCCAGTTTCGTACTCTCTGCCAATGGAATCGGACGGTAATTGCCGGGACGCCTGTAAAGCGAGTTCTCGCTGACGGCGGCCTTGCCCCGCTCCTTGGGAGTGGCGTTTTCCCACCATTGTTGCCAACGGGCCTCCAGGTCCGGTGGCAGAACGCTGTTACCCTGAGCGTCCCGGCCGTAACAAGGCATCTCGAATTTCCCCAAAGTCGTAGAACCGGGATAATACTTTTCGTAGAACAGACCATGCCCAAACTCATTGACGCGATTGGTCTCCTCCAACCGAATCCCCACCAGTTGGGCCATGTTGGTCCGGCCGGTATGCGGAAAGCGAATAACCCCATAACTGATGATTACCGGGGTGGCTTCCTCGATGACCTCAGGCATCTCCTCTTTAATTGTGTCAATAAACTCCTGGTAGTAACCGAATCCCTGCAGGGTTCCGTTCTCCATCACCAAATCGCCCAGCATACCGCGTGAGCGGTCCTTGACCATCTGGAGGAAACCGTCCATCACGCTGACCACAATAAGCACCATGGCAACGCATAGGCAGACGGCCGCCATGGCGAAAAAGGCAATTCGCCTTTTGAAGAGATATCGCAGACAAAGAAAAAGCTTATACATGCGGGACTGTCACCGTGCGGGGCGAGGCTTATGCCCTCCTCGCTATACCGATTCCTCGTTGTCCAGTTCGTTATCTTGGGCTTCCGCTTCCGCGGGGCTGAGCGGACGTTGCAGGGGGAACAGGATCACGTCGCGGATACTCGGTGAGTCGGTCAGCAACATTACCAACCGATCCACCCCGATACCCAACCCCCCCGCCGGCGGCATGCCGTACTCCAAGGCCCGTACGAAATCCTCGTCCATCACGGCCATGGTCTCGTCGCGTTTCTCGCCGGCCAACTGCTGCTGGAAATTCTCCTGCTGAATCCGCGGATCGTTCAATTCCGTATAAGCGTTACCGACCTCCGTGCCGGCCACGAAAGCCTCGAAACGCAAAGCTATGTCCGGATCGTCGCTCTTGCGTCGAGTTAGTGGGCATAAAGGAGCCGGATAATCCAAAACGAAAGTGGGTTGAATAAGCTTCGGCTCCACCAGGGCCTCGAAAACTTCGTTAATAACAATGACATCCGCAAGCTTGGACTGGTCGATGCCCAATTCCGCGGCCTTGGCCCGAACGGAAGCGATATCGCCCGGCTTGACCCCGGCGTATTCCTCTAGCAAGTCCGCGTAATAACGTCTTGGCCAAGGCGGGGTATAGTCAATCATCAGGTCGCCGAAGGGGCGTTTGTACCCGCCTCCGATCCGCTCGATCGCCGATGATACCATCGCCTCGGTAATATCCATCATGTCGTTATAATCACCGTAAGCCTGATACAACTCCAACAGGGTGAACTCCGGATTATGCGAGGTATCGATCCCCTCGTTGCGGAAGACGCGGGAGAACTCGAACACCCGCTCCATCCCCCCTACCAGCAGTCGTTTGAGATACAGCTCCGGACTGATCCGCAAGAATAGCTTCATATCCAGTGTGTTATGATGGGTGACGAATGGACGAGCCGCCGCCCCGCCGTAGATCGGTTGCAGGACCGGCGTTTCCACCTCGAAAAAGCGGTGGTCCACCAGACAGCGGCGGATGGAATCGATGATCGCGCTGCGCTGCTTGAAGGTTTCCTGGACCGCCGGGTTGGAAAACAGGTCAACATAGCGCCGACGATAACGCAGGTCGATATCCTTCAGCCCGTGCCATTTTTCAGGCGGCGGCTGCACAGCCTTGCATAGCATGGTTACCGCATCGGCCCAGACGGTCAGTTCACCGGTCTTAGTACGACCGAGTACACCGTCAACCCCGATCATATCTCCGAGATTCAACAGCTTAGCGGCCAGGGTGAACTCCTGTTCCGTCACCGCCGACTTGCTGACCCCGACCTGGATTACCCCGCCGCTGTCGCGTAGCTGCATGAATATCAGCTTGCCCGTTGGACGATACAACACCAAGCGCCCGGCAACCCGCACACGGACACCCTCGGCGTGCTGGCCCGGTTCGATATTCCGGGCCTCGCCATCCCGACGAACCTCGGCGATCGCCTCCACGTTTTCAAAACGCTGGCCGTAGGGGTCTATCCCTAATTCGCGGATCCGCTCTAGCTTGGTTATGCGATCTTCAACCTGCTGCTGAATACTCATGTTCTTTAATACCGTTCTCTCTGTAGCGTGGACCCCTGCCAGGGATCGAAAACATTGCCGTATTGCGGACAACCGTCATCGCGCTATTGCTGACGGCTGGGCATTGTCGCCGATTTTCTCCGGAATTGCCAATCGCCCCCCATCTCATGCCATAGTCCCGCGCAGCCAAAAACCCCCACGCAAGCGTGAGGGTTTCTCGGCTGGGACGACAGAAAAAAGGCCGCCCCTAAGGAAACACTGAACGACGGGAGCCCGGGATCGATCCGGGAATACTGACAGGGAGACCGGTTCTCCCACACCCGCTAACATCTTTTCATCACGATCAGGAACAAAACATATCGGCTTGGCAACCAGTTGGCAAATCATGACCGCATATCCGCCTGTCGGCTGAAAGTTAATACGCTATAATATCCTATTAACGTCCATGGCCGACCTTATCGTCGGCCTTTTTGATGAGCCCGGACTGCTCGGGAGGGCCGCCTTGTGCAAGAAACCGCGCTGGAAACCAAACTGGAGAAGATGAAAAGTGGCCTGCGGGCCCTGGAGAGCGTGGCCGTCGCGTTTTCGGCCGGCGTGGACTCGACCTTTCTGCTCAAGGTGGCCGTCGATACGCTCGGCCCGGACAAGGTGATCGCGGTTACCGCCGACAGCGACAGCCTGGCCCGGGCGGAATTCGAGGAGGCGGTCAAGCTGGCCGAGGGCATGGGGGCGCGGCATGCGGTAATCAAGACCGGCGAGTTCGACGATCCGAATTATCTGGCCAACCCGGCCAACCGCTGCTACTACTGCAAGAACGAGTTGTTCGGCAAACTCGGCGAGTTTATCGCCGAGCACGGGTTGAAGGCCGTCGTGGCCGGGGTGAACGCAGACGATTACGCCGACTGGCGGCCCGGTATCCAGGCTGGACGCGAACACCATGTGTATACGCCCTGCGCCGATGCGGGGCTGACCAAGCAGGATATCCGAGCGTTAAGCAGGCGGATGGGCCTGCCCACGTACGACAAGCCGGCCATGCCTTGTCTGGCCAGTCGAATACCATACGGCGAGGCCATCACCCCGGAGAAGCTCAAGATGATCGAACGCGGCGAGGCCCTGCTGCGGGAGATGGGCTTTCCCGAGTGCCGGGTACGTCATCATCAAAACCTGGCCCGTATCGAGGTGCCGGCCGGACAGATCGAAATCCTCTGCCGCCCCGAGACCCGCCAACAAGTCGAATCCGCCTTTCGCGATATCGGCTACGCCTACGTGGCCGTGGACCTGCGCGGGTTCCGTAGCGGGAGCATGAACGAAGTGATCGCCTTCGGGCAGAAAACGCCCGCCGAATAAACGCATTCATGATTTCGCGGGTCTGTCCTTCTCGACCGGGAATAGGGAAATCTTCGACACTCGACGCATGCGTCGACAAGCATTATTCTACCAGTACCATTAAGCTATTCCGTTGATCGAGGAACAATAATCCATGAGCAATCCGGAACGTATCCTTCAGGTTGGTATCGTCGGGTTGGGCCATCTGCATCCGCGTCTGTATATGCCCTTGTTCGAATCCTGCCCATTGACCAAGGTCGTGGCCGTCACCGAATCGAACCCCGACTTGCGCCACGTCTTCTGCGGCGACTACGGAACGGCCGGCTACGCGGGCGTGGAGGAAATGCTCCACGCGCACCAGTTGGACGTGGCCGCTGTGTTCCTGCCACACGCCGATTGCCCGGCGGCGGCGGAGGCGTGCGCCCAGGCAGGCGTGCATCTCATGGTGGAAAAGCCGATGGCCGCCGACGTGGGAGGCGCGCAACGCATCGTGCAAGCCGCCCAGCGGCACCGGGTCAAGCTGACCACCGGCTACTGCTGGCGGATGCACCCGGCCGCCCGCGAGTTCAAGGCCCTGATCCAGGAAGGCATCATCGGCCAGCCGGTCGGGGCCGAGGGGCGCTGCGCCGCCGGCCGACTCAGCCGCTACATCGTCGGGCATTCGCCCTGGATGCTCCAGAAGAGCCGATCCGGCGGCGGGCCGATGTATAACCTCGGCGTACATTGGATCGACCTGTTCCGCTGGATGCTCGACGACGAGGTCATCGAGGCCGAGGGGCGAAACGTCAAGGTCAATACGGAGTACGACATCGAGGACAATTCCTTCGCCCATCTACGTTTTTCCCGAGGGACCATCGCCGCCTTGGATATCAGCTATACCGTGCCGGATTCGTTCCCTTACGGGCGCGATCTATACCTTTCCGTGCGCGGTACGCAAGGGGTGATTTCCTGGTCGCCGGCGTATGAGGGTGAAAAGGACATTCTGTTCGTGTGCAGCGATCACGAGGCCTTCGCCGGCTCACCGCGGCGCAGCCTTTCTTTTGAGTTGACCACGATCAAGGGTTATTCCGGCGTGATGGGGATGGATTATGTGCGCGACTTCGCCGAGGCGGTGTTGTACGACCGCCCGCCGGCCATTTCCGGCGAGGACGGGGTGGCCGCCCTCAAGGTGGTCGAGGCCGTCTATCGCGCCGCCGAGGAGAAACGGTGGGTTCCCATCACGGGTTGAGAACCCTGCATCGTTGATGCTCTATTCGAGCGTTTGCCCATGTCGTCCACGATTGTATGGTTTCGACAGGATCTGCGTCTGGCGGATAATCCGGCGTTGGCGGCGGCCGGGCGGCGGGGCACGCCGATCATTCCTGTATTTATTTTCGACCCCGAGTCGGAAGGCCGCTGGGCGCCGGGCGGCGCCGCCCGCTGGTGGATGCACCATTCGCTGTATGAATTGGACAATCAACTGCGCGGTCGCGGCTCGCGTCTGATTATCCGCCAGGGTCAAACACTCGATACACTTGATGAACTTGTCCGGCAAAGCGGGGCGGACGCCGTCTTCTGGAACCGCCGGTACGAGCCGGCGGCCAGGCGACAAGATGAAACAATCGCCCGTAACCTGAAAAAACGCGGGCTGACCGTGGAAACCTTCAATGCAACCCTGCTGTTCGAGCCCGATGAGGTGATGAACAAACAGGGCGAACCGTATCGGGTATTCACGCCTTATTATCACGCCTGCCTCGCCCGCGGCGAGCCCACTGCCCCGTTGCCTCCGCCGCACCGTCTGCCGAGTCCCCAGCGCTGGCCCGACACGTTGAAACTTGCGGAGCTGCAACTGCGCCCGACCATCGACTGGGCCGGCGGGCTGGCGGAAGCTTGGAAGCCCGGCGAAACAGCAGCCCAACAATGTCTGAAGCGATTCGTGACCCGGGCCTTGAACGACTACAACGAACAACGCGAGCGTCCCGATCTGGAAGGCACCTCGCGTTTATCGCCTTATCTGCACTGGGGTGAAATCAGTTCGCGACAGGTATGGTCGGCGATCAGGGCGGAGAGCGGGCGGGACGCGGAGGCGTTTTGTCGCCAACTGATCTGGCGTGAATTCGCCCATCACCTTCTCTATCATTTTCCGCGTACACCGACCAAGCCGTTACGACCGGAGTTCGAACGGTTCCCGTGGACGAGGCAACGCAAGCTGCTATCCGCCTGGCAGCGCGGCCGTACCGGCTACCCGCTGGTCGACGCGGGGATGCGGCAATTATGGCATACCGGCTGGATGCATAACCGGGTACGCATGGTTGTCGCTTCCTTCCTGGTTAAACATCTGCTGATCCCCTGGACGGCCGGGGCGGACTGGTTCTGGGATACCCTGGTCGACGCCGATCTGGCGAATAATACGTTCGGCTGGCAGTGGACCGCCGGTTGCGGGGCCGACGCCGCCCCCTATTTCCGCATTTTCAATCCGGTTGGTCAGGCGGAACGTTTCGATCCGGACGGCGAATACGTCCGCCGCTGGGTGCCGGAACTGGCCCGGCTGCCGGTACCATGGATTCACCGGCCGTGGGAGGCTGCGACCGCTCTACTCGAAAAATCCGGCGTCCGCCTCGGCCATACCTATCCCGAACCGATCGTCGAGCACTCCGAGGCCCGCCGTCTGGCATTGGCCGCCTACCAGCAAATGCGTAACACCTGACAATCATTCGCTCATGATTGCCGGCATTGTCTACACGTAACACCAGATATCCCCTAATCCATTATAGAATCAGAAGATACGGCTGCTCGCCACTACTGATCAGGAGTGATTAAGCGTGTACCCCGGCAGTAGACCGACACCCCAACCAACCCAATCCCAACGCGGTTCTTCACTATCGATCACTCTACCCCTGGTATATACCGAATTATCTGGTTATCGGACGCAATCTAGCCTGATGTGGAGCGGTCACACAACCGATAAACCAGGTGGGAGTATTGCGCGCATGCCCGCAAAACAAACTATTTTCCGCCTGCTATTGAAGGACACGGATCCTTCAGCCGACGAGGCCCTTGCTCTGGCCATACCCGGAGCAGACATCACCACCATGCGGGCGATCATGGAAACCTTATTACTTCGTAAAACACCGCAGGGGCTATTCTCGACTGTGGCCCACTTCCACCTGCTCGACGAACCATGCAAGCAACTCGTACTGGAGCAAATCGACATCCTGTACAGCGCACTGCGTCAGGCAATGGGAACCAACGATGAACAGGCCCGCATAAACACCCTGGAAATCATTCATCGAGGCCATGCTTATCGCGCCGCGTATCTGTTCGATCAGGCCTTGCACGACCGATCCGCCCGGGTACGTCAGGTCGCAACCGAAGCTATTTACGGCATGGTCGATGAGCTATACAAAGCCGGTGAATTAATCGCCACCCGCAATCTTGAACCTAACCCCGATCCGGAAACGCTTTGTTCGCGAATGCAGGAACTCGCGGATTTGGCCGAGGACCGCCTTCAGGTTGTCAGCGCCCTTCAAAGCGGATTGGCCTGCTTCAATATGCATTTGCAACCGCGGATTGTCGAGGCGTCCATGTGGTTCATCGACGCCATTGGGCCGCGCTTCTGGGCCATGTTAACCGTGCCGGGCAGCCGAGCAGGTCATGCGGCCATTACCATTTTTAACGGATTGAAATCCCCGCGACTGGTACCCTTCGCCATGGGTGGGTTGAAACACAACGAATTTCGTGCATCGATCGTCAAAGCTCTTACACATTGCGTAGAACCGGAATTCTGGTCGGAATGGCTCCGCCAGGGCTGGCGCATCGCCCAACCGAAAACCAGCCGGTCGATGGCCGCAATTAAGGAGCTGCATGCTATGAGCAAAGGCGGAGATTTGTTTTTCCAATTACCCGCCGTACAGCAGCCCATGCTGGCTTCCTGGCTGAAGGCCGTCGGCATGCCGGAAACCACCAAATTAGGAGCTCTTAGGGAGTTGCAGAGACGAGGGACGCCAACGGCCCGTCGGGCGGCTGTTTGGGCTTTGGTCAGAATGCAAGAACCGATGGCTAACACCTTGTTGCACAGTATTGCACACGATGAGGATCCGGAACTGGCCCGCATGGCCCGACTGGAACTGGCCCGGCGTAACCCGAGTGCTTTTCCGCTGGCCGACGTGACAACACCAACCACCGGATCGTGGACGCCACATGAATCCGCATGGGACGCCGGCTTGGATTCCATGACTTTTGAGGAATATTGGTCACTTTTCGATATGCTCAAGCCAGAGCAGCGCATTCGGCAAGGAACACGTCTGCTTTCTGACAGGACGGCCATCCGAACGGTCTTGAATCGTCGGCTGATAGAATCAGATACGGTCAGCCAGATACGGGCTCTGCGAATCATAGTATTGTTACATCTTGCCGGAGAATTCCCCGAACACCTGTATCGTCTTAGCCAGAATGCCCATGCCGAAGTGCGGGCAGCGGCGGTCACGGCTCTTGGAGGAGTGGTCACGGAAACCAGCCGACATCTCCTTCGCACGGCGATGCACGATGAAGACCAGCGCGTCCAAGCCAACGCCGTTGAAGCCCTCGCCGAGGTCGGGGCGGAAAATGTTATCGAGGAACTCAAACCCAAGCTGCACTCCCCGGATAACCGCGTGCGAATCAATGCTGTTCGGGCCCTGTTGAAACTCGGGGTCCGCGAGGCCGCGGAAACTCTGCTTGGAATGCTGGAAGAGGATAATAGGGCCCAGAGGATCAGTGCTCTGTGGCTGATTGAACAGATGGGATTGTCTTCAGTGGCCAACCGGATTATGAAGATGGTCGAGGCCGATCAGGACGAAGAAGTCAGCCGGCGTGCCGACCGTCTCCTGCACAAGCTGTCGGAACAAATCCCGACCCGGCCGGCCGTACGAGCCACCCTGAAGGAGGTTCCCACATGATCTCCCTGCTCCTGGGCCAAGCCATCGAAAACCCATATGACCGCATACGCTCCATCAGCGAACGGTTCAGCGAACCGGAACCGGAGACGGGTGCCAAGATTGCGGCCTTTCTGGTCTGCCTGATTTGCGTATTTTTGTTGTTTGGTCTTATTTATCGTATCCAGCAGCGCAAATCGAATCCCAAGAAAGCCCGGCCGCTAGGCCTCTTCCTGCGAATGCAGTCCGGTCTGAATCTGCCCCTGCTGGATCGCTGGCATCTGTGGCGATTAGCCCGCACCGCCAATATCCTTCAGCCGGCCGCCTTGCTGATTTCGGAAACGCTTTTCGATAAGGCCGTCACCGCCTATTGTGGTACAACCGAATCCTCGTCTGGACCAGCCGCCGTTCGCTATCAGCGTATCCGACAAAGGCTGTTCGATTCGACGACGGATGACCACCCGGTCAACTGAGGAACATCTGAAACGCCCCCCAAGACCATGACATACGATAAGGCTCCAGCCTTATAGTACACGCCCCATTATTTCGCAGGAGAGGCATGAACCGGCAAACCTATCGAAACTATGGTTATACTCCGATTTTCATTAAGGCAATCTGATAGATTGGACGCCCTTCGCGAAGATATTTAACCTCGAAATTGGTAGCGACCCGCCCGGCGATCACCCCCGACTCGGGGCAATCGAAAGGGATTTCAACCAAGCCCTGGTACTCGGCTACGACCCGGCGGATCCATGAGAAATACTCGGCATGGTCGGTCTGTATGGCGAGCCGCCCGCCGGGTAACAGGATCCTTGCGGCCGCGGCGACAAATTCCGGCTGAAACAGCCGCCTTTTGTGATGACGCTTTTTCGGCCAGGGGTCGGGATGGTAAATATGCAGAATCCGAACCGATTCCGGGGGCAGTTGATGGATAACCAGATGCCGGGCATCCGTGCGCATCAGCCGGATATTACTCAAACCCCAACGCACCACACGAGCGGCAGCGTAGAGATAATATTGATTGGCCCACTCCAACCCGAAAAAATTCCGCTCGGGCATGGCCTTGGCTCGATTTAACAAAAAGGTGCCCTTGCCCGTGCCGATCTCAATCTCCAATGGGGCCGCACAGCCGAACAGAGCGGTTAAATCCAATACCTCCCCTGCCGCCGGCGGGGATACGATGACCTCCTCCAGTGTTAACATAGGCAATATCTTGCCCGCGGATTCGTTTTCAATCAATATGTCGGCGTATAGAACTCCTATTTTCCGTATGATAGCTCCGGAAACTGTCTAAATTGGCGGGGTCGCGGCCGTTACAAATACTCATCGGCGCATATAATATCCCGTCTATCGAGAGTACCCGATATGCGACGCAAACTTAGCGACAACATCAAACGCATACGCGACCGGATGCAGCAGGCCTGCGCCCGCAGCGGTCGACAATTGCAGGATATCAAACTGATAGCCGTCACCAAGACCGTCGAGGTCGATATTATCCGTAACGTCATGGAAAGCGGACTGCTCGATTTGGGTGAAAGCCGGGTACAAACCCTGATCAAGCGGGCGGGGATGATCTGCGAGCACCTTTCCCGACGGCGGAAGCTGGAACCGGAAAACGCCCCACCCGACCCGAACTGGCACATGATCGGGCACCTGCAGCGGAATAAGGTGCGGATGCTGCTGCCTTGGGTGCATACCATCCATTCCCTGGACAGCCTGCGCCTGGCCGAGGAAATCAGCAACGAAGCCCAAAAGCTCAACCGTATCGTTCCGGCCCTGATCGAGGTTAACATCGCCAACGAAAAGAACAAATACGGTATTGCCGTCGGCGCGGCGGTGCATTTCGCCCGCTCGATCGAGAACCTGCCTGGCCTGAAAGTCGTCGGCCTGATGGCCATGGCCCCATGGGCGGAAGACGCCGAGAAAGCCCGCCCTTATTTTGTCCGGTTGCGCGAGGTTTTCGAGGACATGATATACGAAAAGGTGGTCGGCCCCGCGTTCCGTGAGCTGAGCATGGGCATGAGCAACGATTTCGAGGTGGCTATCGAGGAGGGGGCAACCATGGTACGCGTCGGCACGGCCCTGTTCGAGGGCCTTTCTTAATAGCCCTGCCAAAAACCACGCCCGATGATATAATACCCCCAGTTGCCCGGATGGCTGGATCGGAAATAGTGGATTATCAATGAGAACCTGACTGATGCCTAATCGCCCATGCAAACTGGCCCTGGAGGACGGGACGATCTTTACCGGCGAGGCCTTCGGAGCGGACGGCACCCACGACGGGGAAGTCTGTTTCAACACCTCGATGGCCGGCTACCAGGAAATCCTCACCGACCCTTCCTATACCGGCCAGATCGTGACCATGACCTACCCGCTCATCGGCAATTACGGCGTGAATATCGAGGACATGGAGTCGCGCGGACCACAAGTCGAGGGCTTCGTCATCAAGGAACTCGCCCGGAGGCGCAGCAACTTCCGAGCGACGGCCGCCCTGGAGGATTACCTCCAACAGCATGGGGTGGTAGCCATCGAAGGCGTCGACACGCGGGCCATCACCCGAAAGCTGCGTATCCAGGGCGCCCTCCGCGGGTCGATCTCCACGGAAATACTCGATGACGCCGCCCTGGTCGCCCGGGCCCAGGCTTGGCCGGGCCTGGTCGGACAAGACATGGTCCAGCGCGTGGCCCCCGAGCAGATTGTTCAGTGGAACGATGGGTTTGAAAGCCCCTTCGCCATGCCTCATAGGCAAGGCGGCGGGCGCGGCCGTCACGTATTGGCCATCGACTGCGGCATCAAGCGAAACATCCTGCGTAACCTGGTGGAGACGGGGTGCAAAGTCACCGTGGTTCCGCCAAACACCTCGGCCGAGGCCATGCTGGAACAGAAACCGGATGGGATCTTCGTCAGCAATGGGCCGGGCGATCCGGAACCGTTGGATTACGCCGTTGGGGCCTTACGCGGATTGCTCGGCAAGGTTCCGGTTTTCGGCATCTGCCTGGGGCACCAGTTGCTGAGCCTGGCACTGGGAGCCAAAACGTACAAGCTCAAGTTCGGCCACCGCGGCGGCAACCAGCCGGTGATGAACCTGGCGACCCGACGGGTGGAAATCACCAGCCAGAATCACGGGTTTGCCGTCGAGACCGAATCGTTGCGCAAGGCCGGCGGCGTCCCCACGCACGAGAACCTCAACGACCGGACATTGGAAGGGTTCATGCACCGCGATATGCCCATCTTCTCCGTACAGTACCATCCGGAGGCCAGCCCCGGCCCGCACGACGCCACTTACCTGTTCGACTGTTTCATCGACATGATGAACTCCGGCCGGGCCCCGACCGCCGAGGAAATGGCCGCCGCCCAGGCTCGGCTTGAAGGGAAATAGCCGGCCCCGCACAAGGAAAATTATTCTTCTGGTCCCGCCCGGATAACAAAAAAAGGGAGACACCTGGCGGTGTCTCCCGGTATCGTAACACGATAATGATTCCGTTCTCAGGCTCGCGGATGGGCCTGATCGTAGACCTGCTTCATGCGGTCGGTGGTCAGGTGCGTGTAAATCTGCGTCGTCGAGAGGGACTGGTGTCCGAGCAACTCCTGGACGCTGCGCAGATCGGCCCCGCGGTTGAGCATATGGGTCGCGAAGCTGTGCCGCAAAGTATGCGGTGAAACATCCGGCGGCAAACCGGCGATGGCCAGATACTTGTCCAGCTTACGGCGTACGCTACGGGTGCTGAGCCGCTGGCCATGTTTATTGACGAAGACGGCCTGCTGATCGAAGGCGGCGGCCCGGGCGTCGGCCCGGCGCATTTCCATGTATCGTTTGATCCAGGCCAGGGCGGTCGGAGAAATCGGTGTTACCCGTTCTTTCTTACCCTTACCGCGGATATGCAGGGCCTCGCCGACAAAATCCACGTCCTCGATATTCAAATCCACCAGTTCACTGACCCGTACGCCGGTGGAGTACATAGTTTCGAGCATGGCCCGGTCGCGCGCGCCCAGAAGCGTGTTCACTTCCGGGGTTTCGAGAAGCTTGCGGACCTCTTCCTCACCGAGGAACTTCGGCAGGCGCTTGTCCTGCTTAGGCGTGCGAATGGGGGCCAGCGGATTACTGGGCACGTAGCCGCGTTTCAGACAGAACTTGAAGAAACTGCGGAGCGTGGCCAGCTTGCGGGCCGTAGTGCTCTTGGAGTATTCCTGATCGCGCAGGAAGGCCAGAAAGCGGCGCACGTCCTCGGTCTCGATGCCCAGCATCAGTTCCCGGGAGATCACGGGCATCGTCGAGGTACCCGTTGAGGGCGGCGCAACCGCGACTGCCGTACCTCCGCCGTCGGACATACCGTACCCACCCGACGAACCAGGCATCTCGACCGACCCGCCACCATGGTCCGCGATGAACTCGCAGAACTGATTCAGGTCGGCCGCGTAACACTTGGCCGTATGCGGCGAGAAATGCCGCTCGAATCGGAGGTAATTCAGAAATTCGTCAATCAATTTATTTTCGTTCATAATACTACCAGCAACAGCGGCGAAGGTTTTCGTTTCCAACCTGGCTCGAGACCGAAAGACCTCAGGTGCTTATCCCCGATCCTTCAATCCCTTAGGCTTTAACTTCCTCGAGGTCCATCTCGAGACGACGACCCATTTGATAACTTAAAACCGCGGCATCGAACCAATCGAATCCCTGGTCGACATCAGCGGCCAAATCCGCGAAAGCGGCCACCACATCCGCTTCCCGCCCCGCGGGGTAGCGGAACACATACCGGTGTTCCCCCTTAACCAACGAGAGCTGTCGAAGCAAAGTCATCACCTATACTCCTTATTGATCAGCGGTGGCCTGGGCCAAGGCCGTAACCCCGTCCCGTTCCAACTGCACCATCAACTCTCGGGCAGCGGCGTAACAACAATACCGCACATAGAGTTCCTGGCTGGCCAGATATTTGTGCCAGCGATACGGTCCCTGATCCGCTCCATGAGTTTTTGCATAATCCTTAACTTCATCGCGAACCGCCTCATGGGCGGCATTGAACGTGCGTTGTACCTGACCCCACGGCCGAGTCGCCTCCTGCCTTGGATCGACCGGCAAGGGGCGGGCCATTCTGGAGGTGGCCACGGGATCCAACATCGGGGCTCTGGAGCGGGGGCCGAACAACTGGACGGCCATACCCACCACCGGCGTGTACGCGTCATACTCGGTAATGGCAAAGACCAGAACGACATCAGCGCCAAGCCTTTCGCAGATAGCCAAGGCATGTTCGGCGGACTGAACTTGGTCGACTCCTTGATCCGCAAGGACCGCCAGAACCCGGTTGACTCCGATGACACGGAGCCCGCGGACACTGCCTAACTCACTGGCCATCAGGTCCGCGATTTTTACTTCGTCGAATGCCGAGCTCCCGCTATGATTCAGGGCCGGGGCCACGGCTATCGTGATCGGCCGAGTCACATACAACGCGCCACGTGTTGTATTATTCGCGTCTCCATGCGAGCAGCCGAACCAACCACAACCAAGCAGGCTCGCGATGCAAACGGCAATATGTCTTTTCGCTACGATCATCCGTGATCGATGCCCCATCCCATTTTTCAACCCGCCGGCGGCTTCACTCCGCCACAGGATCGCTCTCTCGATATTTCGGGCAACAGAGCGACAGAAATAACTTCGTCTACTTTCAGGACCACCTTGAACCCGAAGTTCCGAATTTCATGTTGCTTACCCACCCTGTCCGCTCTCCTCGAACCGGACACCAACCCCACGGTTGGGCATATGGGCAGCACTATCCTTCGTCGGTTGATGCACTTGCAAACCGTCTTGCAACGCAGGTCTTACGGACCAGACATTTTCGACCCCACCTTGCAGGCTCGTAAAATAAACTCGATTATCGGAACTCCATGCCGGTCCGAAGTGTGCACCTCCCCCATCGGTCAAACACATGTTCATCGTGCCGTCGGCGCGCATGATCCATATGTCGCCGCGCGAGGCCACCGGATTAAGCGTTTCTTCCGGGGGCTGACCGGGGCTCCCCAGCATGGCCGTCCCGTAGGAAACCCACGCCCCGTCCGGGCTCCAACCCGGCTGGATCAGGGCCATCTCGGCGCTGGCCGCCAGTTCGATGGGGAAACGCGGCTCGCCCATGACCAAGTCCATGCGCCAGATGCTGAACCAGCGTCCGCCGCGTTGCCGCGCTTTTTGATAAACGATGCTGTCTTCGACCGGGGACCATTTGGGAAACAATCCGATCCCAATCGTTTTCTGGGAGCCGGGCTGGTCTAATTGCAGCACGCATATCTCCCACTGGTCGGCCCGCTGATTGAACAGGCAAAAGACCATCCGCCGCCCGTCCGGGGCGAATGATGGGTGGATTTCATGATGTGGAGAAAAGGTAACCTGGGTCGCCTGCCCGCCGTCGAGGCCGATCATCCAGATATCCCAATTACCCGCGCGGTAACTGGCGAAGGCGATGCTCTTGCCATCGGGGCTGAAACAGGGTTGGACATCGGCGGCAGGGTCCGAAGTCAACTGGGTCACCGCCCGGCCGTCCACGGACTTCAGGTAGATATTCGGCTGCGTGGTGTGCCTAGTGGAGGCGTAAACCATCCACTTTCCGTCAGGCGAGAGATTAACGTCGAAGTCCGCCCCTTCCGTGGTGAAAGAATGCTGGGTCATGGGCGCGGATGCCTGGGGATGGAAGGGGATGCGCGAACGTTCCGGCAACTCGCCGAACAGGGTCAGGTGCGCATCGGCGGTGACGTTCATGCTCGGCTCTGGCGGCGGGGCCTGAACCGTCACCGGCTCGGCAATGGTTTCCGGTGGGCTCTGGCAACCTCCTGTCCCGAGTACGATCGCCATCACCGCTAATACAGAAGTTATTCCGCCTATACTTGTAAAGCTATTGCGTATCATAAGTTTTTCCCGGTTTGACCTGTTTGTGCATTTTCACAACACAACCGGGACTCATATCGGTTTCTTGCACCGCCCATTCGACCTAAAAACAATTTCCTGTCCGATAATCCCCTCGTATCTATCGACGCGGGATAGGCCACTCCTGTAGGGGTTTCCGGCTTTCCTGAAAGGTCCAATAAAGATGTGCAATTTTTGCCGATCGACGGGCAAAATGGGTTATCTGTAGCGATTGTTCGAGTGGATAATCGCCAGGGCAGCGAGAACGATCTTTCAGTTCAGAACCTGGCCGGGCAACAAGGGGGGAACAGGGCAGCCCAGGGCATCCGCCCAAGCCCGGAACAACTCGGCTTCGGCGTCGGTGATGCGTTTACCTGCACTGTATATTATAAACAAAAAGAGCTGCGTCCCCTTTCTTATCTTATCCCCCCCTTATCCCCTCTGAGGTGCTTTACTGAAACATCCGCTGGATCATTGAGCGGACTGTCTGTAATTGTTCTGAAGGCATAACGCCGAGCGTGCTTTTAACGACCTGCTGACTAATGGTCATCAGTATGGACCAGCGAATAGTCTTAGATTGAGCGCGTAATCCTGTCTGCTTAAACCAATCCGCCCCTGCATCGAGAGGAAAAATGTTCATATCGTTCGGAAATTCCTGAGCACTGATTGGAACGGCAACGAAATCTTCCCTACTATTGAACACATCGCTGGACACAATCAAAGCAGGGCGCACTTTGCATCCCGATCCATCCGTGAAGGGGTATTCCAACAATATGATCTGCCCACATTTCATAAAGGCCCGCCGTCACCCGGCGAATAAATATCCTCACATGGATCATTCCAAAAATCCAAACATCCGGCAGATTCTATCAGACGCATTTGCTGCAATTGCGTAGGGTCGGACACTTGGCCATCCACTACCTGAATGGGGTTCGGGCAAACGACGAAAGAGGGCTCATCTTCATTCATATCTAACGGCGGCAAGTCCAAGATTGTAGTTGTCATGGTTTTTCTCCCGGTTGAACCAAGACCACCTCAAATGGCCGTTGGAGCAAGAGTTCCTCACTCCACAACTCTATATAATGTCTCCCCGGTTCCTTGAAGCGTACATTTTTTATAAAAAAGTGCATATCGCATATTGTCCCAGGATTTACTTGTGGTGGAAAATCTAATTTCGCCTCGGCGACTTGTTCATCTGTTTCAGAATGAACGATTTTGACCTTGATGGATGTTCCAGCGTGCACATCTGTAACCGCCGCATATACACAAAGATTGGGATGCACACATGGAAACTTATGGGACCTTACAGTGTTAAATATACCTACCAAGGCTGTTTTTTTACTTGGATCGACATAAATCGATTCACATACGACCAAAGCTATGGGACGTGGGTTGATCATGGTTTTACACAGCTAATAACGGTTTTTCCCCTCAATAATTTTAGCTAGCCAGGGAAAGAATAACAACCAAGGCCATGAAACGCAAGGCTGTTTGGCAATATCTTCTTATCAAATCGGGGGACTTCCCGATTTTTGGGGAGATAGGGGAGATAGGGAAGATAAAGGGGACGCAGCTCTTTTATTTGACGATTCATTGTTCATGCGTTACCCCTGTTCCAGGCCTCGGCATCGGCGATGCGTTTATCGGCATTGATGCAGGCAGCGCCGGCCTTGAGGCCGAAAAGAGCTGCCCTTATGCCACCGAAGCGGCGTTCACGGGCACGCCGGGCAATCGCTGTTGCAGTTGGTCGGGCTGTTCCCGTGAACCGTCATGCCGCTGACCACCGTACCGCCGGCGCAGGCGATCCCGCCACCGCCGGTTGACGCGGAATCCGTCAGCGTGTTGTCGGTCACCACGCAGTCCAAAATCGAGCAGCCCATGCCGGTCCAGATCCCACCGCCGCCGGTGGTCGCGGTGTTGTCGTTGACCGTACACTGGCTGGCCGTACTCTTGAACAGGCTGAGCCCGCCGCCCCATTGCGAGGCAACGTTGCCGGTGATCGTGGAGGCCATGATGTCGCCTTCGGCGATGTGGGCACCGCCGCCCTGCGGCGCCGAGTTGTTCTCGATTTGGCACAAGCTGACAAGAGGGTACCACCGCTCCGCCTGGCCGATCGCGTAGATTCCGCCGCCGCGATAGGACGCCTCGTTGTCCATGAACGATGAACTGAGCACGTAGACATCCTTGTCGCTGCCGAGCCCGCCACCGTTCCTGGCCGTATTGTAAGCCGCGTACACGTCGGCGATCACCGACGTGACGGCGATATCCGACAGGCTGCCCTGAACGAAAATGCCGCCACCGTCGCCCTCGATCGCCTCGTTGCTTGTCAACTGGCAATTCGTGACGTTGGACTGTTCGAGGTAGATGCCGCCGCCCTGGCTGTAGAAGGCGTTTCCGGCGGTCCCGGCCCGGTTGCGCAGAAGGAAGCCCGAATGGATCCGGCTGTAGCTCGCGCGGATTCCGCCGCCGCGCTGGCCTGCGGTGTTGTCGATCAATTCGACCTGCGAGACCTCCGTCCCGTCGCACCAGATGCCCCCGCCGTCCTTACCGGCCGAGTTCTCGGTAAACACGCAGCCAACGATGAAGAGCGGCTTGCCCTCGGAAACGATGTTCGCATGAATGCCCCCGCCATCCTCGCCGGCCTGATTGGCGTCCAGGACACAGTTCTGGATCGACACCCCGTTGGCCGCCTTGATGCCGCCGCCGTCGCGTTCGGCGATGTTGCGGGCGAAGACGCAGCCGGTGATCGTGGAATACTCGCGGGCCGATACGCCGGCTCCGTTCTGGGCCGTATTGTCGGTAAAGACACAGTCGGTCAGGATGGCATTGGCAGCGAACGCCCCGCCCCCGCCGGTGAACGCACTGTTTTGCGCAAAGGTGCAATCGATCAACCGGCATTGGTTCGCCGCGATGCCGCCGCCGGAGGAACCCGCGGTATTGCCGACGAACGTGCAGTTCGTCAGGATCGGCACGTGGTCCTCATCCTTCGGTACGTTCGCCAGGTTGACCGCTCCGCCGGACGAGGTCGCGTGGTTGGACTCGAAGCGGCAATTCGTGAAGGACACGAGCGTTCCACCGTCCGAGACATGGACGGCCCCGCCGTCGCGGGCCTGACAGGCGCGGAAGGTGCAGTTGTTAAAGGCGACGTTGGCGTTGCCGCTCAGCCGCAGGGCCCCGCCAAAGTTGCCCGAGCCGCGGTAGATCTGCAGATTCCGGAAGGTGACATGCGTGCCGTGCAGCCAACCCAGCCGGGCGGCGTCGGCCAGATCGATGATCGTCGTGTCCGGGCCGGCCCCTTCGATCACCACGTGGTCGCGCGGGATGATGATTTCGTGGAATCCGTCTCCGGAGTGCGTACCGGCCTCGACATGGATGATGTCGTTGTAGGTCGCCGCGTTCAACGCGGCCTGGAGCGTGGGGTACTGGCTGGGTACATAGAGCGTCCGCGGCGGGTTGGAGGCGAAGATCGCCCGGACGCTTCTGTTGGTGGTCATCTCCAACACGCCGGTCAGCTCGTCACCGGTGAGAGAACCCTCCCAATGATGGAACTCGAAACCGGCGGCCGGCTGGGCCGCGACCAGGACGTTGATCCCCCACGGGTACGGGCCGGTGCCGGGGAACAACTGAATCTCGCCGGCGCCGGGCGGGAAAACCTCGGTGGTAACGGTGTAGGTGGGCAGGCCCGTTCCCGTCCCCGCCCCGGTCCAACTGTCGCCCATGCCTTCGGGCACGATGCCCGCGATGAACAGCTTGGATGCGTCGACGGGCTGGCCGGACAGGGTGGCCGCGTGCAGCGTCTGACTGCTGCCGCTCATCAGGTTGCGAACGGTCCAACCGGCCACCTCGTAGCCGGTATTCGGCTGAGCGGTCATATTGAGCGACTGGTTGAACAGATAGAGATCCCAAATCAGATCTTTCGGCGAAATGGCCGCCGTGCCCAGTCCGGCCGGATCCACATCGGCCAGCATCCGCGCGAGCAAGACCTGACGGGCCTTGAACAGGTTGTGCGAGTAGGTGTAGCTCGGTAAGCCGTCGATAATCGCGAACTTCAGGTTGAAATCACACTTGCTACCCCGGCCCAGCTCGGCGCCGAGCACGCCGTCCCTGTAGGTGCCTGCCAGTTCGAGGTACTCCTTCCAGGACAGCGACGGGCCGACGACGCCAAAGAAGGTCATCCCGAACTTCGGCTTGACGTAGATGCGGGCGGTAATCGGCGTGATGCCCCACTCCGGCGTGTGCGGCGTGACCGTAAGCGTCCTCTCGGCAATGGGGATCCAGCCCTCGCCCTTTGTGTATTCGGCACCGAGCGTGGCACCGGCGTTGAAGTCCATACCGGCAGTGATGGTGCCCATGTCCCCGAAGACCACCTCCGCGCCGATCGCGACCTCGAGGAAGGCCTGGTATATGATGGGCGGCCCGCCGACGATGTAAATGAAGCCGAAGGGATTAGGCCACTTGGCCTTGGCGATCGTCGTTTCCTTGCTGATAAGTTCCGAGACCTTGTACGCCTCGACGGAAACCCCCAGCCCGAGATGGAAGTCGGTGCCGGCCGTGAGGCGCAGGTGCTTGAGGCTGCTATCCTCGATCTCGGCCGTGAAGTCGAAGTCCGGACTGAAGTCGATCGTCAACTGATCGAGAGTAACCTTACCCCATCCGTCCAACGAGATCGAGTGGTCGGTGAAGGTCAGCGAGGCCATGCCCCGGTTGCCGCGCGTCAGGCGGACTTGCTTCATGTTATCCGGCAACGCCATGCCTGCCGTCTCGAGAACCACATCGTCGGGATCGAATGGAACGCTGAACTCAAGGGTGCCGTTTTGGATCAGGTCGGTCAGGGCCGCCTGCTCGGTCGCGACGGTCGTCTGCTCGCCGTTGCTTATCGCCGGGGAGATCACGCGGAGCAACCGGCCTTCGCCGCGCGTGGACAGCAGTAACGTACCGGGAGCGATCGAAGCCGGAACCTCGCTGCCGGTCAGCGTGGCTTGTCCGTCAGCATCGACGATGATCTCAACGGTGTCCGGCAGAACGCGAAGGTTCTTGTTGATCGTAATGTCTCCCGTCCCCTCGTCGATGGCGACGAAGACGGCCTGGATCTGGACGTTCGCGTTGATCGTGAGCGGCAGTGGGTTGGTGGCGCCGGCGGCGTCGCCTTCCCATCGCTCGAACCGGAAGCCGGCGGCGGGCGTGGCGGCAAGCGTGACCGGCGCGCCGGCGGCATAGGTGTCCTGGGCGGGATCGAGCGCAACGATACCCCCGCCCTCGGGCATAACCGTCACCGTGATGGTATACCCGTCCTCCGGCTCCAGGCCATCCGGAGGCACACAGCTCCCGACCAAGACCGCCAGCGCGCCGGCCAACACGAAGGCTGTTGCCTCGAAGGCAGAAGACCGACGGACCCGTGTCACGAGTGGATTACATGCTTGTCGGCTCATTGTTTTCGCCTTTCTGATATGAGGGCGAGTGGAATTGTCGTACCGGTTCAAGATCGTTCGGCGACCCAGCCTCACCGCCTATTATCATACCAGCGCGGCGCGGTCAAATACAGCACTGGGACCGTCTTTCCCAAGAGCCATCCCCCACACCCGGCAGGTCGCCGGCGATTCCGGCCGCTAGGCCCTCCCCGTCGATGCCGCCGTGTGCTGCTGCTCTCGATCCGTATCTTAAATAATGATTCCCGTCACGCCGTTACGGCATGAGCCGACCCGGATGAGTAAGGGGAGGGACGGGCAACCAAGGGCGTCGGCCGCGGTATGGAACAACTCGGCCTCGGCGTTGGTGATACGTTTATCGGCATTGATACAGGCCGCGCCGGCCTTGAGGCCGAAAAGAGCTACACCCCCTTATCCGCCCGGTACAACCGGATGGTCCCTGGGGTAACGACAACGATCGCACCGATCGCCGATTCTATGTCCATGCCTGCCAGGAGAGACTCGGTGAGATGAATGTAACCGGCTCGACTCTCGCGCGGCAACCGCAGTAGAACGATGCCCGCATGAGCGCCCGGTGAAAAAAGCCGTGCGTTTGAAAACCCTTTGTCCGCGGTGAACAGACACCGCCGCTCCTGTTGCACTACTTTCCAAAGTTTCTCGTCGGGAGTTCCGGTCAATCCCTCTTGGATGACCGTTTGCGCATCGTGGCCCGCTCTGCGCAAAATATCAGCAACCTCGACTGGCAAGTCCTCATCAACCTTTACCGCAATGGACATGATGTGTATCTACTTCGAGATCGGAACAAGGTCGAAGCGGTTGACCGCTTCCGCGGCGTAGAGCAAGGCCGCCTGGATATCTTCCCGGGCCAATTGTGGATAACTTCTCATAATCTGTTCGAAGGTGTCACCGTCGGCCACGCTCCCGACAATGACGCTCACGGGTACACGCGTGCCGCCGACACATGGATCGCCATGGTGAACGGCGGGATCACTGCGAATGCGCTCACGCCAATCGGTAGCTGTATCCATAAAGCACCTCACAGTAGAACCTCGAATTTGCCAAGTTCATCATAACAGTATTTCCTCTTTTGGCCAAGACCGGGGGGAAATACGAGGGCGCGGCTCGTTTATTAGACTGGCCCCGCGAGGATGGCGAGTTGACGATCAACTCAAAGAGCTGCGTCCCTTTCGAGTGCGTCCGGAAACTTATTGTATCGGTCTTTCATGGCCGAAGTGCACAGGCGAGACGCCTGTGCCACACCGGTTTCAGGATGCATTCTTGATCAGGGGAGGGACAGGGCAGCCTAAGGCGTCGGCCGCAGCGCGGAACAGCTCGGCCTCGGTGATACTTATATCGGCACCGATGCAGGCGGCGCCGGCCTTGAGCACCTTTTCCTTCAGCGGCGGGGACAGGCGAGCAAGTTCATCCAAGGCCGCGTCGAGGGTCTTCAAACCGCATCGGTCCAAAGGACACAGGGTCATATCCTTCAATTGGAGGGTTTGGGCACCGGCCTCGAAGGCAACCCGCACTTTGTCCATCTCTTTTTGTCCCGCATACGCCAGGGTGGACAGAAACACCTCAAGATGGCCGCGGAGTCGCGGTAAGCCATAGTACATGGATCGGGGAGGGGCGGCCCCGCGCGTAAAATGGGCCTCGAGACTATGCAGGACAAGCCTTTGGAGCATCCACTCGAACAGCTCGATCTTCCGGTCGGCCTCGACCAGGGCGACAAAATTACGCTTGAACGTCTGGTACTGGCTCGGCGAGAGCTGTTTCAAGGCCGGCAAGGTCAGATCGATCAAGGGCAGTCGTTCGCGGGTTTTCAGCCGCTCGGCCGACGGCAGCAGCTTCAAGGTGATCTGAAACACGTCCGGATCGGCGTACTGGGCCAGCCATTCGATCTGATTCTTGCGGACATCGCCCTCACGTTGAATCAGGAGAGCATAAATGACCGCCCGCGCTCCGAAAGGATCATGGGCGGCGCTCACCAGCGGTTCCGGAAGGTCATGGAGTACCTGGCCAGCATACTGAATATGTTCCTCGGTCGGCTCCGCGATCTGGGCGACCACCGGTTTAGCTTGCCCCACGAAGGCCGCCGGGGCCATTCCCCGAGCCGTGGTTTCCCGGGCGGAACTGGCCGCCGGCCGCCCCTTGGCAAAACCACCATCCCAGTCCGGCTCGATCCGACGGATGCGCTCGGTCAGCGGCGGGTGGGTGGCAAAAACACCTCCGAACCAGGTGGAAAACCCCTGACTGAAAAACATGTGGCTGGCCTGCGCGGCGTTGGGATTTTCCAGCCGCGACCCAAGGGAGAATCCGCCGATCCGCTTCAAGGCCCCGGCTATCCCGGAAGGGTTGCGGGTGAACTGCACGGCCGAGGCGTCGGCGAGATATTCACGTTGGCGGCTGACGGCGGCCTTGATCAATTTGCCGAAAAAGGTGCCCGTATAACCGATGATTATGAGGGCAATCCCCAAGGCCAGGAGAATGAACACGCCCCCATCGCCCTTGCCGCGGCTGGAACGCCGCGTACGATGAGTCGAACCGCCTATCGAACGAAGCAAGATATACCCGATCATCCCGATGATCAGGATCCCGTGCAAAAAGCCCATAAGACGGATATTCAAACGCATGTCGCCGTTGAACACGTGACTGAACTCGTGAGCGATGACGCCCTGCAATTCGTCGCGGGAGAGTTGCTCGGCACATCCGCGGGTGACGGCCACCACCGCGTCGGCGGGCGAATAGCCGGCGGCGAAGGCATTGATGCCTGCTTCCTCCAGGATGTAGACCGGGGGGACCGGCGTTCCCGAGGCGATGGCCATTTCCTCGACCACGTTGAACAGCCGGCGTTCGGTGTGGTCCGTGGTATTGGGCGGGACGAGTCGGCCACCCAACGCCTCCGCAACCGCCTTGCCGCCACCGGCTCGCAACTCAACAATTTTATACAGACTGCCCAGCCCCACGACGGCCAAGGTTCCCAAGCCGACCGCGAGCAAGAGGGTAGGATGAAAAAGATCCACACTCGGCTGGCCCATATCCTGTTCGATAAAACCAACCAACAGGAAGGCCACCACCATATAAACCATGAACATGATGGCCAGAACGGCCAGCGTGAATAACACGATGAGTCGGCCGGTCTTTTTTCGAGCTATCTCCTGGCTCTCGAAGAAGTTCATGAGCTATCTCGTATTTCTGCTGGGTACCGGTTCAGGTTTTCCGACGACGCGTTCAGCCGAAGACGAGCCGCGGCCTACTCCGGGGTTCACGGCTTCATGGCCTTGGCTCCGATGTCGCGACGACAATAAGCTCCCTCGAAATGAATCTTGTCCACCGCGGCGTAGCAGCGTCGGGCGGCGTCCTCCAGCGTATCGCCCAAGGCCGTCACGCCCAGAACCCGTCCACCGGCCGTGACCACCTGATGACCGCGCGACTGGGTTCCCGCGTGAAAAACGACGACATCTTCCATCGCGCCGGCCTCGGCTAATCCGGTAATCGGTTTGCCTGGCTGATAATCGCCCGGATAACCGCCCGAGGACATCACCACGCAGATCGCCGGCCGCGGATCCCATTCGAGCGATACCGAATCGAGCTTGCCCTCGACCACGGCCATGCAGACTTCCAGCAGGTCGGTTTTCAGGCGCATCAACAAAGGCTGGATTTCCGGATCGCCGAATCGACAATTAAACTCGAGCACCTTGGGACCGGCGGCGGTCAGCATCAGCCCGGCATAGAGGACGCCTTTGTAACTCACCCCCTCGGAACGCAGGGCGTCCATGATAGGCACCAGTATCTCCGATTCGATCTGGCGCATGGAGCGATCATTTACCAGCCGAGTCGGCGAATAGGCGCCCATCCCCCCGGTATTAGGTCCGGTGTCTCCCTCGCCGATGGGTTTATGGTCCTGGGCGCTGTCCATCACATAAATCGTGTTTCCATCGACCAGGGCCAGAATACTCACTTCCGGGCCGACAAGCTTCTCCTCGACCACGACCTTGTCCCCGGCCGCTCCGTAGATGCGATTGACCATGATGTTCTCGAGGGCCAGAATCGCATCGGCAGGATCGTCGCAGACCGCCACGCCCTTACCTTTGGCCAAGCCGGCGGCCTTGACCACCACGCCACCCTCGCGACTGGCCACATAAACCTTGGCGTCTCGAAACGTGGTAAATATGCGGGCCTCGCCGGTTGGCACCGAACGTTGGCGCATCATCTCCTTGGCAAAGGCCTTATCCCCCTCCAAGCGGGCAGCGGCTTGTGAAGGCCCGAACGCCCGGATGCCGGCGGCCTGCAATGCATCCACCATCCCCGCGCACAGCGGATCCTCCGGGCCGACAATCACCAAGTCGATTTTTTCCTGTCGGGCAAAACCAACAACCCCGGCAATGTCCTCAGCCTGGACCGGCACGCAATCGCCCAAATCGTCCAGCCCGGCATTCCCCGGCGCAAAATACATCCGGGTGAGGCCCGGGGAACGAGCCAGCTTCCAAGCTAATGCGTGTTCGCGACCGCCACCACCAACCAACAATACTTTCATCATGTCTCCCCAACTAAAAGCCCTCGGCGGGGGTTTGCCGACTTAGCTCATTACCCCGCCTTTGGCCTGGACCATATCTGGCCAAAGAGTAATCGGATTGTTATATAACCCGACCAACAAGTAAAGCAAACAACCCTACGCCAGATGAGCGGTCGCCTACTCAAGCAATAGGCCGAAGAGGCGCGGACCTCCGATCACGAACCGATTGCGTATCCGCAAGAAAATATCAATATTCGCCACATTCCACAAGTGATTGAATCAGAGGCGCACCAATAACGCGAGGGTGTACAAGCCTGCATCAAAGAGATATCGTATCACTCAAATATGTGTTTGCGGGCACGGGCCGGCCACACTCTCCAACGACTCCTTTCGCGAGGTTAAGACGCACTATGTTCAATCGTGTCAAGAAAACCGTTTCAGATGTCATCCTGATTACATTGTTATTCATCGCGACCTCGACGTGTCGATGCACGAGTTCAGGATCAAAAATGGAACAAGGTTTCCAGGCACCGCCAGAAAGCACCAAACCCTGGGTCTATTGGTACTGGGTCAGCGGCCATATCTCAAAGGAAGGGATTACCCGCGACCTTGAAGCCATGGCCCGGGTCGGGATCGGCGAAGCCTTTATCGGGAATGTGGACGTTAACGAGGACCATCGCGGCCCGATTCAGATCCTGTCGGAAGAGTGGTGGGACATGATCGAGCACGCCATTCGCGAGGGTGGGCGACTGGGCGTACGGGTGGGCATGTTTAACTGTCCAGGCTGGAGCCAGTCCGGCGGGCCCTGGGTCAAGCCCGATCAGACCATGCGATACTTGGCCATCTCGGAGACCCGAATCAGCGGCCCCATCAAATTCGAGGGGGTTCTGCCCGCGCCCAACGAGGAGTTCCAGGATATCGCCGTACTGGCCTTCCCCGCGCCGGCGTCCGATACCGATTCCGTGTCCATGCGCGGACCGCGCATCACGGCCAGCCCGGAAACCCCGGATGTCGCAAACCTCTTTGACGGCGACATGGGAACGGTATGCACTATCCCGGAAAACACGACAAGCGATGCCCCCTTTGTAATCGATCTGGAAATGGAAGAGCCATTCACTGCCCGAAGTCTCGTATTTCATCCGGCCACGACACCCTTTATCGTGCAATGCGAATTACAGGCGGCCGATGAGAACGGCGCTTTCAAAACGGTACGCACCCTGACGATCGATCGATCCAACCCCAATATCCATGTCGGCTTCATGCCTTTTGGGCCGGTCGCAGTGGCCTTTCCGTCGGCAACCTCGCAACACTTCCGGCTGGTATTAACCGAACTACAGCCACGTGGAGTCTTGGCCGAGATCGAACTGACCGGCGGCGCCCGTCTCGAACGATTTGTCGAAAAACAACTGGGAAAAATGTTCCAATTACCAATGCCCCAATGGGACAGCTATCTCTGGCCTACGCAAGCGGAGCCGGACGGGGCCAACCTGGCGGTTGAGTCCGAGCAGGTTATTGATCTTTCCGCAAACCTGACGGCCGAAGGAGCGTTTTCCTGGGAAGTCCCGGAAGGCGAATGGATCGTGTTACGCACGGGGATGTCCCCCACCGGTGTCCAGAACGCGCCCGCGGCACCGGAAGCAACGGGTTACGAAATAGACAAGATGAATCGGCAACTGATCGCAATACACTTCGATGCCTTCATCGGGCAGGTTCTAAGACGAATGCCCCCCGCTGACCGCACCGCCTTTTTGCGAGTTGTGGCCGACAGTTACGAGATGGGCTCGCTGAACTGGACGGACGGATTTGCCGAAAGATTCCAGCAACGCTATGGATACGACCCGCTGCATTGGCTACCAGTGTTAACCGGCCGAATTGTCGAGAGCGCGGAACAGTCTGACCGTTTCCTGTGGGACATGCGACGGCTGATCGCCGATCGGGTCGCTTATGACTACGTCGGCGGGTTGCGTGAAGAATGTGAAAAACACGGCCTGCGTCTGTGGTTGGAGAATTACGGTCACTGGGGCTTCCCGGCCGAGTTCCTGCAGTACGGCGGCCAGTCACACGACCTCGGTGGTGAATTCTGGGCGGACCACGACCTGGGCAAAATCGAACGACGAGCCGCGGCCTCCGCTGCCCACATCTATGGCAAACCAGTGGTATCCGCCGAAGCGTTCACATCCTCCAGTGGGCTTTGGACAATGAATCCGTGGACGATCAAAAAGCGGGGCGACAGCACCAGCACCGAGGGGATAAACCATTTCGTACTCCACGTGTACGTCCACCAGCCGCATGAGGACCGGATTCCCGGCATTAACACCTGGTTCGGACTGGAATTCAACCGTCATAACACATGGTTCGATCAGACCGAAGAGTGGATCAAATACCTGCGACGCAAACATTTTCTCCTGCAACAAGGTCACTTTGCCGCTGACATCGCCTACTTCATTGGCGAGGACACTCCCAAAATGACCGGAATTCTCGAACCGGAGCTACCCCCCGGCTATTCCTTCGACTGGATTAACGCCGAGGTCATCGAACAGCGTTTACAGGTCAAGGACGGAAAATTCGTTCTGCCGGACGGGATGTCCTACCGCCTCTTGATACTGCCCGAAGGCGCATCGATGCGGCCGTCATTACTGCGCAAGATACGCGACTTGGTCAAAGCCGGTGGAGCCATTCTCGGTACACCGCCGACACAGTCGCCCAGCCTGGAAAACTACCCGGCCTGCGACGACGAGGTACGCCGACTGGCCGACGAAATCTGGGCCGGATGCAACGATAACCATGCCACCATGACCCGCCTCGGCAAGGGCCTTGTGTTTCGGAAAACGTGCGTACAGAAGGCCCTGGACGAACTGAAGGTGCCCCCGGATGTCACCGGGCTCGACACAAAGATGTCCCCCTGGATTCACCGGACGACTTCGGAAGGCGAGATTTATTTCATCGCGTACCAAGGTGACGAACCAACAAGCATTGCCCCCTCTTTTCGCGTCACCGGTCGTCAACCCGAGCTGTGGGACGCAGTGACCGGGCGATTCCGTGATCTTCCGGCTTTCACGCAGGACAATAACCATACTTCCGTGCCGCTGGAAATCGCGCCCCGCCAATCGCTGTTCATCGTCTTCCGTAAACCGGCGGAAAGCGCCCCACGAGCGGCGACAAACTTCCCGCCGCTGACCACAGTCGAAGAATTAAGCGGCGACTGGAGAGTGCGATTCGATCCCCAATGGGGTGGACCACAATCCGTCGTATTCGACGGACTGCTGGATTGGAGCCAGCACCCCGATGATGGGATCAAATACTATAGCGGAACGGCCACGTACAAGAAGGTTTTCGATCTGCCGGACGCGGCCGTGCAAAAACGGGTTTATCTCGACCTGGGAGAGGTTAAAGACATGGGGCGCGTACGGCTGAACGGCACCGATCTAGGCCTTATATGGTGCGCCCCCTGGCATGTGGATATCACGGACGTAGCACAAGCTAAGGATAATGTGCTGGAAATCGACGTGGTGAACACCTGGGCAAACCGGATTATCGGTGACTGCAAGCTGCCTGCGGATCAACGGCTGACTTGGACAATTCATCCCCACTTCGGCCCGGATTCGCCACTGCTGCCCGCCGGTCTGCTCGGACCGGTCACGCTCCGCGTGGAGTAGAAATCGGAATACGGCGCGAACGTCCCGAGACAATGCGGTCTTATCGGTCTGCGTTTGGCGGATAAAGCCCGACGTTTCTGGACAAACACAAAGGCCACAATTACAGGTGCATGCATCTGATCCATATCCGTTGTCAGCGGTTATCGTAGTCGCCCACCCCGACGACGAGACCCTCTGGGCCGGTGGCGAGATACTGGCCCATCCGGATTGGGAATGGTTTATCATCAGCCTTTGCCGGGCCTCGGATGTGGATCGCTCGGTCCGCTTTCGGCGGGCCTTGGAACAACTCAACGCCACGGGATGCATGGCCGACCTGGACGACGGCCCGGAACAAGCCCCCCTGCCCTCGGAACTGATCCGCCAAACGATCCTGTCCCTGCTGCCCGAACGGCCGTTGAATTGTATCTATACCCACGGTCCCGAAGGCGAGTACACCCGCCACCGCCGTCACGAGGAAGTCAGCCGGGCAGTCCACGAAGCTTGGACGGGCGGGCAAATCATCACCGAACAACTGCGGATGTTCGCCTACGAGGACGGGCAACGGAGCTATTATCCGCGGGCGATCGAATCGGCGCATATCCAGCGGTCATTGCCCGAGGCGTTATGGCAACGCAAGCATGCGATCATCGTTGACGTTTATGGGTTTTCGCCAGGAAGCTGGGAAGCCCAAACCACTCCCCGCGAGGAGGCGTTCTGGAGTTTCGATTCGCCGGCAGGTTGCGCGGAATGGATAAGACGGAAAGGAAACTCAAATGAAAGTGCTCGTGCTGTATGATTACCCGCCCTCGCCCGGCGGGTTGGCTACTCAGGGCGATCTGCTTTACAAGGGGCTTCTACAATCGGGCATCGAAGCCCAGGCGGTGCATTTCGAGTCCGCTCAGGAGAAGGAATGGTATTACCGGTGGTTCAAGCCGGACGTTGTCGTCGGCATTGGCTACTGGGGGCATACACCGCATCTGATCCTGCACCCGCAGCGCTATGGCGTTCAAGCCGTCCCCTGGCTGGTGGCCGACGGTTACATCGCCAACTACCATGAAGTCCTCAACGCCCTGCCGCTGATTCTGGTCACCTCGAACTGGGTGAAGGACGTATATATCCGCGACGGCATCAAGGGCGACAACATTCAGGTGCTGCCCGTCGGCTGCGACACGGACAGCTTTCTTCCGCGCGATCCCTCCGATCCCAAAGTCGCGGTTGTTCGTGAAGCCCTGGGCGTCGGGACCGATGAACTGATGATCCTCACCATCGGCGGAGACGCCGCCTCGAAAGGCGCTCAGGAAGTCATGCAGGCCCTGGCCTTGCTCGGCCGGGAGGTGCCGCCCTGGAAATACGTCTGCAAGGTCTGGCCGCAGCCGCGAACCGAGGCCCAGACCCTCATGGACATGAAACTCGCCACCCAACTGGGGATCGAAAAGCACGTGGTATTCACGTCCAACGTCGTCTCGCGCAACTTCACCCCATACTTGCTGGATGCCTGCGATATCTACGCCGCCCCCTCGCGTCTGGAGGGCTTCGGTATGCCTCAGGTCGAGGCCAACGCCTGTGGGAAACCGGTCATCGGCATCAAGGCCATGGCCATGCTGGACACCCTCGTGCATGGCGAAACGGCGTTCCTGGCCGACGTGGCCACGGAAGTGCGAATCGGAGAAACCATCCTGGGCCGTGAGTCCGGATTCGAGGAGGGCCATCGGGTGGTGTTCCAGAATTTTCGCACGGCCGACTATCGGGCCAGCGTGTACGATATCGCCGACCACCTGCGCAGGTTGATGGCGGAGCCCGACCTGAGGCGGCGGATGGGCGAGGCCGGTCGAGCCCGGGTCAAGGCAATGTACGATTATCGGGTAGTGGCCCAACAGTTCGTGCAGTATGTCCAGGAACATCTGGGGATATCCTGAAATGAAAACATCTCTAAACGATGATGTGGAACAGGCTCGGCAGGCGGCGGTGGAGGTTTTACTCCACAATCTGAACGGGCCGTGCCGCGGGCTACCGCGGACCGCGGGGTGGGGCTACCCTGAGCCGTATACCCGCGATCTGATGATTTCCTCGCTGGGTTTTCTGGTCAGCGGCAACCGTGAGTTGATCGACGCCCATCGCCGGGTGCTGGAGAACCTGGCCGAGAATCAAACGCCCCTCGGTCATATTCCCTCGCTGGCCCATGATCCCTCGGATGTGGGGGCCTCCGACACGACCCCGTTGTTCCTGTTCGGTCTGGGGCTGTACCGACGATTTACCGGGAAAAACAGTTTTCTGTCCGCCGCCGCGAAAAAGGCCCTGCAATGGATGCGCTACCAGAGCCCGGACGACATGATCATGGTCGCGCAGCAGCCCACCACCGACTGGCGCGACGAACAATGGGTGCTCGGTTACGGCCTGTACGTCAACACCATCGTCCATGCCTATCTGCAACTGTTAGGCCAGGATGAGGACGCCGCACTCCTGAAAAAGCTGATGAACCGCCTGGACGTGCGCGGCTCGAAACGTCAACGTCACGTTCATGAGGGATTCGTGGTCCCCTTCAAGCCCTATTACGCCCTGTGGTCTTTCAAAATCTTCAACAGCGAGCGATTCGATCTGCTGGGCAACAGCCTGGCCATTTTGTGCGGTATCGCCAGTACCTCCCGGGCCCGGGAACTGGTCAGTTGGATTGAAATGGAATGCGCAGCCCTGCGCGAGCGTGGACATCTGATCAGCCGCCTGCCGCCCTGCTTCTTCCCGTACATCCAGCCGGGCGAGCCGGACTGGCGGCCCCGCTATGAACAATACAACCGGCCGGGCGACTACCATAACGGCGGGATATGGCCTTTTATTTGCGGGTTCTATGTGGCCGCCTGCGTCGCCGCCGGCCGGCAGCGTCTGGCCGAGGAAAAACTGATCGATCTGACCCGTCTGGTCCGGCCGGCCCGCAAGGCGACAGTGGCCTTCGGTTTCAACGAATGGATCAAGGCCCAGAACGACGCCCCGAGCGGACAGGACTGGCAGACCTGGTCGGCGGCCATGTACCTCTACGCCGTCGAATGCGTGCGGAGTAAACGCACCCCATTTTTCGATGAAATCCGGGGCACGGACAAGGGCGTTGAAACACCGTGAATATCAAGATTTAATACCCGCTTGACCACGGCTGTAGCCTTGCCTCAAAGGCACGCTGTTCAAACATACTGGGATGCCCAACCAACTGAGTGTCCGGCCGCTATCCAACCCTACCCCTCTCCTCAGGGCGTTTGATAGCACCCATCGATAGATATAACTGCTGAATACATGAAACCATGATCTGGTTCGCGTTTACTCCACCGCCGCCCCCTTCAGGGCAGCGCGGGCCGATTCGACCGCTTCCAGGATTTCCGGCAGAAATTCCTCCGCCGCCTTGGCCCGCGCGAAGCGTTCGAATGCATCGAGCATCATTTCCGCCTCGCGAATGGAAGAGGCCACTCTCGGACCGCGTCCATCGACGGTGATATAGATCGGGCTGGTATGGGCGAACCGCAATCGGCACGGCGCATTTCCATGCCTCGATTCCAGACGATAGCCAGCCAATTCTTCATCGGGAAGCAGCAGGTCTTCCTCGGTGCAGCGTGCTGCCACCCAGGAGCCTTCCTCAATGGCCTGAGTAACGGTCAGTTCGGCCGAGCGTGCGTCCGGACCGACGGGCGTGCTGCCGACCACCCGGCCGTTCACCACGATCTCCAGTGAACGCAGCGGCTGTTCCGAAATGGCTTGAACATTGATCTTCAGCTTGCCGCCCGTTTGGGGCAAATCGACGGTATCACCCGGCCGTAAGGGCTCGCCCACCCCGCTCGCCGGATCGACCGTAAGAAAGACCATCGGCCCGTTGGTGACAAAATTCCTTCCCTGTCGCCAGGCCTCGTAGAAATCAGCCAAGGTCGGACGTTCTCCTGCCCGCACATAGGCGCGATTATAACCGACCGGCGCATCCTTCGCCCCGGTGGCCGTCCCCGCGCCGGCGGCCAGCCTCAACCCGCAGTTCAGCAGCCTGTAATACGTCTCCGTGTTCAGCCGCATCATGCCTTCCGGGGTGTCAGGATATTGGGGAAAACCCTCGACTTGCAGAAGATTCGAATACCGACTGCGCGGTTGAAACTTATGGCGATGAAAGTTGTTATTACAGACATTAACCACATCGACGAGTCCATTCAGGGCGTTGACCAGTACCTCGCGTGACCAACCGCCCTGATAGCAGATCAGCGCGCCATGGTCACGACCTTCCTTCACGTAGGCCAGGTTCGCCCTCCGCTGCTCGGCCTTCAGGGACAATGGTTGTCGGGGACCGATGATGTATACCGCACCCCAGACATGTTCAACTTCCGCGTCGAATACACTAAACGGGGTTGTCACGCCCCCGAACGACAGATCGACCGCCCATTTCCAATCGGCAGGCAATTCTTCCCGCGGTCCGTTCCACCAGCTCAATATGGTGCCATAAGTCAGATTTTCGCCAGCCGGCATGACCGGAGCCTCGGCGGGCGTCACGTGCAGGTGGTTCTCACCGCTGACGTAACCCCGGGCCCGCATGTCGATCCACCGCTCGAGCCCGGCCTCAAAACGTACCGTCCCCGTATCCGGAATAACAATAGTGGTCTTGATCGGCCGATATTCCGTCCCCCGCTCGACGCGTATGATTACCTCGCCGGCCGGCAAGTCGATTTGTTCCACGCCGGCGGTATAAAACCACCGGTCCTGAACGATCTGCAAGGTTACCGCATCCGGCGGAACATGGTCTTCCCCCCGAGCGTCTCGCACCCGCACCCGGGCGGGTACCGGTTGACCGGTCGCCGCGTCGATAACCGCCAGATCGAGGGTTCCGGCCATCCCGATCGACGTAATCAACCCCGTACTCGTCAGCACCAGCCACAGCCCGGCCCATCTTGATTGCACCTTTGATCTGCGCATGGTCGTGATCCTTATATTAATCCCTTCAATCCTCAAAAAGTCCGCTCTGAATCCAACAGGATACTTACAGGGCCGTCGTTGAGGCAGTGTACATGCATGTGCGCGCGGAAAACACCACGAGCCACCTGTAACCCGGCGTGTTCAAGCTCCATGCAGAGCTGGTTATAAAACGACTCCGCCATTTCCGGCCCGGCGGCCGGATCGAACGACGGCCGACGACCCTTGCGGGCGTCGGCCTGGAGGGCGAAGGCGCTGATGACCAGTACACCCCCGCCGATATCGGCGACGCTGAGATTCATTTTGCCCTGGTCATCGTTGAATATGCGCAGGTTGGCGATTTTATCAGCCAGATAGGCCACGTCCGCGGTATCGTCGTTCCGCCCCACGCCAACGTATACCAACAGCCCCGCCCCGATTGCCCCAACCACTTCCCCATCGACGCTGACCGACGCTTCATCAACCCGTTGCACGATCGCCCGCATCAATTACTCCCGTACGCCCGCCCTGACTTATGGTCCCGTACCGCATGCAACCAACGGAAGCAGCGGCACGGGAAAGCCTACGCAATACCCATGAGATAAACAACCTCCACAATCACAAAGCCTACCGGCACACCAATACCAAGCGCCGGCGGGCTACACAAACGGGTGTGGCCATTTACTTGGGCGGCACTGACGAATCGTAGCCAGGCTTTACAGAAAGAACGCTCCCCCGAGGCATCAATTCGTCGTCTCGCGGCCCTGTATATGGAAAATCCCAAAGCATTATTGCA
>JAAYCU010000243.1 GCA_012729595.1 Phycisphaerales bacterium
AAAACAAAAAAACTTTTTGGAACTCGCCGCTGGATCATCAAGAATGCAGGTCACTGCGGGGAAGGATTTCCGGACCGCTCGAATTCACTCCGCAAAATAAGGCGAACGTAAGAACGCAAGCGCCTCTAATCGACGTGACGGACATGGATTTGTGTTAGTAGAACGATTATAATTCAGATAGAGACGCAGCGGCGAACGAGTTGGCCGTCGTAGCCGCCGGATAACGTTCAAGGGGAAATTGAACGGCCCCTGATTCGCCCAGCGGGAATCGCCGGAGCAAGTCTTTACTGGAAGTTATTGCTTCAGCGATTCCTTTCTGGGGAATTAGCGGTACGGGAGAGCAGCGGAACGGAATTCTCTTCCGTCCGATCATGCTCTCTCTTTTTTTGCGGGTATTTGTCTCTTGGTCCGAGCCCATTGCTGCTCGCACATGCCTCTCATTCGTCCGTAAGTGAGGCCAGTTTGGCGAAAGTTGCATGGGATTGGCGTGGTATATAGACCGCTAATCGATGGTTAAGCGGGATGATACAGGTCGGCGATCGGACGACGTCCGGTATAACCCTCATCGACCGCATGCCAATGGTCAATCTGCTCCTCGCCGAGCTTCCAGCAGAGAAAAATCTCCTTGCCGTTGAATAAGGATGGGAAATCCACCAGGCCGAGATGGTAATCCTTTATTTCGCAGCCGATTTTTTCCAGCTCTTCATTCAAGTCGGCCAAGCGCTCGTTGATTACGGTATATGCCTGCCGGTTTTTTTTGGCCTCGTTAACCCGTCCCTTGGATTCCAGCATCCGGCAAAGATCGTGGAGCTGGCGTAAATGCGTATAAGCTTGGACCATATCGGCCGTCACCCGGCGAACCAGGATCAAGGCTCGATTGGCCTCCGCCAGGGAGAATAATTTTCTACCCGCCACTGACGACAAACCCGAAAGCGATGCTGTTTCAAACGCATCCATATTCGAGCCTCCCCTGCTGGCGCTCGGAAATTATTGTTTGGCGTATGACTCGCTGCTGCGCCGCCAGCGAGAGCCCTGCATACAATACCCGAGGCTACCAAACCGCACTATCAGAGTCAAACTTGTACGCCTTTGAAAATCGCGTTTTCATCGGAAAAGTATTTTGCTTTTTGATCGGAAGTCACTAAATTCCTTACATGCCTATTGTTGTACGCGGACTAAATTTGGAACTGGACGAACCGGAAACGCTGTTGCCGGAGAAAGCTGCCCGGCGTCTGCGCGTCCCGGTTGAGCGAATTCGTCTTTGGGCGATTATCCGAAAATCACTCGATGCTCGACGGCATGATCGGTTGTGCTTCACCTACAATATCGAATTGGCCTTGGCGGATGGGGTATCCGGAGAAGACCGGCTGGTCCGCCGGTTGCACAGGCCGGATGTGCAAATACTACCTCAGGTGCTGCAACCGGTTATCGAGCCGGGGCGCGAACCGCTTTGCGAAAGACCTGTGGTCGTTGGCTTCGGCCCGGCCGGAATGTTTGCAGGTTGGTTGCTGGCGCAGTGGGGTTATCGGCCGTTGATCCTCGAACGCGGAATGGATGTCACAAACCGGCACCGCCATGTCCTGCACGATTACTATCGCCAGGGGCAATTTCATCCCGAATCCAATCTGCTATTTGGTGAAGGTGGGGCCGGAACCTATTCCGATGGTAAATTGTATACCCGGCTGAATGACCCCCGAATTCGCACGATATTGGAAATCTTTTATCGCTGTGGCGCCGATCCGGAAATTCTTATCGAGAGCCGTCCGCACATTGGCTCGGACAAATTGCCGGGAATCTGTCGGCGGATGCGTAAGCATATCGAGGCCTCCGGCGGGGAAGTTCGCTTTGGTGCTCGTCTGGATGACCTCGAGTTGGCCGACGATAGATTGCAGGCCATTGTTGTTGATGGAGAAAAGATCGCTTGTGGGCCGGTCCTGGTCGGCATTGGGCTGTCCGCCCGCGATACCTATCACATGCTGGCCCGGCGGGGGGTGGCCATGGCGGCCAAACCGTTCCAACTCGGGGTACGCATCGAGCATCCGCAAAGTATCGTGGACCGCTGGCAGTATGGCCCGCATGCCGGCCATACGAGCCTGCCGTCGGCGGAATATCATCTGGTTGCCAAGAAGGCTGCCGGGCGACTTGGCGATTGTTTCAGCTTCTGCATGTGTCCCGGAGGCAGCATTCTTCCTACCAATGAGTCGGCCGGGCAGGTTGCAACCAACGGTGCCAGTCGAGCCTCTCGTAACGGACACTGGGCCAACAGCGGCTTGGTCGTCACCCTGACAGCTCGGGATTTGTTGCAAAACGATTCCGACGATCCGCTCGCCGCCTTGAATGCTTTAGCGGATATCGAACGAACCGCTTTCGAGCTGGGCGGGGGTGACTATCGTGTTCCTGCTCAACGTGCCCGCGACTTGCTCGACCACCGTCTTTCCGACGGAGTGTTGGAAACCAGTTACCCGCTGGGTGGCACCTGGACCGAACTCCGCCGTGTTCTGCCCGGGCCAGTCATCGAGGCTATCGCCGAGGGGATTCGGATATTCGAGCGTCGTTTACCAGGCTTTGCCGGTCCGGATGCCTTGGTGGCCGCTCCGGAAACCCGGGCCAGTAGTCCGGTGCGTATTCTTCGGCATGATCAAACCCATGAATCGCTTACTGTACAAGGCTTGTACCCGATCGGTGAAGGCGCGGGTTATGCCGGGGGGATTATCAGCGCCGCGCTGGACGGACTGAAAACCGCTGAAAGAATCATCTGCCATCACGCCCGCCCCTGTTGAGCGGTCAAATCTTTCAGAGCAAGGCAATCCGGCGCATGCGGCATGTGAGCGGAGGACGTCTGCTATCCTGCTATTGTTACAAAAACATAATGGACACATTAGCCAGAGGTTAGCTTTCGATCATGTAGACGAAATCCAGCCGAAAATTTACATGGGTGTGGCCATTTACTTGGGCGGCACTGACGAATCGTAGCCAGGCTTTACAGAAAGAACGCTCCCCCGAGGCATCAATTCGTCGTCTCGCGGCCCTGTATATGGAAAATCCCAAAGCATTATTGCA
>JAAYCU010000244.1 GCA_012729595.1 Phycisphaerales bacterium
CGCAATAACGCTTCACCGTGTCCCGGTGAATGCCCAGCTCCCGGCCGATCCGTCGATAGGACCAGCCCTGCTTGCGTAATACTTGTATCGCCTGGATTTCCGCCATCTTGAGATGATTCGCCATGCCTAGCCTCCGCGGTCCACCATGGACCGAGGACGGCTTTAGCACGAATCACCAACTCCTCAAGATGGCCGGTTTTCACCTGCCCACCCCTGGCCGGTTTTGCCCGCCCGGCGACAATCGGTATTGCGGCAGCGACCGCATGGCGTGCCCGTACATGCTAATCCGCACAGCTCGGGTCGGCCGGAATATTCTCGCCGCTCAGACATCTCTGCAGGATGCCGAAATCCGCCATGTCCACATCGTCGTCCATATCGAAGTCCGCCTTGAGGGCGACCGTGAGGGTTGCCTCTTCGCTCAGAATCTGGCCACAGGGTGCCCGCACCACCACGTCATAGGTTCCGGCATCAACCCGCGTGGCTTGGGGAATGCGCAGAGAGGCCTGGCCTGCTCCGGGCAGAGGTGCGCCGTTCTTGCGCCACTGATACCGGATGGACGTACTGCCGATGGCCGTAACTCCGAACACGGCGTCACTGCCCTCGACGACCACGGTGTTGACCGGCTGCTGGAGAAGACGCAACCCGGGCGCAAATTCCCAGGTGTTTCCCAAGGAGTTGCTCCCATCCGAACCACCGAACATTACCATCGTTTCGCGTATCGTGTCGTAGGCCATGGTGTGCGTATAACACCCCGGCGGACTGGCGGCGTGTTGATATTGCGACCAGGTGGCCCCGTCCCACTCCCAGGTGTCCGCAAGACGGCCCGCCGGACAGAGCCCGCCAAAAAGTACGGTTACACCTCTAGCTCGGTCATAAGCCATCGCCGCGGCCATCCGTTCAGGCGGCATGCTCGGGGCCGTTCTCTTTAACCAGTTGATACCGTTCCATTCCCAGGTGTCTACGCAGTACCCGCTTGCGCCTACTCCTCCGGATAGCACGGTGACGCCTCTTAGGCTGTCGTACGCCATGGTATGCATGCTCCGGCTAGGAGGTACAGTCGTAGGCGTACGCTTGGTCCAATTCGATCCGTTCCATTCCCATGTCTCGGATCCTACTTGCCCCGTGCCTGTTCCGCCGAAGAGTACGGTTACGCCGCGGGACTCGTCATAGACCATAGCGTGCGCGTATCGTGCGGCGGGGACGGTGACCGGGGTTCTTTGAATCCAGTTGACTCCGTTCCATTCCCAGGTGCCGTTTAGGAACTGCCCATTCCAGCCTCCGAAACGCACGATTACGCCTCGTGCGCTATCATACGAGGCGGCGGCCGCAAAGCATGCCGGTGGAGATGCTGAAGGTGTCGGCTGCGTCCAAGATATCCCATCCCATTCCCAGGTGTCGCTTAAATAGTGACCCGCATCGACGCCGCCATGGATTACCGTAACTCCGCGGCTTGTGTCGAATGCGATACAATTGCCCGAACGTGCGGGAGGGGTGTTTAAGTCGATTACCGCTGTCCAGGCCGGATCACACTGGGCCGAAGCCGAAGGCATGATATAAGGGCATATAGCAAGAACGGCGGTAGTTATTAACCGGACAAGGTGGGGCGGCAACGGTCGGGTGTTCATGTACAGCATCCTGATCGGAATTGGTTACGCCGCACGAGCAGCGCTTGCTACGTTCGCGAGCAATTCACTCAGATGCCCGTTGTTCATAACTATCGAACAGATGGACTCCGCTTGATGAAGCATTTTATATTACAATGCCCCTCCGTCCAATCTGATGTGCTCTATCTGCGAAGATTGGGTAATATTGGTCACACGAGTCATGGGCTTTATGTCCGTTATCATCGCACAGATCGTCAGTAGAATTCTGCTATATGCGTAATAGCTCACCCATCGCGGCATTCCTGAGATTGCCAATTGTGGATGAATGCAAAAGGGCCAAGCATATTTTGCTTGGCCCCTGTGGTGCTCTAATTTGTGATCTTTACGTTCAGACGCTGCGTCGTTTTCGGAACAGAGCCAAAGCGCCCAGACCCACTAATGACAAAGTCATCGGTTCGGGGACAATAACGTAGCTATATTGTACCGCACCGTAGAACGTACCCGTGGGGGTGTTACCTTCGAAGTAACCAAGCTCACCCTTGAATGTCGCGGAGGTCAAATACAATGCATTGATGGATACTTGGAAATCGCCGGTGCCAAGATAATTGCCCCAAACCAGGTTGCTGATGTTCCCGCCGTTGCCTGCCGTGATCGTTCCCGGTTCCCAGTTGGCATAATCTCCAAGGCCTGTTGCGTTGAACTGGCCGACAGCGTCGCCGGTAGTGGGATCCAGATCAAAGTCTTCGCTGCTGGTAATGCCGAAATCACCAAGATTGATCGTGCTGAAATCGGTCTTAAGCAAGGTAACACTGCTCGCAAAAGACTGAGGGGTATTGATCACATAAGCGGTACCCCCCTGAGCATACTCAGAATCATTATCAAGCTGAACCCGAGCGTCTGAAAGACGTACCTCGAAATCCACCAAGACTCCGGTCAGCTCAACCCATTGCCCCGGCCCGACCGAAATGCTTGAAGCATCGAACTTCGGTAAGTTCAGAGTTACCACGGTTTCATTCGGCAGGTTTTTAGTGTCGGTATAAAGCGGGGTGGTGGCCGCTTGAGCAACACCGATACCTACGAATACAACCAGTACGCATAAAAGCCTACGCAGTAGCATAGTCCTCTCCTTCGTTATTTCATGAACTCCAGGAATTGGATGGATTATGTGAGAATTGCCACAAGGCTCATCTCCTCATCCGTCCCTGATTCTACACAGAACAGGGCCAATATGTCAACGAAAAAATCTCCTAAATTCACAAATATAGTACCCGTCACGTATTGACATGGCAATTATATGCCCTATTTTTACTTTGCCCACTCGATGTTTAAAAAAACTCTCAATATTCCTAAGGTGTTATATGGCAGGCAATTACGCTATATAGGATTGCTGTTGGCTTCCGAGCATAGGATCGGACAAGCCTCCTGCGGATGCGTAACGAATTTGCCCACAGAGTATTATTCCCCTCGCCCCCGATACGCGGCTTGCGCGTCGTGGCCAATTGGGATAATGGGGATACCCCATTTGGGATATACCACGCTAACTTGTCCAAGTTATTTGCTAGCCGCAGGGAACTACCGGGCCATTGTTTCTTGGCTGTGATTGTCAGTTTCGCGGCCTGCGGATCATGGCCAACGTGCCGAAAACCAGCAAAGCTAAGGTGCCCGGTTCAGGAATCACGGCGGAAGAGGTGAACGCCGCCGTCCAGGTTCTTCCATTGGGTGTTACAACTTGGTTTGCAAAACTGAATGAGAACATTTCCTCGTCAAACACAGGGAACGTAATCGCCGGTCCGGAAAACGAGACATTCTGACCTTCAAATTTGCTTGCCGCAAACACGTATGGTGCGTATAAATCGGCCGCGTCGAATACAATCTGCAGGATTGGATTATTCAGATTATCATAGAAATCAATCTGACCGCCCGAAAGTTTAGATGGGGACGTAACCGTCAGGAGTGTCATGGTGAATGTTGCATCCTGGTAAATCGTATTGGTCCAGGGAATAACTAAATCAAGCCCGCTACCGGTCCACCCGCCGCTGAGGGTAGAACCTGGCGTTGTCGCACTCCCGCTCACGTAAATAACGGCGTGCTGCTGTTGACCGCCGGGTCCGAGAACGTCGCTACGGTTGCGACGACCGGTGTGGCCTCAACGACGGTGGCGGCAGCTCCGCAAAACAAGCTTGCCACGAATACGATACCCAGAGTTGATCCCGAAAACGATACTTTACCCTTCCGCATTGACGATAGCATATAACTTAACTCCCTCATCCAGTCGCCTCTTATCCCCTGACCAGATGATCGATCCCGGGAAACGCTCCCGGGTCAAACGGCAATCGTTATATGCTTCTTAACCCCCAAGGCTGTCGACGACGCTGGGTTTGGCATGTTGAACGTAATAAGCAACACGCCTTCCATGCGCGACGAAACCATTCCTCTGGCTCTGATATGCTTCTTATCCCGTTGATTTTCGCCGGTCCTCGGCAAGAACCGACTTTGGGCGCCCTCGCCCTGGATATGCCTCTAAACCCCACGCACGATTATAGGCTCATGGCCCGAATAAACCATGGACAGCGTCGATATAATCAGCGATCACTAAACTATCGACTATTCGACGCTCTGAGTACCCATAATACCATGTCGAGCATTCGTCATCAAGAATAAAATGGCCATGTTTTGCGAAAATTTCGCAATAAGATCAGGATAATTCGTATCTCCTTATTCAATATGGTATTAGAGGTTGGGATCCTGGGCAGAATGTCGTCATAATTAGGCTGATATTGATGCGTGACGGCTTTACGGCAGAGGAATTAGTAACATCCTCCGAAGCAATGTGCGTTAAGAGCCCGCTTACGCTATATTTCACCAAGCCAAGCTGGATCGCCAGGCCTTGTCCAACTCGCCTATCCCGATTTCCAGGGAATTACCATCGTCGTCTTTCATGGTGAGTTTCATGTTCGAGGTCGAAACTCCAATTCGGTAAACAACGACTCCATTGCCCGCCAGACTCGTCAACGCTGATTCGGCGGGCTTGGTTACCTGTAAAATATAGGCGCTGGTCAACGGGGCAAAAGGCCCGCGCTCAACCAGGGCGACATCGATACCGCAGCAGCCGGCGAAGGCCATCTCTGCCAGGGCGGTAAGCCAGCCGTCATGGCCGGCATCGTGGGCCGCCAGTACATGTCCCGTATGGATGAGTTGGGCCACGCTGCGATGCAAGGCTGCCGCCTCGACCAGATTCACGTCCTGCCACCGCTCGGCCTGGAGCGTCACCAGATAGAACGATGTCGGATCGGCGTTGGGACGTTTTGCGTCCATGGTAATGCATCGACTGACCTCATCGATGACCGATATCGCGCTGATCAAGAGGGTTTCGGGAATTCGGATGCGGTTATTGTATAGCCGGATACGTTCGGCTAGACGTTGGCTGTCGGCAGGATCGAGTGCAAACTCGTTATTAAGCGAGTCTTTGCCGGAAATAAACGGCGTACCATATGCGAGCGCCGCGTCATGGCAACCCTGGCATGAGCGGACAAGACCGCCCATGGTTTGCGGATCCTCGCAGTTACCCCAGCAGAAATTATCGAGGATGGCGGTGCGGTCGGGGTTGCCGCCGACACAGACGATATTGCGGACCGCCTCATCGATGCCGGCTACGGCCATCCAGTATGGATCCTGCTCAGCTTGGTCCGAGCACAACCCATTTGCCAATGCGACTCCGGCAGGCTTGTCCAAGTGAGGACGAATCACAGCGCCGTCCGATGGGCCTTGGCCCGGCCCTATCAGTGGCTTGATTACACTGCCACCTTGCACTTCATGATCGTACTGGCGGATGATCCACTCCTTGCTGGCCGTGTTCAGTTCGGCCAGCTTGCCCAGTAATCGTTCGACGGGGTTTTCGGACGCCTCCTGGGTTCCAGCGGAGACGGCCGATGGTTGCCAGACGGCTTCCTTGCGGGTGCGCGGAATGCCATCGTGAAGGAACGTGGTGTTGATTTCCCCCACGGTTTGCCCCTGGTAGCGCAACACTAAACGGCCGTCGTCTCGAAACGTGCCGAGAACCGTGGCCTCGATATTCTCGGCTTGGCAGATTTTCTGGAAAATGTCCAGGTTGCCCGGTGGTACGCTGAGCACCATTCGCTCCTGGGCCTCGCTGATCCATATCTCGTCGTAGCGCAAACCAGCGTATTTGAGCGGAACTTTGTCCAGGTCCACGGTGGCTCCGAGTTTAGCGCCCATTTCTCCGATGGCGCTGCTGAGCCCGCCGGCCCCACAATCGGTGGTTGCGGTGTAGAGGCATCCGTCAGGATAATCACGAGCCCGCATCATCACGTCCAGGGCCTGTTTTTCTGTGATCGCGTTGCCGATCTGTACGGCATGGGAGAATTCGTCGGCGTGGGTATCGGTCAGTTCGGCAGAGGAGAAGGTTGCCCCGTGGATGCCGTCGCGGCCGGTACGGCCGCCAATGACTACTATCAAGTCGCCGGTTCGCGGCGCCTTCTCGATGCAGCGGCGGGGGATCAAGCCCAGGCAACCGCAAAAAACGAGCGGATTACCCAGATAGCGGTTATCAAACTGTACCGCTCCGTTGAGAGTTGGGATGCCCATCCGATTGCCGTAATCACGTACGCCGGCCACGATGCCTTTGAGAATACGACGCGGATGAAGGACGCCTTTGGGCAGCAGGTCCATGGGGAAATCGGGACGGCCGACGCAAAATACATCGGTATTGGCGATAGGCTTGGCTCCCAACCCGCAACCCATCACGTCGCGGATGACCCCCCCGATGCCGGTGGCGGCTCCGCCGTAAGGTTCAATGGCGGATGGGTGATTATGGGTTTCGACTTTGAAGGCCAACCCGTACTGTTCATCGAGGACAATCACTCCGGCGTTGTCCTCAAAAACCGACAGACACCAGTCAACCCGACCGCTTTCGATCAGCTCGTGGGTTGCTTGGGCGATGGTCTCCTTGAGCAGATTGTCGTATTGCACTTCAACAGTTTCGGGATCGACCTTGTTTTGGGTGATCGGCGAGCACGCGGGGAAAGGAACGCCGCGATAGCGGACCGCGCTTTTGAGGGTTTTGTGTACGCAGTGCTCGCTCCAGGTCTGGGCCAGGGTTTCCAGTTCAAGATCGGTCGGGTCACGCTGCAGGTCGCGATAGTGGTCACGAATAACACGCATTTCCTCAGTGGAAAGGAAAAGATGACCCTCTCGTGACAGCTTGGTGAGTGCGTTATCGTCGAGGTCGCGGATCGCTACGCTGCGAAGCTCGAAAGGCCGCTCGGGGGCCACGGGCAGTTGGTTGGGTAGGGGGTCATGTCGCCCAAAACCTGAAAGATAGACTTCCTCGATACAATCATTGTAAAGCAATCGTCGGGCGATAAATTCGAGCTCCTCTTGCGCGGCGACATCATGCAATTCGTAGATCCGGGCGGTGGCCGCCTCGAGCGTTTCAGCGTCGATGCCCATATCCCGGATCGCAGAAAGCGTGGACGCGGCCACCGGGTCCATGACGCCGCCTTTCAGGTGTACTTCGATAATTGCGTGTTGCTGACTGGGCGGTTCGTCAGTGTATTGGCTGACCGGCGTAATATGGCCGACTTCCGTAATAGGATCGACCAGCAGCTCATCGGCAACACGATTAATGTCCGGCTCAGCTATGTCCCCTTGAATGAGAAAGAGCCTGCCGGAAACGACTCGGCTGACATGAGACAGTCCGAGTTCGTGAATGTCATGCAGGACGGCCGCGGCATGGGCGTCGAGTTCGTGGCGTTTGGGGTGTATGCGGATACGCCACAGCGGGCCCGTGGAAGTAGTACTCATGAAGGTAAGACCTTTCTTCGGTAGCGTTCGGTCAGCCATTGATCGCGAGCCTGCTTGGAATGACTGAGCCATTGCAGGATAGCTTCCGTGTCGCCGTTACTGAGACGATCGCGAAAACGATTCAACTCGCCCATGAGGCGATCGAGGGCGGCGATCAGCGCCCGTCGATTGGTTTGAAAGATCTCCGTCCACATCTGGGGATCACCGCTGGCGATGCGCGTGGTGTCGGCGAAACCCGGACCGGCCAGATCTATGGCCGACTCGTGCAGGGACAGGCCAACCAGGGCGGTAGCTACCGCATGAGGCAGGTGGCTGACCCGGGCGAGCAGGGCGTCATGCCGGGCTGGGGGCAAAGTCAGGGTCAATCCGCCAAGTAAATCCCAGAAGGAACATATCCACTCTACGTCCACCGCCGGGGTTTTTGGGGTTGGAGTCACCAGGCAGGGGGCATTCTCGAATAAGTCGGCGCGGGCGTATTCGACGCCGGTTTTTTCCGAGCCTGCCATCGGATGCGAGCCGACAAAATGTACGTTTTTCGGAAGTAACCGCTGGGCGAGGCGGACCACCTCGGTTTTCGTGCTGGCAACATCCGTGACATAACTTCCGGGGGCCAGGGCGGATTTCATCTCACGAAGCAATCCCTCGAATCGGCCTATGGGTGTGCATAGAATTACCAGTTGCGCCCCAGTAATACCGGTAGCGGTGTCGCAGGTGGTTTCGTCCACCGCCTCGCAGGCTAAGGCTCGTTCGAGCGAGGACGCACGCCGGCCGACACCTACACGTACCCCGGAAAACCCGGCGGCACGCAATGCCAATCCGATAGAGCCCCCCAGAAGGCCTACGCCGACGATGGCAATACGGTCTAAACTGTTTATGTCAAAGACTTTATGCACTTGAATACCCGGAATAATAATGGTGATAATGTATCCGCAAGGCCATGGGGGCGTCAAATATTCTTGATTGCGGGATTTTATCTGATAAGCTATGTAGGTTCGCCGGGCGGCCAAAGCGCGGGACTTAGCTCGGCATGGGACTATTAACCGTTAACAAACAGGGAACTCACGAAACTTATATGAGCATTGAACCTGAAATACGCCCGGCCCCACCGACCGGTTTGGATATTACCTTGGAGTTTGAAAGACCTCTGGCCCGGATTGAGCGGGAGATTGCCGAGTTGGAGGCCGCTCAGGACGAAGGTAAGCGGGATTTATCTTCCGATATTCGGGAATTGCGAAACACTCTCGAAAGCCTGACCCGACGCACCTACGCAAAGCTTACCCCCTGGGAAACTGTATTGGTTGCCCGGCATCCCCGAAGGCCGGTCTTGCAGGATTATTTGGACGGGTGTGTGCGAGATTTCTGCGAACTGCACGGAGACCGGTGTTTCGGCGACGATCAGGCCATTATCACGGGCTTCGGGCGAATCGGCGGGCAGAAAGTGATGCTGGTCGGCCACGACAAAGGCCGGACGACCAAGGAGAAGATCGCCCGACATTTCGGCTGTGCTCATCCGGAAGGCTATCGAAAAGCGTTACACAAGATGCGGTTGGCGGAAAAATTCCGCTTGCCGGTCGTTTGTGTGATTGATACGCAGGGAGCCTTTCCCGGGGACAAGGCCGAGGAGCGGGGCATCGCCCAGGCCATCGCGGTGAACATGATGGAGATGTCCCGTTTGCGCGTACCGATCGTCTGCGTGGTGATCGGCGAAGGCGGCAGCGGAGGCGCTCTGGGCATAGGCGTGGGCGATCGACTGGCCATGTTCGAACATAGCTACTACTCGGTGATTACGCCGGAAGGCTGTGCGGCCATCCTCTACAAGAGCGCGGAACGGGCGAACGTAGCCGCCAAATCGCTCAAGCTTACCGCCAAGGATCTTAAGCGGCTGAACATTATCGATGAAATACTACCGGAACCAATGGGCGGTGGGCATCGCAACCCGTCGGCGTTATTCGCGGTTTTCGAGCGTTTTGTGGGCGATACGCTTCGCGAGCTGAAGCGGGTGCGAATCGATACGCTCCTGAAACGACGCTATGAGCGGTTGCGTAATCTGGGAAGCTTTTTTGAGAGCCCCTCAGCCAGGAAGGCTGCCGGTCGGAGCCGGACCCGTAGCGGGAACGGATCGGTCGCGAGCCAGGCCAACAAGGGCAAAGCATCTAACGGTAAGAAGATCGATAATCCAGCCCAACCACGCTCCAGCGGTTCAAAAACCGGAGAGGCGGCCACCACCCGATAAGCAGCTACGCGACACAACAGTCCGATGCTTACCTGCCGGACTGATATTCCATGCTTATATCCAACGCCGGGGCGGAATGTGTAATGGCCCCGACGGAAATGCGGTCGACCCCGGTTTCGGCGATGTCCCTGACCGTGTTCAAATCAATCCCCCCGGAAGCTTCCAAGGCAATCAGGTTGGCGAAGTCCCGGGTGTTGCGCCGGTGGAAGGCCTCGCGCATCTCGTCCGTGGAAAAGTTGTCAAGGAGAATGACATCGATGCCCTGTACGTCCAGGAGGGCGTCGAACTGGTCAAGCCTATCGACTTCGAACTCGATGAACGACGGACAAGGATCAAGGGCCTCGGCCTGCGCGACCATCTGCGCCGCCCGGGCGGCGAGCTGATCGAGAGGGATATCCGCTAGATGGTTGTCCTTGATAAGCACGGCGTCGGACAGGCCGAAACGATGGTTTGCTCCGCTTCCGCAATAAACGGCATATTTATCCAGCAGTCGCCAGCCGGGGATCGTCTTCCGTGTATCGTAGATTTTCGCGCTGGTCCCGGCCACCGCGTCGACGTAACGCCGGGTCAGGGTCGCGACGCCACATAGCCGTTGCAGGAAATTGAGCAGCGTGCGTTCGATACCCAGTAGAAAACGTTGCGGGCCGGAAAGGGTGGCAATGAGTGTGCCGGGCTGCAGGGTATCGCTGTCCCGGGCCGGGGCATCGAGCATCAGCCAGTCGGAATACAGTTCGGCCAACAGATCGAAAAGGATTTGCCCGGCGAAAATACCCGGTTGCCGAGCGACCAGCCGGGCGGTGCCGGTGGCCTTTTCGTCGACTGATATCAGGGAAGTTACGTCGCGATCAGCCCCGTCCTCAATTAGGGCCTGTTCCCAGAGTCTACGAAGATTATTCTCAACTGACGAATCGGGTTTGATCATAGTCTACTACTTTCGAAAATGTTTGGATTTTGGTTTCCAGAAAGTCAACTGTCGTTCCTCATTATCAGTGTCGGCGGTATCGTTCGAGGTTCGGGTTAGGACCGGGACTTCGCGCAGCTCCTTAATGCGATCGCGAAGCGTGGCCGCCCGTTCGAAATCCAGCTTTTCGGCGGCTTCGAGCATCTCCTGTTCAAGTGCCGCCATCAGCTCGTCCCTGTCATATTCCGCCTCGTTGGAGTGGACCGCCTCCCGAGCCACGCGCCGGGCCGACATTTCCTGGGCCAGGCTGTTACGAATGGCCTTGCGAATTGTTTCGGGTGTAATACCGTGTTCCTGGTTATATTGCAACTGGATCGCGCGTCGGCGGTCGGTCTCGTTGATCGCACGCTCCATGCTTGGCGTGATCTTATCCGCATAGAGCACGACCTCCGCGTTTACATTGCGGGCGGTGCGGCCGATGGTCTGGATCAGGGACGTTTCGCTGCGCAGGAAGCCCTCCTTGTCCGCGTCCATGATCGCGACGAGGGATACTTCCGGGAGGTCCAGCCCCTCGCGGAGCAGGTTGACCCCGACCAATACGTCAAAATTGCCGCGCCGCAGGTCGTTGAGGATTTCCACGCGTTCCAGTGTGTCGATTTCGCTGTGCAGGTAGCGACCCCGGAAACCCTGCTGTTGCACGTAGTCGGACAGATCCTCGGCCAGACGCTTGGTCAGGGTGGTAACTAGAACTCGTTCACCGGCCGCGGCCCGTTGCTCGACACGCTTCAGCAGGTCGGGCACCTGCCCACGGGCGGGGGCGACGTGGATGACCGGGTCAACCAGGCCGGTCGGGCGAATAATCTGCTCGACTACTTCACCGGCGGATTTCTGAAGTTCATACGGCCCGGGAGTGGCGCTGACGAAAACGACCTGGTTCCAAAGCTCCTCGAATTCCTCGAAACGAAGCGGGCGGTTGTCCAGGCAGGAGGGCAGCCGGAAGCCATGTTCGACCAGCACTTCCTTTCGGCTGCGATCGCCGGCATACATGGCCCGCATCTGCGGGATAGTTACGTGCGATTCGTCGATGATAAGCAGGAAATCCTTGGGGAAATAGTCAATCAGGGTGAAGGGTCTGGATCCCGGCGGCGAACCGTTGAGATGCCGCGCGTAATTCTCGATTCCGCTGCAATAGCCCGCCTCCTGGATCATCTCCAGATCGTAACGGGTCCGAGCGGCCAGGCGTTGGGCTTCAAGCAGTTTTCCCAGCCGACGCAGCTCCATAAGTCGCAACTCGAGTTCCTCGCGGATGCTCTGCACGGCGGCGGCCACCCGGTCCTCGGGCATCACATAATGTACCGCTGGATAAATAAAGACAACGTCCTGGGCGGTGATAGTTTCGTTGGTCAGTGGGTCTACCAGGTCGATCCGCTCGATGTCGTCACCGAACATTTCGATCCGATAGGCAAATTCCTTGTTTCCCGGATGTACCTCGATCACATCGCCGCGCACGCGAAAAGTCCCGCGGCGGAAATCGATATCATTGCGCGTATATTGCAGGTCCACGAAGCGTTTGAGCAGCTCATCGCGGTCCTGACGGTCGCCTACCCGCACGGTAATGATCGAGCGTTTGAAATCCTCGGGGGAACCGAGCCCGAATAGGCAGGAAACGCTGGCCACTATGATCGCGTCCCGGCGGGAGACAAGAGAGCTGGTGGCGCTTAGCCGCAGGCGATCGAGATCGTCGTTGCGCGAGGCGTCTTTTTCTATATAGATGTCGCGCTGGGGGATGTAGGCCTCCGGCTGATAGTAATCGTAATAACTGACAAAGTATTCGACGGCGTTTTTGGGAAAAAGATCGGTGAATTCCTCGTAAAGCTGAGCCGCTAGGGTTTTATTGTGGCTGATTACCAGAGCCGGCCGTCCGAGGTTGCGAATCACATGGGCCATGGTAAAGGTCTTGCCCGAACCGGTAACGCCGAGAAGGCATTGGTAACGGCTGTTGGAACGAAACGCCGAAGTCAGCTTTTCTATTGCCGCCGGCTGGTCTCCGGCGGGTTCATAATTGCTTTGTATACTGAATTCGCACATCGTTCCTCTTATTCAGGCCGCGCGGTAAGGAAATCGAAGCGACCGGGATGTATTCATACTATTGAAGGCGGGCGAAGGATTCAAATATCCAGTTGTACGCTCCGACCGCTTCGGCGGCGGGGTTGTAAAGAATCCGTGAGGATTGGATTAAGATAGCTTTTAGAAGAGTTCCCTTTCGGTTAGCATACCCGCTCAACCGTTTGGTTGGCAGACGGTTGTGGCAAGTTCGGTGGAGAACGATTCATGAACGTGTTCGATCAATTCGAGGAAAAACCCTTCGGGCCTCTAGCTGAGCACATGGCCAAGGTGAAAGAGTGCGTGAGCCTGGTCGGGCCGATGTTCGAGTGCGTGCGGCAGCAGAATTACGAGGAACTTAAACGCATCAGTCAGCAGGTGTTCAAGGAGGAGCACAAGGCCGACCAGATTAAAAACCATATCCGTGAGACAATGCCGAAAAGTTTTTATCTGCCGATCTATCGGGGCGATCTGCTGGCCTACCTGAAACTGCAGGACGACATCGCCGACTCGGCCGAGGATGTTGCCGTCGTCCTGACGATCAAGCGGCTGGTCATGCCCGCGAGCATCGCCGACCACATCATGAATCTGGTCCGCCAGGTCTTGCAGGTCTGCACGAGTCTTTTTGAATGTTCCGAAAATCTTCGGGATCTCAGTGAGCGGGATTTCGGCGGCCGGCGGGTCCGGGAGATTCTCGATCTGGTCGCCCAAGCGGAACGGGAGGAGTGGGAGACGGATAAGACCCAATTTGATCTGGCCCAAAAACTGTTCGCCCTGGAGGACGAGATGCGGGCTACGGATATCTTCCTGTGGTCCAATGTTTTTCAGAACCTGGGCAAACTGGCCAACCACGCGGACAAAACGGCGGAACGCCTTCGCCGCATGCTAATCCGTTAACAATAAAATAGTCTTCAGTTTTAAAACTACGGGGTATTCCGATCAATGTGGGACTCTTTACTCGCTGCATCCGATGTGCAATCCATCATCTTCTTCAAAGGGGTGGTTGTGTTGGCGATCGGCATGCTGGTCTGGAATACGATCGAGGTAGGGCGTAACGATGCTACCAATCTGGTGAACGCGGTGTACGGCGCCCGTATTCTGAATCTTCGGACGGCGGCGCTGGTGGCCGGCGTCGGAGTGATTCTCGGGGCGGCTACTTCATCAAGGGTCATCGGAACAGCCCGCACGGGGATTTTTGATCCAACGGAACTGGACATGAACCAGGCCCTGGCGGCCTATATTTCGGTCTATATTGTCAACACGGTTTTGTTGTACGGTTATTCAGCCTTCGGCATGCCGGTGAGTACCACGGCGTGCCTGGTTTTCGAATTGCTCGGTGTGTCTATCGCTTTAGGTGGCTTTGGAATTGTTCACTGGCAAACGGCCTTCAAGGTTATTCTGGCGATCGTGATCTCCATTTTTCTTACGGCGATTATCGGATTCATGGTGCAACGGGCAGTGCGCGGGGCTATCGGTGACCGCGGACGGAACTTGGCCACCCTTTTGTTGCACGGAGGGTGGGCCGGCGGCGGCATGCTGGCCGGGCTGTGCTATTTCCTGATCGTCAAGGGAATGCAGGATCTGACGTTTGTCGAAGCCTTGCATCAATCCGTTCTGGAGAAATACGGGATCGGTATGATCATCATGACGTTGTGGGCCTTGTTTGCCATCCTGATCCATGCGACGCTGGTCATCTTTCGGGAAAAAGCCGCTTATTGGTTGCTGCCCGTTCTGGCGGTGGTGGGGATGATTTCCATGGGCTTTGCCTTCGGGCAAAACGATCTAGCCAACTGTGCCGCGCCCGGCCTGGCCATATGGAATTTGTTTCGTTTCGAAAACGTCGCGAAAGCTACGGAGGTTGACATCAGTGTGTGGTTATTGTGGGTATGCGGGCTGCTTCTGGTAATCGGCATGAACACGAAGAGCGCCTTACGGGTCACGCGGGCCGCGGTCAGTGCGGGGAGCATGTCACACAACGTCGCCTTATACGCTCCAAGATGGTGCCTCAGGCTGGCCCGTTTGATGATGCGTTTTCGCGGGAAGGAACCCACCCTGGCCCCTCCGCCCATGCGTTCGGCCACTGGTCAGCGTATGCATTATGACGCGCTGCGAGCCTGCGTGATCCTGGGAGTGTCCGCCTGCGTGATTGCTTTGGCTTCGAATATGGCGTTACCGGTATCCACCACATACGTGGCTTTTGCCGCAGTGATGGCCACGGGGGCGGCGGATCGGATCATGCAACGAGGGGATGCGGATTTGAAAATCGCCCGGACCATCTGGGTAGTGTTCAGTTGGTTTATATCGGTGATCATCGCAGCCATGGCGGCGGCCGCCGTCTGCTGGACCATTCACCACCTGGCTTTTCTCGGGATCATTCTCAGCATGAGCGTCAATATAGTCATCCGCCACTTCCTCAAGAAAAAAGCCGACTCGCTGGATGCCCGCACCCAGGAGGCGGCTCACGAGCGGATTTATCCGGAACGATATGCGGAGTACGAGGGCTAAACCAAGCCGGCCGAAGGGATCGGGCTGGTACGCCGGCCCTTTTTCTTCAACCATGTGGACATATTTTCGATTCAGGCCAACACGCGGGCGAGCCATGTGTCCTATTACGATATAGTTCCGCGATTCGGCGGACAGGCTTTCTTGACGGCCGGCCGTCAGGGTCGGTAGCATTTTCATGGCCGCGACAGGTGTGGTCCATCCAACCATAACGGAAAGCTGGTGAGCCATGTATTGTGGGATGCATAGTCATTTCATGGGGCGCAAAAAACTGTTTAGCGCACTGATTACCGTGCTGTTAGCCGTGGGTGTCATCACCGGGTGTGGGGGTGGAAGCAAACTCTACCGTCAAGGTCGTGATTTGCAGTCCGCCGGGAACTATGACGAGGCCGTCGCCCATTACCGCAAAGCCCTGGAGAAGGAACCGCGGAGCAGCCGTTATTTCGATGCCCTGGCCGAGGCGGAGGAACTGGCGGCCGAAGCCCACATCGAGCATGCCCGGAAACTATTGGAGGAACGCAAACCCGGTCAGGCAAAGGCGGAATTGGCGGTGGCCTTGGAGCAGATGCCGGCCCATCCGGAGGCGGTGGCCATGATGCGTACCGCCGAGCAGCGGACGGCCCAGTGCGAGGAACTACTGGCCCAGGCCCGTCAGGCGTTGCGGGAAAAGACCTGGGTGGAAGCCCTGCGGCGGACCGGCGAGGCCCGGGAGATCGACACGGCCCATCCGGAGGTGGTGGAGATCGAGCGGGAAGCGCGAGCCGGAGTGGTGGCCGAGCGGTTGGCCGTCGCCGAGCAGGCGTTGGAGAACAACGATTGGGAAACAGTTCTGGCGACCTGTGGGGAGATCAAGGCCGTCGATCCCTCGAATACCCGGGCGGTCGAAATTGAGCAGGAGGCCGGCCGACGGATAGAAGCGCTGAAGTTGCATGAAAGCGCCCGGCCGCTGATGGATCAACAGGATAATCTGGCGGCGTTCCGGATGCTGCGGCAGGCCCGTCAGCTTTGGCCGGATAATGCCGCGATTACCGAGGATTACGAGCGCGTCCAGCAGTCGGCGATCGATCAGTACACGGTGCAGGTGGGGACGCTGGTTGAGGAAGGCCGTTTCGCCAGGGCCGTTGCGGTTTTGGACGAGGCCGAGGCTTTGTGGCCCCAACAGGAAGTTCTGGCCGCTCGCCGTCAGGAAGTCTTGCGGATGTGGGCCTTGTCCGTTCAGAGCGAGTATGAACGCTATGCCGACGACGGGCGATGGGAACTGGCCTGGCCGATTGCCGTGCAGGCGTTGGCTATGGCCGGTCCGCAAGATATGCAGGCGGTCGAGGCCAGTCGGCGGGCCGAGCAGGCCCTGCGGGACAAGATCGCTTACAACCTGAGCGTGTTGCCCTTACGTTCGGATAGCGTGAGCATGGAAAACCGGATCGAGGTCTGTCACATACTCACCGAAGCCCTGAACCGTAGCAAACCGAAACACATTCAACTGTTGGAACGCACCGGCCTGGCTGCGGTGCTTGATGAACATGATCTTTCGCTGGCCAACATTACCGAGCCCGGAAAACTCAGGGCTCTCGGCGGGCGGCTGGAAGGCGCGGATGTATTGTTGCTGGTGGAAGTGACGGCCAGAGAGAGCAATGATCGACGCACCGATACGCAGGCGACCGGAAAGTATGTGGCCGGCACGAAGTGGACGCCGAATCCGGATTACGCCGTCGCCGAAGAGGAATTGGCTGTCGCGAAGAAGGCTTACGACCAGGCTCGGCAGCGCGCCCAAATGACTCAGGTATTTCAGGACGCCATGGGGGGGCCGGGGCCGCGCTCGGATGCCGATTTCTTACGGAACGCTTTGAGTGGAATGTTCGGGAGCAAGGTCCAGCAGGCCGCCGACAACTACCGATCGGCCTTGAGCAAACGGGACAGCACCCCGCAACGTTTGCAGGTGGATGACTGGCAGGAATTTAATTACCCGGTCTATCGAGTTGAGCGGAGGGTGCGGGTCACTGTGCGTATGCGGCTGGTGGAGACGGCTACTGGGCGGATTTTGTGGGGAAATAACGGCACGATCGGTGAGGCCGTCTCGGCCGACACCCAGATCGAGCCCGACCGAATGCGGGGCGTGACCGGCAAGGTGGCTCAGCTTCGCGATCCGGCTGAACTGGCGGCCGAGGCCATCGAGGGTTTGCGTTCCGAGCTGGCCGACCGGGCGATGGAAATGCTTGCCCAGCAGGCCCTTTCCTATTGGCGGAACGCCCAGAAGAGTACCGGCGAGGCGGCCACGGCGGATTATGTGCGTTTCCTGTTTGAATGCCCGGCCAATCCTGGCTTGGCGGCGTTGTCCTCGGCTCTGGAGCAGATTTTCGGCCCAAGAGTGAACGGCCGGTTGATTGAGCAGTGCAAGCAGACGGCTTTGGAGCGGCTGGCCTTGGGTGTGGATCAGGAGGCCGCCGGGCTGCGTTCTGCGGTGGTCGTCGAAAGCGAGCCGCCGGCGCCGGTGGCCCCGATATCGGTACCGCCGACGGAGGTTGCACCAGTCGAGTTGCCGCCGGCCGTCGTTGAGCGCGCGGACGACGTGGACGATCTGATCAGGGCGGGCCTGCTCGATCCGGCCGAGGTTCCTGCGCCCCCGGCAGGTGGCACGGCCGTGCCGCCGCCCCCGGCCCAGCCGGTACAGGCAGCGCCGGAAACGCCCCCGACGGCCGAACCCGCCCCGCCGATTGATCGGCGCGTGTTCGAGGGTGCGGTCAGCCGGAAAGATTCGCGTTACGCAAGAGAGATCGAGACGATCGACGGCATTGTCATCCGGCTGAAAAGTACCGACGACAAACCGGACCGCGCGGATATCGAGATTCGGGTAGGCAAGGCGAAAAAGGAATACAAAGACCTGCGGCCGGGCGCGCGAATCAACGGCCGTGGCCTGTCCCGCCGGGCCTACCAACTCGTCATCCTCGAGGTCAACGACAAGACCCGCACCGTCGCCTTCGCGATCGAGACGACCGAGTAAGGCGATTGAGCAACGGGCTCGCCGCGTCGAAGCCGGAGGCGAAGGCGAGAGAGGGGAGGCACGGAGACCGCTGGATCGAGATTCCCGCTGGATCGAGATTCCTATCTCGATACCATTTCGTACGGGACTCCCATCCCATGAATGTGGGACATCCCCTTTGAAAGTTCGGAGGACTTTGCAGATCTCCTGCTCTATTCCTTGGGTGCTGGTGGCGGGGGAGGGAAGAGACGGAGTTCGGCATATTCGTAATTGTTTGCGAGATTAATCCAGTCTTCATCTCCGTATACGCCCGCTTTCATATAGTCAAACGGCTTGAAGCCGATTTCACGTGCGGGGGAATCTGGTTTCAGTTGGAAGTTCCCCGCCTCGACGTCGACAAAGAACGGATCGGCAACCATGTCTCCATCACCCTTGCCATGCGGTAGCGCACGCCATTCATCGAGCGTCAGCCCGTTAAAATCGACGGGGCCGGATGCGTTCCAGTAAAGATTACTGTTGAACATAACGTTCGGATCGGTCGCGGGATAGAGGTGACTGAAGAGCGGACTGCCATTATTCCAATACACAATGTTGTGGCGGAAGAAAAACGAATTGTGATCCTCGATCCTGCTTCGTTGAATTTGTCCATCCATCGACTCGGCAAAGATATTGTTTTCAATGATGTTGTCCTTGCCGTAGTGGAGGTGATACCCGCCAGTCTTGACGTTATAGACAAGATTATTCCGAATGATGTAATCGCTCGCCCCTTCATCGTTGTAGATTCCCCAACCACCGCGTCCGTAATGGTCGTAGGAGTAGATGTCATGGATGCGGTTATTGGATATGCTGGATCCTTCAGACCTTCCCACGGCGTAAACCCCGCCCAGATCGCTCAAAACGCCTTGTCCAAAATGATGGATATGGTTAAATTCAACCACATTCTTCGGAGCAAGAGGATCGTGGTATCCCAAGTTCCGATCGACACTAATTCCTGAATGAAACCCGTCGGAAACGTCGTTATGTGTAATCGTGTTGTACCCACTCAAGCCAATATTGATTGCAAAGGACTGGATATGGACCCGTCCCATTCCGCGAATGATGCAGTTGTCGACGGTGATATGCGAAGTCCGCATTTCTGGGATAATGGAGTATATTTTTAGCATAGGGCCAATTTTAACACCACCTCCCCCGAGATCGTGAAGATAGCATTTCTGAATGATGGAATCTCGACACGCTTCGTGAAACCAAAATGCAAAGGTGCCGATACGAGCAACTTCACACTTCTCGAAACGAATATTACGAGCTGCATCGATTTGAATGACCGCATCGATCTCGAAGCTCGCAAGCCCATCGCAATACCCTTCGGGCGGAAGATCGTACCGTGCGTATTGAAAGCTCAGTCCTGAAAACGAAATGTATTCGATGTATTCAATGCTCCTACCTTCATCTTCAATCTGACCTGTCATTTCGATGAAACGATCCGTGACAGGAACCGTGAACGCTGCATCTTCGATCGACTCCCCAGGGCGAGGGTGATAGTAGAGTGTACCTGTCCGCGAGAGATACCATTCTCCTGGTTCATCCAATGCCTTGAAATAGTTCACGATACGATAGCGCTGACGCCCACCCCAGCCCCAGTTCTGCAATGTGGCAAACCGGCCACCAGTCATGATCGGCATATTCTTTTCCCAGTCGATAAACGCAAAGCGTTGACGACTTGTTTGCCATGCATGGTACGGAACAAACACTACATCCGTGAGTTCCTCTTCGCTGAAATCCTTCAACGGGGCGATATCCTTTTGTTCTGCAATAAAGGCACGTTGGAACGGGAATTCCATTTCCTCGCCTGTGCGAGGATCCACTGCTTCGGAAACGTGGTCAACCATGTAGAAATAGTCATTGTCAGGCTCGTATGCCCGAGTCGCTCGTCTTCCATTGACCCAAAGCTGTTCGAAATAGTGCTTGTTCGCATCGGGAACGGCGATGACCCAAAGACCGTTTTCGATGGTGCGCGCACCGTCAAGTTCTCGACCTCCGTGAAGGAGCGGCTTTGCATCCGGTGCCGCTTCATAGATGATCGGCGATGCTTTCGTCCCGCTATCTGCGAGCGTAAAAACGACCTTTTCAGAGATCGGATATACACCGTCTGCGAAAACGACGCGGATCGGGCCTTCGGAAACAGCGCCTTCCGATTTCAACCTGCGCACTTCGTCTTTGGCCGCCTGAAGCGATGCGATCGGTCCGTCAGGTGACACCTGAATCACCGTTTCCGCAAACGCCTTGGGCTGCGTAAACAAAACGACAAACAGCAATACGACAAGCGGCGACCCCGTACGCAAAAACCGCGGAACAGAAACCAGTCGCCGGGCGATAAGGAAAGTCTGGTCTGATGTCAAAGCGCATACTCCTTCTGTTTATGATATTGGCTTATGTTAGTCGCGAGCTTACGTAGGTGTGCCGCCCTCTTCCGGCAAGCACTGACTGACGACTGACTGATAGAATATTTGATTCCGCGAGGGGCGACAGCGTGGACCCGGGGGTGGGGGTATTTTGCGACTCATGTTGACCCTTCCTAATGGATATTCCCGATTTCGTGTGACGCTTTGGCCCATTTAGCGGAATTATGCGGGTCCGGAGACCGTCTCCAGGAGACATGAGCGTATTATAAAAACTTGTCCTGGCCTCATGCAAGGAAACAATAGAACATATTTCGGATTTCAGGCTCCCAGGGCAGTTCGGATTGGTCCATCTCCTCGCGGCGGAGATGCTCCTGGAAGTCGGGATCGACTTCGTGTGCGATGCCCGGTTCCGAGACGGGCAGCGTGATCGACCGGACTGTATGGTAGGGTGGCAAGGCCTTGGGAGGTGCGCGTGGTGGCGGGGCAGACTGGGGGTATTTAAAGGGCGTAAGGGCGTAAGGCTTCTATGCTCGCTTGGATCGAGAACAAGGTGGGCGTCAGCACGGTTTACGAGTACGATTACAGCCAGGGCGACGGGGTGGACAATCTCGGCCGGCGGGCAACGGCCCCGGAGGGGCCCGGGGCTACATTCCGATACCCCTTCGGGGTTTAGGTACGAAACAGGGATCGCGCCAGGCAACCTGAAAACACCCGAGAGACACCATTCAATCAGCAATCAGTAGTCAGCATTCAGCGATCAGTAATCAGTAATTCCGCCGCGTCGGACCTTTGGCATAAATCAGTTCTGATCCCGATTCGGTTTTCGACGGGCTTACGAGTATCGGAACTCAATGGAGAATGAGCTTGATAGGATCATGAGGCTATCGATGGATAATCGACGCTGTACTACCATGGGAAATATACCCCGCACTGCTATGCACAATAAACGCCGCACCCCCATTCAATCCCAAAGGGATTGCGTATCCCAGCTCAAGGTTGCGGCAACGCCGCTACCTTGGGAACCGAGCACCGGATCCCCAGCCAACCCCAACGGGGTTGCGTATTGCCTGGATACCGCACTGGCTCCCCCTCTCCCCGCTCCACGTCTTCCCGCCCCCACGGTCCACCCCGATGTGTTATCCCTACGGACCGACGGGTTGCGCCCCGTCCCCGCGCTGGAGGAACCATCATGCCTGCGAATAGGCCACCCCACATCATCCACTCGCTGGTTTTCCCGCAACCTGGCTCCGCCGTTTCCCGACGCCTCCGTGTCGGAGCCAGCCCCGATCCGAGCACTTGTCCCGAACTCGAATCGGGATCGGGGGTGGTAAAACAAAAAAAGCGCCAAACAAAGCCAAACTCGCCAAAAAACGTCGTAATGCCTAATGGAACAAATGGATACGATGGTTGGCGACTACTAACTTATGGGCCTTTTGTGCGGAAGAACACCGGAGAAGACTCGATGCCTCCTCGACCAATCGGGCCCCCGCGTCGCTCCATCCCAGATCGTTCACTCGCTCGCGACGGTCTTGGCGGCCCCTTCGGAATACTCTTATTCCGTAATGAATTTGCTCATGGTGGTGGGGCGGCCGATGGTCTGACTGATGGTGTAATCGAGTAAGTCAAAGGTTTCGCTGACGGTTTGGTCTGGGTAATGGTTTTCGCGTAGGGCGGTCAGGACCGCCGCCAGTACGAGTCGGTTTTCGGCGACGCGGGGCAGACATCGGCGGCAGACCAGGCCGCCCTGATGGGCGGAGAAATAGCCGGCCCGCTGCTCGGGGGCCTGGCGGTTGCAGATTACGCAACGAGTAAGATCCGGCCATAATCCGGTGTCGCGTAAAAGGGCCTGTTGATAATCGATCAGTAGCAGCTTCGGGGTGACGGTATGCCGCAGGGCGTCCAGTACGGCGGTCAAGGCGTCGAACAGTGCCGGGTGCGGGTCGCCGTCCTCGGTCATGGCCGCGGTTATCTCCGCCGCGTACTGTCCGGCGTAGATCCGCCGCAGGTCTTCACGCAAGCCGAGGTAGGCATCGTTCTGGCGCCATTCGGTCAGCGTGCCCAGCCCATGGGCCTTCCGCTGGCAGGGCAGGAACATAATATCGCCCCGTTCGAGCAGGTCGATACCGACGGCCGCCTTTTTCTTCGTGCCGCGTTTGATCCCCTTGGCAATGAGGCGTTGACGGCCATGCTCGCGTGCGAAAAATACCAGCACCTGCGAGGTTTCCGAATACTCCAGCCGCCGTAAGACGATGGCCTCATCCTTGATTGGGGCCATGAAGACATGCCTCCTGTATCCGGTTCATCTCGCCAACCTCGTTCCCCTACGCCTCAAGACGCGGTACACCCATTAGTCGTCGGAAGATTATACGCGATAGGCCTTGTGCCTGCTTGTGGTAGGGGGGGCGGATGTTTAGCATGGGGGCGGTATGACGAAGTTTAAACGATCCGCGCCATTCGATGCCGTTTTACTGATCGCCTTCGGCGGGCCGGGAGCCCGGGAGGATATCCGCCCGTTTCTGCAGAATATTCTTCAGGGTCGGCCGGTACCGCCGGGAAGGATCGAGGAAGTAGCGCGTATTTATGAGCGATACGACGGCATTTCACCGCTGCCGGAGATCACTTTTCGACAAGCCGTGGCTTTGGCTGGACTCCTAAAGGAAAGCGGCATACCTTTGCCCGTATACGTCGGTATGCGCTGCTGGCCGCCGTATTTGACGGAGACGTTGAGCAAGATGGCCAGGGACGGTGTGCGCCGGGCGATCGGGATCGTGGCCTCGCCGTTTCATTCGCCGGCCAGTTGTTTGGTGTATAAGCAGGCCGTCGCCGAAGCCCGCCGTCGGCTGCGGGAGTCTGGTGATCACGATATCGCCGTCACCTACGTGGACAGTTGGTACAACCATCCGGGCTTTACCGCCGCCCATGTCGAGCGGATTCGGCAGGCGCTTGCGAAACTTGCTCACGAAGCACGACCAAATGCCCGGATCGTCTTTTCGGCCCACAGCATACCGATGGAAATGGCCAAGCGGTGTCGCTACCGGGAGCAGTTGGCCGAGGCCGCCGGACTGATTACGGATGGCCTGACGGGTGACGTTTTATGTGGTGAATTGCTGCGTTCGCCGGGCGGCACCTTCAACCGTAATCCGCCGGAGGCCGATTACGGTTCTGGGTACCGCGAGCGGGTTGATTCGTCACACGGGGAAAGCCCCCCGGAATGCAATCAGAAGGGAGCTGTCTCGGGGCGCGGCCGCAAGAGAGCGGGGGATCGACGCTTGGGGCATGCCATTGTCTATCAGAGTCGGAGCGGCCGTCCGGAGGATCCCTGGCTCGAACCTGAGGTTTGCTCCTACCTGCGAGCGGAACACGAAAAAGGGCTTTCCGCGGTCGTGCTTTCCCCCCTGGGTTTTCTGACCGAGCATATCGAGGTCATGTATGAACTGGACGAGCGAGCGACGGGGCTTTGTCGCGAGCTTAACATCCCCGTAGTCCGGGCCGCGGCGTTAAATGATGAGCCGGGATTTATCGCCATGTTGACCGACATTGTGCAACGTACCTGTACGCGGTACCGCGAGGCGATTCCATTACCCCTCATGGCGGTGGCCGGCAATTGATACCTCGCTCCGTGACAGATCAGCAAGTCGCTCTGATGCACGAGGGCTTTTTACGGACACAGATCCTTCATATCCTCCGAGCAGGCCGAGGGGATATTGTTGTTGAGCATGATTTCCGGGGTCAATCTGGCGACCTGTTCGGGTTCGAGAACAATCTTTTCCTCGTAATCGTTCTCGAAGCGGAAAATTATGAACGGCTTGTCGCTCGTATCTTTGACGAGCTGGATCATGTGCCGCAGGTTTTTGACCGGCTCGTCGTTTACATGGGTGACTACGGATAACGGCGAGACGCCATACCCCTTGGTCAATCGGTGGGGAAGGATCGGACTGACTAGAGCGACCATTTCGTCATCCGTATCGGTGCGATAGTCACGAATTTTCCGGGCGAGCAGGCTGCCGCGCAGACCGAGGATGGCAAAATATCGGGCGGCCGATTGGACCAGTTCGGTGGTCACGGGTGAAAAGACCAGCCCGCCGTAAATGAAGTAGGTCGGACGCTTGCCGGTCATCCGCTGGACGAGGGTGTTTCGGTTGGTAATTGTAGGGAGTTCAACGGTTAAGGACTGCCCGTCACGGATCAGGTCGAGCTTGATCGTGCTGCCGGGCGACTTGCGGGCGATCAGGTACGGCCAATCCACGCGAACGCCATCGGCGATCGAAACCATGCCCAGGTTGTCCACATTAACCCCGTCGCAAGCGGTCACCACGTCCCATGGTTTGAGCAGGTCCGCGATTTCCGGACGATTCACCCGGTGGATGACCACGCCGGTCTGCTCGCGAGTCAGCTTGAGAAAATCGCGGAGAGCGGGGTTTTCCAGGGTCGCGCCCGCGGCGTCGATCTTGGGGAACCCGTCGTATCGCCCGTTACTGGTCCAGTCGTCGAGGAAATGGCGGATGACCTCCGCGGGGATCAGGTAGCCGATGTTCTCCGCCTCGCTGAGTTTACTGAAGACGATGCCGGTGATTTTCCCATCGACGATGCCCGGCCCGCCGCTGTTGCCGGGGTTGATGGCCGCGTCCACCTGAATACGCAAGGCCGCCGTTTCATAGTAGTACGCCCCGTATTCGATCCGGGAAACGACGCCCTCGGTGATAGAGAGGGAATCCCCGCCGGTGGGGAAACCGAGTACGTTGATCTTGTCCTTGATTTTGGGCAGGGCGTCGGCCAGGGGAACGGGCTGGCGGTCGGCGATGGCCTCCGGATCCTCCAGCCTGAGGGTGGCAAGGTCGCAATCCTCGGCGATGAATTCGATTTCCGCGTGCAGTTTTTCCGAGGATTCGTTGGGCTGAACGTAAATCTGCTGGGCGTACGCCACCACGTGGGCATTGGTCAGGATGCGCCCGCCCTCGATGATCACGCCCGAGCCGGTGACTTCGGACGGCGGGGTGATCTGCCATGGCTGGAACATGTTGGGCGGGGACTTGCTGGCGAAAATCTTGACTACGGACGGCTTAACATCCGAGCCAACGGCCATGGCGGGTACGGCCAGCCCCAGAGACATTACCAACGTCGCCATTCGAACTCCGTAACGCGCCATCATTATGTTGTCCTCGGTCGTAAATGGATTATTTCTGCCCATCGCCACGGCATGAATCATCCACTTATTGGGCGGTAAGATCAAGTCAGGACGGTTAACGTGAAATCCGGGACAGGGTAATCTACGACCGGGGTTCTAAAAGGGCGGCTAAATCCGGTATAAAGGTATAGGCAGAGGTTGGTAACCTCTTTATAATAAAGTGCGGTCAGCATATACGTTACCGATCAGGGGCCGAACTATGTACAGGTCAGGCATGGCGGGTAGAGATACGATATCCGCGGGCGCGCGTTACCTGCATATGCGGAGGAACCCGGTTCGGTCCAGTTCTTGGCCGGTTTTCCTGGCGGTCGTTTGCTTGCCGTTGATTGGTTGTGCGCCACCGGCAACGCCTTATCCGCGGTCGCTCATTTCAGAACGGCCTGCGGAGCGGATCGCGGCGGTCAAACACGCGGCCGAGATCGGCGACGAGTCCGTGATCGCCATTCTTGTACAACGGCTGGAGGATACCGACGAGGCAGTGCGTTTTTTCGCCATCATTGCCCTGGAAAAAATGACCGGCGAGCGTTTTGGATACCAGTACTACGATTCCGAGGTCGAGCGCGCTCGGGCCGTCACCCGTTGGCGGCGGTATCTACAGGAACGTTACCCGGTAGCATCGCAACCGGAAGGCGGGGCGGCCTTATGAGCGATACCGGCAAGCAAGGTTTTGGGGAAAAGATAGACTTGCGGGTGACCAGCGAACCCGAGCATATCGCCACCGTGCGCCAAGCTGTCCAGGAAGCGGCCGCGTTTCTCGGCTTTGCCGAGGAAGCCGTTGCCGCTGTTACCCTGGCTATCAATGAGGCTATGGCTAACGTGATCCAGCATGGTTATGGTGGGCGGGCGGGCCAGCCGATCGAGGTGATCATCGAGCCGGTGCATCGCGGCTCCGCCGTTGGCCTGCAAATGACCGTCCGTGATTGTTGTCCCCACATCGATCCGAGTACTATTGTTGGCCGCGATCTGAAAGATGTACGGCCGGGCGGGCTGGGCACGCATATCATCAAGACGGCCATGGATGAGGTAGAATATACACAACGCCGTCCGCAGGGTATGTGCCTGAGAATGTTGAAAATGCTGAACACGCCGCCGACTCGATCAGGGCCGGACCGTTCTACAGACCAGGAGGATTCCGCGCATGGCCGATCATGATAATTGTGTCCGGGAAGTGCGACGAGAGGGGAACGATATAGTTGTATCCCTGGCCGGCGAAATCGATCTGCACAAGGCACCTGAGGTACACCGCGCGCTGGTGGGCGCTTGCGAGGGGAAACCACGGAATCTCGTGGTCAATCTAGAGCAGGTGACATACATGGATTCGTCGGGAATCGGCACCCTGGTGGAAGTGTTCCGGCGGGTTAATGCCTATGAGGGCAAGCTGGGGCTCTCCGGCGTCGGTCCGCGGGTGCGCAGCCTGTTTGAAATCACCAAACTGGACAAGTTTTTCAATATTTATCCGAGCGAGGCGGAGGCCCTGCGGGCATGAGCGACCTTGCTCCCCAACCACGGGTAAACCGGCTGGTAGCGGCGATTACCGCTTTTGGGCAAGCCGTCATTATCGGGGGACAGCACGCTCGATCCCATGTGCACTATATAGGGGGGCTGGGGTATCTGCTGTATGACACCACGGTGTGGGTATTGCGCTGCCTATTTCTTCCGCGGCAGAAAATTGGCTGGCCGGCTTTAGCTTCCCAAATGGTCCGCGTTGGTGTGCGGAGCATCGGCATCATTGTCCTTGTGCAATCCTTTATCGGAGTAATACTCGCCCTGCAATTGGCTCCGACGCTGGAAGCCTATGGACAACTGGAACGCGTTGCGGATGTCGTGGGGATCGCCATGTTTCGCGAGTTGGGGCCGTTGCTGGCGGCCATTGTGCTCAGTGGTTTCGCCGGGGCCTCCATCGCAGCTGAAATCGGCGCGATGGTCGAGGCCGAGGAAATCAAGGCATTGCGGGCTCACGCACTGAATCCCATCCGTTTTCTGGTCATGCCTCGTTGTCTGGCTACTGTGATTATGCTCATTGGGCTGACCGTCTTATCCGATGTCGTCGGCATACTAGGCGGGATGATCACCAGTTGGCTGGTGCTGGACATCGGCCCGCGTAAGTATCTTTATTTTACACAGGTGGCCTTGGTTTACAGGGACTTTATCACCGGGCTGGTTAAAGCCGGCGTGTTTGGTCTGCTGATTTCCATCATCGCCTGCTACGAGGGGTTGAACGTCAGCGGAGGGGCCGTCGGGGTGGGCCGAGCTACGACGGCAACCGTGGTTAAGTCAATAGTAGTTCTGATAGCAACCGACTGCGTGTTTACCGCGATGTTTTTCCTGTTCAAATTGTAGGACTGGGGCATGACGAACGTGGCTGTGGATGTGCCGAATAATGCGGTGATCGCGGTTCGGGATCTGGTAATGAGCTTTGCCGGACCCGACGGTCGGCTGGTACACGTGCTGGACGGGGTCAGCTTCGAGGTCTACGCCGGCGAGACCTTGGTAATCATGGGCGGCTCGGGCTGCGGCAAAAGCACTCTGTTAAACTGCCTGATCGGCGAACTGCGGCCGACCGATGGGCACATTTATTATCGAATCAAGGGAATGAATCAGCCGGTTGACCTGCGGGCCATGAACGAGAAAGGGCTGAACGAACTGCGCAAGCGGTTTGGTATCCTTTTTCAGAGCGGGGCGTTGTTTAATTCCATGACCGTTGCGGAGAACATAGCTCTGCCACTGCAAGAACACTCGTACGTCGATTCGTCGATCATCGACATCGTCGTTACCCTAAAGCTTCAGCAGGTCCACATGCTCGAGCATCGGGATAAGATGCCCGCGCAACTGTCTGGCGGCCAGAAGAAACGCGCCGGACTGGCCCGGGCGACCGCTTTGGATCCGGAGATTCTGTATTATGATGAACCATCAGCCGGATTGGATCCCGTAACCTCGGCGGCCATCGACCAGTTGATGATGGATCTGTCCAAGAAGCTGCAAGTGACCTCGGTGGTGGTGACTCATGAAATGGATTCGGCCTTTCGCATCGCCGATCGCATGGTCATGCTGGATCGCGGAAAGGTTTTGAAGATTGGCCGTCGCGAGGAATTTGAGTCTTTGCGAGATACATCGCCCGAGAGGCTGGCCAATGACGACGAACGGTTGATACATCAATTTCTTTGCGGTGATCCGGAAGGCCCGTTGACTAAGGCCGACGGTACGAGCGAATATGAGAAGCTGATTATCGCCGGAGAGTAAATTGAAATAATCGGAAGAATGTTCGGTGGAGGACAGTGAGAATGAGCGTTGTGCCGACACTCTCTATAACTCGGCCCCTCCGTCAGAAGTCATTACGGTATATGTACGTAGCGATAGAAACCAACGGACGGATGCAGTATAGGAAGCGTAATCGGGAGTAGACCATGCCCGCGGAACGAAACGCCTTCAAGCTCGGTTTGGCGATGATTCTATTTTTCGTGCTGTTCATCGTGGTCCTGGTCTATCTGGCTCCGGCCGGCGGCGGCAATCTGACTCTTTACGTGCGATTCCCCCACACTCAATTCACCACCAAGCTCCAGCCGGGTGCTCAGGTGACCTGTGGTGGGCAGCCGGCCGGGAGCATCGAGAAAATCGAACTCCGCGTGGAAACGGACGAAAACTCCGGATACGAGGAATTATTCGCGATCGTCACCTGTCGAGTACGGTCGTCGCTTGGGTTGCGCAAGGATTGCGTGATTAGGCCGGTCGAGGCCCTGCTAGGCGGGATGGGCGAGTTGGTCATCAAGGATCGTGGTCTTGGCGACCCGGTTCAGGCCCATGATATCATTGATGGGGCGCCAACCCCCGGTATCGATGACCTGAAGGACAGCCTTGCGGGCCAATTGGACCCCAATGACCCGTCCAGCCTGCTGGCCCTGCTCCAAGCCCAGTTGAAAGGGGAGGATCCCCGCAGCACCATCGGGCGTGTTCTGGCCATTCTCGACGATTTGCAGGCCGTCAGCCGGAACCTCCGCAACGAATTCGATCCGGGGGAACAACAGGCTCTGTTGGCCAAGCTGCATTCCATTCTGGGCGGTATCAATGATCTGACTCATAGCCTGCGGACGGAGATGGACCGGTCCGCCGATCAGGCCGCCATCGTTAAAATCCATGATATTATTGATTCGCTGAGCCGGGCCCTGCGAACGACGACCGATATGCTGGAGGATAATCGCACTCCTATCCATGAAACCATCAAGCACGTACGGTCCACCGCCGAGATGCTGGACACTCAAATTGTCGCCCGGATCGCCAGCCAGCTCGATCCGACCGAGGCCGCCGGCCTGCTGGCCAAGGTACACGTCGCCCTGGATCGGCTTAACGGTTCGCTTAAGGATATCGGGGACATTTCCGCTGCCGGCCGGGAAGTCGTGGTACTCAACACCGAGCGATTGCATCAGATCATCGGGAACTTCAAGGAAACATCGGACCATCTGAAGGCCACCAGCAAGGAGTTGCGACGGAACCCGTGGCGTCTTTTGTATCAACCAACCCTGGTCGAGGCCGAGCAGGCCAACCTCCACGATTCGGCCACGGCGTTTGCCGAGGCGGCCACCCGGCTGGACGACGCCATTGCCCGCTTGCAAGCCTTGCAGCAGGCCGGTGGCGGAACCATCCCGGCCGACGACCGTCAGTTGGCTGAAATCATCGAGCATTTGCACAACACGTTTTCACGTTTTCACCAGGTGGAAACAGCTTTGTGGCAGCAGTTGAAGATCAAATAACGCTCGACTCGCCAGATTGACTTTCAATAAATCCCCTTTGACACATATGCAACTGGCGACATTATCGTCGTGAACGAATAATCGTTTGGGATGGTTGAGAAGGGATCAATTGCCGCCGAGGATAAGGTCGGCGCGGGGTTGGTAGTTGTAATCGTGACCTTACGCAATAGAAAGCGATTAAACCACAAGGGATCGACACGCGGCTGTACCATATAGCTCTTATACCCCTCGTGATCGTTACGCGGGAACAGCAGTTCGGTACGTTTGATCAATAGCTAGGTTGCCTTGCGTTGCTTGCGGGCCAGTTCCTCCACGCGAGACAGTTGGCCGCGAAGGGCTTCGGCCTGCGGACTTGTCGGGAATTCGGAAATAATATGCTTGGCTAAGGTCAGTGCCTCCCAGTATTTCTGGGCGGCCAGATACTCCTTGAATTGCCGCTCGAAATCCTGGCGGATTTGAATGTTGGCGTTGGTTTCCAGTGTTTCCATCTGGTCGCGCAGGACATCTGAATCCGCCCCGGCAGGAAATATCTCCAAGAAGCGGCGGGCTGAATCGAGGGCTTTGATCCAGTCCCGATTATTAACATTTTTTTGTATTTCCTCATGGCTGCGCTGGCGGTGTTCGTGGAGGTATTTTCGCGTGCGTTCCTCGACGTATTCGTGCAAGTCGCGGGCTGGCGCAGCTTCAGGATATTTCGTGATCAGTTCTTTCACCATCCTCTGGGCCTCGTCGTACTGGTCAAGGCCCATGAGATCCTCGATTTCCGCCGACACGTGGTTAATTTCAGCTTCCTGGGCTGCCTCCGCCGCTTGCACGATACGTTCCTGCGTTTGCTTAATCTGATCGTTGGTCCCGAATCGTTCTACTAGGTTGTCTAGCTCTTCGCGAGCCGATTGGAATTCTCCGATAGAGATATAATTGTCGGCTGCGGCCAATCGATGCCGAAACTCCCTTGTGACCAGACTCTTGAAACGTCGGTTCCGGGCGGTTTCTGGTAAAAGCAGGATTTCCCGGATATCCGCAAGCAACTTGACCGATTCGGTGGGGTCGACCAAGGCGATGGTTTCGTTGGACACGTCACCCTGCCCATTGGCGATTGTGTCGGCCAGGGTAGTAGTGCGCTGATCGATGGCGGAGAGGTTCCTGGTCAGCGTACGCAGGCGGCGAAGAAACGCGACGGCCGCCAAGCTCAGACCTACCCCGCTTAGCCCGATCACCAGCAGAACGGCCAAGGCGATCACCCCTAGGGCCAATGTATGCTGTTGACTGTCGCGCAAGAGAACGGTGCCGGCGAAAAGTCCGACCAGCGTGATCAAGGCCATCGCGATGAGGATAGATATAAGCCCGTACGTGAGCAGCGGAGGTTGGCCTCGATTGCTATTGACCGTATCACCCGAACGAAGTTTCATGTTGACTCCCGGGTTTCATCAGAATTACGTCGCATCGTTCTCATCCGTATCTTCCGGTTCCTCCGGCAAGCGGTACATTGCCCATACATCGTCGGCCGGCGTTGGGGGATGTGGCTCCCGGAATAACCAAACGCGAAAACGACGACTCCAACGTAGCCAAGCCAGACCCGCGAAGGTGAAAATAAGCACCAGCACAATCAGGGCAAGCAGAACCCGCTGAATGGCTTGGGCAAGGAGCAGTTGCTCCCGTTCCGTGTCAACGGCTGGCCGAGTAGTCGCAATAGATCGCGGCTGCTGCTTGCTGTGCCAGGCAGGCCGGATTGCCAGGACGGCAAGAATCAGAATCCCGCTCAGTAGTAAGAGAACACCAGCGATCCGCCATCGGGATTTGTTTTCTATACCGGCCATGATAATTCACCTGCCGCGCATCGCCCTTGGTATATTGGGCGATTGTGTGCTCCAATATCTTACCAGCCGAGGTCTTGGCGCGGCAAGTTTTCGCCAGCGAGGCGAAATTGCTCTAACAGCTCTTTTTGCTTCGCGTTAAGGGACTTGGGGGGCACGATCCGGACTACTGCGTATAGGTCACCAGGCGACTTAGGCCCGGTCGTCCGCACCCCGCGTTCCTTGAGTCGCAACCGGGCCCCACTGGGTGTGCCCGGCGGAACGGTAAGCAGAGTTCGCCCCTGAGGGGTTGGTATATCTACCTTGGTTCCCAGGGCCGCCTCGGTCAATGATAGTGGTAATTCAAGGTACAAATCGTTGTCTACCCTCCGGTAATACGGATGTTCCCGCACCTGGCAGACGATATAGAGGTCTCCGGTCTGGCCGCGCCGTCCAGTGCGACCCTTTCCGCGAACGCGAATACGCTGCCCATTGAACACTCCCGGTGGAATCTTGACTTGAATCGTGCCCCGCTTATCCAAGCTGATCTCGACAGTCGTCCCCTGCAAAGCCTGCTCGAACTCCAGGTTCAAGGGATAGGTTATATCCAGGTCAGATGATTCCGCCTTCCCCACCCGCCCATGGGTTCCGTGCTGCTGGAAGAACTCGTTGAAAATGTCCGGACCGCGGTCGCGCCGTCGACCGCCGGCATGGCCTGCAAAGACGTTAAACAGATCGTCCAAATCATCGATTGGAATGTCGGGGCCGCCACCGCTTTTCCAAGTGTAGACCCGCTGGCCAGCCGGCCCGCTCCGCCATCCGCTATGGGGCTCGGCCCCCTCGGTGCCGAGCCCTGCATGACCCCATTGATCGTAGGCTTTACGTTTTTGCGGGTTACTCAATATCTCGTATGCCTCTTGAACCTCCTTGAAATGCTCCACCGCCGATGGATCATCCGGATTGTGGTCAGGATGGTACTGCTTGGCGAGTTTGCGGTAGGCTCGCTTGATCTGGTCGACGGCTGCATTTCTTGGTATACCCAGTATTTCGTAATAATCACGTTTTGGCATTGCTTGGCTCACCACTTTCCAGAAAAAACCGATTATAGTTTTGCCGATGGCTCGGTTGCAACAGGCCGCCGCGGCTTTTACGATCAACCGATTATGCTGACCCCTACCCGAAAAATCACCGTCGCGGCCGGTCAGATCTCCGCGTTGCTGATGAACGAGGCGGCCGCCACCCTGGAACAGATTGAGGCGACTATCGCCACCGCAGCCGGGCTGGGGGCGGAATTGCTGGTTTTGCCGGAGTGTGCATACCCAGCGTATCTGCTTGGTTCTATACATTCCTATCGCGTTGGCGACCATCTCTCCAGTGCCGATTTCCTCGGCTGGCTTCGGAAACAGGCCGCCCGCCGAGGCCTGCACATTGTCTGCGGGTTTGTGGAGGACACGGGGGATGTTCTTCATAACACGGCCATTCTACTTGATGATCGAGGAGACGTTCTCGGGCTAGCCAGAAAGCGTTTTCTATGGCACGCCGATCATGAGTGGTACACGCCGGGCACGGAAATCAGGGTTATTAATAGTCGGATCGGCCGCATCGGCATTCTCATCTGCGCCGAGGCCCGTGTACCAGAGATTATTGCCACTCTGGCAAACGACGGGGCGGAGTTGCTGGCCATGTCGACCTGCTGGATAAATGGGGCCCGGCAAGCCGGCCAATACGAGAACATTCAAGTCGAATTCCTGATCGAAGCTCGAGCGAGGGAGTTTGGTATACCCTTTGTTTGTGCCGACAAGTGTGGCTTGGAGCTGCCACCCATCGGGTATGTGGGCCAAAGCCGGATAGTTGGTGCTGACGGTACATTGCTTGCCGAGGCGCCGCCCGATCGACCGGAGGTAATCGTTGCGGATTTACATCTACAACCGGCCAATAAGACGCGGATAGCGGAATCATGGCGAAGGCGTCTTCTGACGGCCAGTCCGGCTCAGCCATCGGAAAAACGAGATACCCATCGCATCATGGTCGCGGCCACCCCGGCCCGTATGGTCGTCGAGTACTTGTCCATGGGAACCCTTGAGGCTTGGCTTGAAGGTCTGTCCCGACGTGGAGTGACCATGCTCGTATCCGATATCAGTCTGCCCGAACAAAGAGAGACCATTCTGGGATGGGCTCGAAGGTTCAAAATTCAGTCCGTATTGGCACCCTTGCCTGAAGGGCTTTCCGACATTGGTTGCGCGAAAGTTGGCTGCCTTTCTGGTAATGATGCGCACGGCTTTGCTCCTGCCCGCGCGATGGCCTTGGATGGAGCGGACATCCTGCTTGTCTTCGATATGCCCGAGGATACAGCCATGTTACGTACGCGCGCGGTAGAAAATCGCGTGTTCATGATAGGGGCGGGTTGGAACACGGCCGTGCTTGTCGATCCTGGAGGAAAGATCATGTCCATGAGCCAGGGTGATCCATCGCCCGCGTCCATCGCCGAGTTTGATTTAGCTCTGGCCGCCGACAAGCTGGTTGCACCCGATACGAATATTTTCCAGCAACGGCAGCCGTGGCTTTATAAGCTATAAAGCCGTATTGGTAATTGAGTGGTGTTTGGAAAGGCGTTTGGGGTTTGTCGCCATATACGTTACACTATCGGTATGCGTAGCTTCTTTGCGTTGGGGTTGGTGCTAATCGTTTCCGGTTGCGGGCTGATTCCGGGTGTCCCCTGCGCCAATGAGCCGGTGGACGGAGAGCCTTACTGGTGTGATACGCATAGACTGCGCAATCAATACCAGGAAATGTACTGCCCGGACACGCTTCCACCGCCCAACTGGGTCGATCCGGAAACGGGCATATCGTTCGGAGCCCCGGCGAATTTGAATATATTTCACGGTGATAACGCTTGTGTCCGGGGACGGGGCGGGATTCTTTATACCTTGGATTACGATTCCGATACGTTGGACATGCTTCTTGCTCTCGGAGCGAATCCGAGTACCTTGATCCCTGGTATTCAATGCTGTTATGATCGAGACACTCACGAACTGACCGGCTCAGGCACCTTTGACTTTCAGACCCCGCCAAATCCTATGGCCTTCCTGTTCTTCCCTGTCAGGGCGACGTATGCCGCGATCAAACACATATTTTTGGACATCTGGCCGGAAGGGGAGGCGTGGGGTTATGCTTTTCACTCGGGAAACGAGTAGCGATAGGGGGCAAGTATATCTGCTCTACTTTGTTCAAGGGTGTGGAAGGCCTGGCCGGACAAGACCGCCTGATCTGTTCACAGTATAAACGATTCCAATAGTCTCAACCGGTCATGCTTTGGGCCAATATGCGAGTGTAAGTGATCGCGGCAGGTTAGCCCAAGCGTATGATCGCCAATGTGCAAGGCTTTAATACGCTGGGCTGGCTTAGTCGTTGGCAACTCCTTTCCTTCGCGGATATCAAGCCATGGTCAACCGCCTCGGGCTAATTTGTCGTCCCAGAAAAAGTAAGAAATCTCAGTATTTTGGGGCTGCAATGACGCATGGGGGCGTGTATATTTTGCAAGGAAATGACGGATGGACCGTCAGAATCTTGCAAATATGGAACGGATGCCATGA